>JAROBA010000009.1 GCA_029432815.1 Pontiellaceae bacterium B1224 | reverse complement strand
TCGCCCCTCGCGACCTTCGGTCACTCGGCATAAAACCAGACCAAATTATATTTTATTTTTTTAGGTCACTGGTTTGATGATGGGGGGAGGCTCAATTCTCTCCCAATTGCTTTTCGAGTTTCCGAAACTCTATAGGTACAGATTTCGTGGATTGCCTTTGGGGATGCATGGTTGCGGATAGCAAAGGTTTTACAGATCGAACAATCAAGTCATGAAGTTGTTGCTCAGTGTAGCGGCCTCCAAATGGGGGAATGGTTTCGTTTAGCTCGGTTAGAGTAAGGCGCGGTGAAGGTGTGCCCACCTTAAAACCTTGAGAGACACGGTCATGAACCTTAGTGGGTTCGTCTGTCAAACCCAACGCCACCGTGTCGAATTCAAAGTCCAGTTTGTAATGCCCTTCTTTAGTAATATCGAACCACTCCGCGAAATCCAGCGTGCCTAGCTCGCGAAAACTGCCTGTCTCTATCTGTTCCAGCCGATTGGTGGGGGTGAAAGTATTTTGTCTCGTAGGTTCAAGTGGGCTGTAGTCATCGTTCCATGGGTAGTTTTTTTTAGGAGTGTGCGGTTTGAAGGGAGCGTATTTGAGCTTGAGCGTGATGCCTTTGGCGAGAGCGGGGCAATGATCAGATGCGATGCGGAACCAGTCAAGGTTTGCAATGATGGGGGTGCCTCGGCGGTTGTGAAGGTAGATGTCAATGCAACGCGAGGGTTTATCCGCAGTTGAGGTCTCTGGCGCGTAGGTCTCGGAGGTGCACCAAATAATGCCTCCGGGAAGAATCCCCTCAACACGTTTTTCATCAAGATGGGAATACGCAAAGAAGTAGACCTGTTCAGCGGGTACGACGGCCACACCTTCCTTGTGAACGAAGCCGAAATAGCGCTTCCAACTTCCTCCGATATGTAGTTCTTCTGCTTGTATGATATATCCACGGTTCCGTCCGCGTGGAAACTGCTTAAGTTCCGGCCAGATGGAATATACTGGTCCGTTTGGTAATTTCCAAACACGCCGCTCGCCCAGACCTTCGAAAGAAAACACGGCTAGTCCAGCGGTGACATCCTCCAATGTTGCAGGTTGAGGTAGCTCGATATGTTTCTTCGCAGTTTCATAATCGATATTGCACGGAACCACTTGACGGGAGTAGCGGGAATAAACCAATTGGTCATGAGCGTCAATCGGCTCAATGTGAGAAAGTGTGAACTGGGCTTGTTCCTGGGCCGCCGCAATTCCGGATATCGCTACCATACAGACCGAAAAGGATACAAGGGCGGCTGGCAGGCTGGGCCTCATTTCATTCCCCGAGTTTAGATTTGTTTCCGATTTCCAATCATTGGAAGTCTGGAACGATAAAACGAAACGTTAATTTCCAGAAGCTTTAACCAGCGCGAAGAAGCGGTCTTCATTTTTCTCCCAGAGGCCGTTCAGTTTTAGCATCTCTGCCAGATCGTTGATTTTGGAGGAATCGCGGGAGGCTTCCAGAAACGCTTGGTCGATATTATCGATGAGCCGCTTCTTGAGATCACGCGACTGCTGCTGGAAGTCGCGCATATTATCCTGTGCAGAGTGCTGTACCAGATCAACCATCAGTTTCATCAGGCACACTTCCCATGGATCATCAACGCCGACCAGGATCGCACTGAGCGGGTCGTTCAGCGCTTCCACCTCCGTTTTAACACGGTCGAGTACGTTATCGATCTGGTCGGTAACGGTATATTCCTTCGACTCCTGTTTCTGGAGTGCAAAGCCGTATTGAATGATACGAAGTTCGTTGGCATGTTTGGCGAGCCAGTCGGCATATTCTTTGGCTTCCTCGCCGAGATCGCCCACATCCACCTGGCCCAGCGACTGCGGGGTAATGATGGCCGGCTTCAGTGCCTTGAGATGACCTTCGCGGACGACCACTTTGTCGATGCTATCCATCTGCTGGCAGACCATATAATAGTTCACCACCGTGTCGCCGAAAGTTTCAAGGTGTCCCGAAGGCGATGCAATCAGTTCGGTGTTATTTACCGCGTACCAGAAATCAAATTGTTTATCGTTGCTCATATATCTTGATGAGTGACGGTTGAGCCGTGACTCTTTGGGGTTAAGTTTGTGTGAGGAGGATTTTCTTACAGATTACGCCTCACGTTTCAATGGTCACGCTCTACTTCATATCTTTTTCATTCGCCTGATAGTCGGCGAATTTCATGGAGACCACCTTGGAGATGCCGCGGGTCTGCATTGTGACGCCGTAGATGACATCGGCGGCGGCAATGGTCTGGCGACTATGCGTGATGATAATAAACTGCGAGGAGGTCAGGAACCCTTTGAGGGCGTCCACAAACCGGTTGATATTGGCATCGTCCAGCGCGGCGTCCAGCTCGTCGAGCACGCAGAACGGGCTGGGTTTCACTTTAAAGAGCGAGAAGAGCAGGGCGACCGCCGTCATCGTGCGCTCCCCGCCGGACAGCAGGGAGATGGTCTGCAGTTTTTTGCCGGGCGGACGGGCAATGATCTCAATGCCGGCTTCCAGCACATCTTCATCGTCGGTCAATACCAGCTTTGCTGAGCCGCCACCAAACAGTTGTTTAAACATGCCCTGGAACTGCTCGTTCACCTTATCGAATGTTTCTTTGAAAAGCTGGGTGGTGGTGGCATTGATCGTTTTGATCATATCCAGCAACTGCACTTTGGCCGTGTTGAGATCTTCCTGCTGCTGAATGAGGAAGGTATAGCGTTCTTCATGTTCGGCATGCTCTTCAATGGCCACGAGATTGACCGGGCCCATGGAATCGAGTTTCGCCTGGAGTTCGGCGACGCGGGTTTCGATGATTTCCCGATCCGGAATTTCATCATTTTCCCAGCGCGGAGCTTCGGTCTCGGCCAGCTCCTCCTTGGTCATATGGTAGGCGCCGGTGACGCGCTCCAACGCATTATCGTGCCGCATGGTAAATTCGGCTTTCTCGACTTCGAACTTGGACTTTTTATTCAGCTCAAATTCCAGCCCGTTCCGCAGCCCGCGCAGGCGGTTTTCGGCCGTGGTGAGAATCTGAATGGTTTCTTCGCGCCGGGCCCGCTCGGCTTCCAGGGTCTGGGTGGTTTCTTCCAGCCGGATTTCGAGCGGTTCAATTTTATTCTGCTCGTCTTCAATCGAAAAGCGCAGGTCTTCGATACGGGTGTTGTAGGAATCTACGCCGCTGGAACGATCGTTAATCAGATCTTCCAGTTCGCGAATGCGCGCTGCCGTGGGCTCGCGTCGGCTGTTCAGGTGTTCGAGGGCCGAGGTTTTATGCGAGTAGACGATACGGTGTTCCGAAGTAACCTGAAGCGCATCGTTGCGCCGCTCTTCCACTTCGTTGAGCGCCTTGGTTTGCTCGGCGCTCTTTGCGCGGACTTCGGACTGCCGGTCACGAATGGCCTGTAGCTGCGTGGCCAGGTTTTTTCGAAGCGCTGTGCCTTCGCTCGCATTTTCGGTCAGGTTCTTAAATTCGAAGGAAACGGTTTCAAAGCGATCACGCGCTGTTTTGGTTTCGCGGACAATCACCTGTTTTTCACCTTCCTGCAGGGCGAGCTCGCGGCGGAATTCCTGCAGCATCTGGCGGGCCTGCTCGATGCTGGCCGCCATGCCGGACTCTTCGCCGCGCAACGTTTCCAGCGAAGTTTCCAAGGTTTGGATCTCTTTTTCGAGCGCTTCAATCTCCTGTTGCAGACGTTCGCGCATCTGATGTCGGGCGAGGGGGCTTTTGTCTTCTGTTCCGGGCATCCAAAGTTCGGAAGATCCACAGCCGGAAACCACCGTTCCGCTCTGTGTCACGACCACCGTATCGGCGGAAAGAATGGCAGGGATTTCCACTTCAGAGCCGACCACGCGGACGTTCCAGAACAGACGGCGGACGAGCGGAGCCACGGAAGCTTCGAACGAAATGCAATCCAGCAGGGCTTTCCCGATGGCGGAGGAATCGAGTTCCGCATCTTCTTTGGCGGATGAAACGCTCAACAGGCGGGCGCTGCCGGCCTCCTGATCGCGCAGCCAGTTGAGGGCATCGCGGGCAAAGGCTTCGTTGCGCACCACAATGGCATCGATGCAGGGCCGTATGATCGCTTCAAGTGCGGTCTGGTATTCCGGCGAAGTGGTCAGCTGTTCAGCCAGTGGACCGATGATGCCGTCGCAGTCGAGGTTGAAGTCGGAGGGCGGGTCCAGCAGGGCCTGAGCGCCGGGCGGGAACCCTTCGGTACGGGCTTCACCACCGGACAGCATTTCCAGCTGCGCGCGTTTGGCGGCAGCGGTTTTCTGGGTGTCGTTGAGCTTGCGGTCTTTTTCAACGATCAGGTCTCTTCGAGTGGTCCGGTCTGAGTTTAGCTGATTGAGGGTGTCGGCCTGTTCGGCCACTTTGCCCTCCAGCATTTCCACTTTAGCGGTCATTTCCTCTTCGCGTTCCGTGTAGGAAGCCAGCGAACGTTCAAGTTCCGATTGCTCGGTCGCCAGTCGCTCCTTTTTCAGCATCGACTCGCGATCGCGGGCATCCAGCGCATTGAGCTCGTTCTGCATATTGGAGGCTTTAGAGTCGAGTACCACAGATTCATTGCGCAGATTGTTCAGATCCATGCGTGTGGCATTCATCTGATCTTCCACCTCTTTTTGAGCCAGGGTCGCACGTTCGAGGCCGGACGCCGCTTCCTTCTTCGAGGTTTCAGCTTCGGCAATCTCGGCAATAATCTTTTCAAGCTCGTGGCGGTGGGTTTCCAGACGAACACGGGCTTCCTCGGTCTCCTGCGTATTGCGCTGGGCGAGGGTGGTGAGCTCGGCAATCCGATCCGTATTCATCAGAATCAGGTTTTTGGTGCGCTCGAGTTCGCTGCGCGCGGCGGAAGCCTGTTCCATGGCGGTGGAGATTGTTTCTTCCAGCTGGGTGAGTGCTTTGCGAGATGATTCGGCTTCGGTTTCGGCGCTTTCCACCTGCCGGTGCAGTTCGTTCACCTTGCGTTCCAGAATCTGGAGCTCGCCTGTCAGTTCATTGATTTTCCGGGAATACTCTTTCAGCTTTTGGTTGGTGACATAGATGTCCAATCCGCGCATTTCTTCGGAAAGCTCTTTGAACCGCTTGGCTTTGCCCGCCTGACGCTGCAGCGAAATAATCTGGCGTTTCACTTCGCGGATCACATCATCCAGCCGCAGCAGGTTGGCTTCGGTGTGTTCAAGTTTGCGCAGGGCTTCTTTTTTGTCGGCTTTGTATTTCGTGATGCCGCTGGCTTCTTCGAAAACCGTACGGCGGTCTTCAGGGCGGGCGGAAAGAATCTGATCGATTTTTCCCTGTTCCAGCACGGAATAGGAATCGGTGCCGACCCCGGTGTCCATGAAAAGGCGATGTATATCTTTCAGGCGGCAGGCTTTGCGGTTCAGGAAATAGCCGCTTTCGCCCGAACGGAATACGCGACGGGTGATGCAGACCTCGTTATACTCAATGCCCAGCGCTTCCGTGCAGTCGGCCAGGGTGATGCTGACTTCAGCCATACCCAGCGGTTTGGCGGAATCGGTGCCGTTGAAAATGACGTCTTCCATCTTGGCTCCGCGAAGCGCGCGGGCCCGCTGCTCGCCCAATACCCAGCGTACCGAATCCGAGACATTACTTTTGCCGCAGCCGTTCGGGCCGACAATCGCCGTCATGCCGGGCTCAAACTCAAGCTTGGTCTTATTGGCAAAGCTTTTAAAACCGACTATTTCCAAGGTTTTCAAATACACAAAGGGATCCTCCAAAAAACAATCACTTAAGCTAGCATAATCGGAAGTGTGGATGAAAACCGAATTTTGGTGTCAAAATAGGGGTAAGCCAGAGGCCGGCACCCCTCCAGAATCCAGATTAAAGAATTTCGCCATAAAGAGGAACATGGCGCCGCGGAAAGACGACGGTTGCACGAAAGAAAAATGGTCTTCCTCACAAACTGTGAGATATGAGCTGTGTTATTCGCCGTTACCATCCTGAAAAATAGGGATGGGCAACACTCCGGTAGTTAGTACATTGCTAGGCTAGGAAAAAAGGTGGTACGGGAATGGGTGTTGAGCAATGTTTAGCGGTTGCGGTGCTGGTGGTTACTGCTACAGCAGGAGTACGGGCAGTGGTTCTTTATCAGGACAATTTTGATAAGGATTCGCTGGCAGTGTACATCCATGGTGTTGGTGGCGGTGCAGTTAACCATACGGTTGAGTCGCATGCGTGGAGGGATGAACGTCAAAAGTTTATTCAGCTTCTGATTCTAAAGGCCTGATTTTCCAACCATTGGAAAAAGTTTTATTAAAATAAGAGGGAATGGAATGAATATTAAGAGTGGATTAGAAATGCTGTTAGTTGTTGGAGCTGCAAGCGTGTCGGCAGGGATGGACTATTTTGTCTCCACTGCCGGCAGTGATACGAATGACGGAACGTTGGCGGGGCCCTTTGCCTCGATTCAGCATGCCGTTGACCAGATGGCTCCAGGCGACACCTGCTACATCCGGGGGGGCACGTACCGCGAAGTCGTCGATTTGGCCGGTGTGGCCGGCAGCTCGGGGAACCCCATTACCTTGACGGCCTATCAGGACGAAACGGTGACGCTGGACGGCACGGTTGCCATCACCAACAGCTGGGCGCTGGACATCGGCAACGTCTATAAAACGACCGTATCGGAGGATGTTACCCAATTGTTTGTGGATGGGGAGGTCATGACGCTGGCGCGCTATCCTAACGCGCTGGTCTTTTCGGATGCGTGTTGGTCGAAGGGGGCCGCTCGGATTGAATGGGATGCCGGATCGTCGAACGGCACGCTGGTCGATGAGGAGCTGGTCGGGCTTGGTTTTTCCTTAACCGACTGCATCGCGATACTCAATTGCGGGAACCATCACACCGCAGCCCGGTTGGTCGAAAATCACATCGCCGGTTCCAACACCTTTAATTATGCCGAGGTTCAAAAATATAAGACCACCAACGAATATTTCTTTGAAGGCGGAAAGGATAACGCAGAGCGCGTCTTATTGGATTCGGCCGAGGAGTGGGGCTATGACGAGTCCACCGGAACCCTGTATCTCTGGGCGGATGACGGGCTGGATCCCACGGGGCGGCAGATTTACGCAAAAGGCACCAATACCCTGGCGGTGATCGGTGATGCCGATACGCACGATGTCGTAATTGATGGCATCGATTTTTTTGCAACGACCTTTTATTTCGAGTCGTCCGACCACATCACGATCCAGAATTGCGACTTTGACTATTATGTCTGTTCACAGCGATCGCTGGGCCGTATCGCGCAGCCGATAACGGCCTATTTTACGGGAACTGAATCAGATTTCTGCCAGAATATCACGGTGTTTAACTGCGCGTTCCGATATGCCGATGGGGGGGCATTATGGGGCAACTATGTGGAAGACATGCTGGTGGAGAACAACCTTTTCTATAACATCGACCACGCCGTTGTTAACCTCAGCGACGATGAAATCGGCACGACCATCGAAGGGCATTGTCAAGGTACGATGTCCTTTAAGCAGACGAGGGATTTTGTCTATCGGCGTAACACGGTTGATACCGCCGGAAGCGCCCAGGGAATTATTCTGCATCTGTATGATGATACGGAAGGGCGGCCCTGGACGGTTGAATATAATTATCATACCGGATGCGGAAAAATGGAGGGGAGCGATACATCATCCGTATACTGTCCGCATGAGCACGTCACCGAATCCGTCGGCCGCTATAACTGGTTTGTTGGCAACCGGCGGGATTATCGATGGGACGGCAGCAATACGCCCATCCTTCTGGGTGTGCGGGCCAATTTATATCGTAATGTGGCCATGGCCACATTCATCAAGGGGATTGCGGGTGTGGGCGACGCCTTCTATCTCAAGGGCGACCTTCATGAAGTCTATAATAATGTAGCGTTCAGTAAAACAGGGGTTAGTGGAGGACAATCCGACTTTGCGGTTCCTGTGGCTTTAGGCGGGAACGAACATACGACGACCCGCAACAATGCGGCCGACAGCCTGAACGATAATCCAATGCCTGGAACAAATTCCTGCAACTATGTGGGTCAGAGCCGATCGTCGAATATGACGGATCTGTTGCGCGATCCGGACCACTGGGACTTCCGGCCGAAGGCGGATGCCGTTGAGCTGGTGGATCAGGGAACCAATGTCACGTGTTCCGTCAATGGCAACGACATCGATGTCACGGCGGGATATCTCGGGGCCGCTCCCGATATTGGGGCCTATGAATATGGGGATACCGAATATTGGATTCCCGGCCGCAAGCTGACGCAGGCGTCGGTGCCGATTCCGGCAGACGGGCGTGCGAATGTTTTATACGATTGTGACTTGATGTGGCTCGGCGGGCTGGGAGCGGTCTCCTACGATATCTACCTCGGTACGGCTTCCAACAGCCTCGCTTTTGCGGGGAGCCAGACCAACAACATCTTCAATCCGGGTGGGTGGACCAATGATCAGACCTATTATTGGCGCATCGACAGCGTGCTGGGCGACGGCTCGGTTGTTACGGGTGCAGTTTGGTCGTTCACGATTAACGATCATCGGCCCCGCGCCGACTCAAGCCGCCACACCGTGATGGAAGACCATTCATTGGCCCTTACGCTTTCGGGTTTCGATATCGATGATGACCCGCTGACCTATTCTATTTCAGCGTCACCTGCTCACGGAACCTTGAGCGGAACCGCTCCCGATCTGACCTATACGCCGGATGCGGATTATGCGGAGTCAGATGCTTTCACCTACATTGTAAACGATGGCATAGAGAACAGCCTTAAGGCCACCGTGATGATTGCGGTGACCGCAACCAATGATGCACCGCGATTGAGCACCGGTGCGCTTACAGCCGGGCATGCGGTTGCGGATCGCGCTTACCATGACTCTCTAGCCAGCTGGGCCAACGATGTCGATGGGGATCCCATAACGTATAGCAAAGTGAACGGTCCCGCCTGGCTGGAAATTGCGGCCGACGGAACGCTCACTGGAATGCCGGGCGCAACGGATGTCGGAGCAGGCAGCTGGAGGGTTCAGGTGTCAGACCTTTGTGGACTCACAGTGACGGGAACCCTAGAAATTCTGGTCGTTGCGGAGGATGTGCTGACCTCGCTGGACTTTGCGGATCTCAACGTATCGTTGACGAATAACACGCTGATGGTTGGGGGTAGTACAAATAATGTGAGCGTTTCGGGCGCTGCGTCGGGCAATGACCATCTGTATTCCGTGACCTACACCGGTGCGGATTATGACGGGGATAGCACCAATGATACGCTGACCTTTCAACTGCGAGTGAAGGGCTGGGATGGCGGCACCATGGATGCGGCCACGGGCTCCGCAACGATCGGCAGCACGGCATCAACTGTTTCGATCGTCGATTCCGCCTTTATTGTGGGCGACTTAAGAATAGACGTCGGAGAAAGTCTGGAGTTTCTGTTGGAAAATATGGCCGTTTCTTTTTCTGATGAAGCAATCATCAGCCGGGTGGACTCAACCGGGTTTACTTCCGCGCGTCTGGAGCAAACCGCCTCTACCGCGAATTCCCATATCGCAATTTTAGGTTCGGGAACCAATCTGCCGACGTATTATTTTGCAACCGATCAGGAGTCGGGCCCGATAGATGTCGGTACGGGCCCGCTTTATGTCTCATCGGAGAACGGGGGCGGGACCCGTTCAACCCGATGGGGAGTGGCCAACGTCGACTTCGGCATCAATGTATCGGTGGCGGTTATTCCTCCGGTTGTGCCGCCCACGTTGAGTTTTACGGATCTCGATGCGGCGCTATTGGGCAACACGTTGATGGTTGAGGGAAGCACAAATAACCTGACTGTTTCAGGGGTTGCTTCCGGTAATGACTATCTTTATTCCGTAACTTACACCGGCGGGGATTATGACGGTGACTCCACCAACGACACATTGACATTCGACGTACTGGTCGAGGCCTGGTCCGGCAGTGCTGCCGCCACCACCTATATCGGCTCGGATACGGATAGGAATGCCCATAATGGAACGGCAGCAATCGGCACGAACGATTCCTCGGTGATCATTACAGGGAATGGCTGGGCTGTAGGCAACGGTCATATGGATGCCGGGGAGACGTTGGTGCTCACCCTTCAGAATATTCAGATTGCTGCGAGTCAGGGATTGTATACGGCTTCTTTAAACCACTTTTCGGGTGCCTCGTATAAAGAAACCGGGAATGGGTATGGCCATCAGGTGGTTGTGGGAAGCGGGACTGAAGGTAATTTATTTGCATCCAGATTCAATGCCTCAACCTATAATTTGACGGGCCTTCTGGCGGAGAGTGATATGCTTTATGTGACATCGGCCGATTTGGGCGGTGCGCCCAGCGCCAACCCGCAACGATGGAATTTAAAGGATGTCGATTTCGGCATTAATGTATCGCTCATTCCCGCCGGCAGTTATTCCGCGTGGGCATTTGACTACGGCCTGGAGGATCCCGATGCGCAGCTCGACGCGGATATTGAAAACGGCGGTCTGGGCGACGGCTACGATAACCTCGCGGAATATGCTCTGGGTATGAATCCAACCAACTCCGATGCCGGTTCCAAGGATTGGATAAACGCATCGTTTGAAGGTGGAACGAACTGGTTTGAATATATCCACCATCGCCGGTCGGACTATATCGCACAAGGGTTGAGCTACCAGCTGCTGAATTCAACAAACCTGATCACCTCTGTTGTCTTCACCAACGCACAGGATCAAATCGACGTCGGCCCGGCCGTCGATGGCTACGAACCCGTCACCAACCGCTATCTGACTGACAAACCGGTCCGGTTCATTCAGCTGGAGATTTGGGCGGACTAATCCCGGTTCCGGCGATCGTGAATGGGTGCTGTGGATGGTATGGATATTGCTCTCTTTAGAGGTTTAAAGAGGGGGCGCCGGTGCCAAATAAATCTATCATTTTATGTACATGTTTGCTGGGACTTAGTTCCTTTGCGCAGGCAGAAATACTTGCGGGCTATGATTTTGAAACGAGCGACGGCTACAGCACCTCGGAGGTAACTGCCCTTGGGGCCAATGTGGCCGCCTCCGATTTCGGGGTGGGGGTCGGTTTAACGGCAAGCTATGAGATTCCCTTTGCTCCCGCAGATGGACTGGATGCGGAAGGGAATGTATTTGCTGCGGGGGAGCCTGTCGCGTTCGGCGGCTCAGGCGATAATTTTGCTTTTGACGATATGCTGGATGCCGACGACCTGACCGCCGCAATTCTTGCCAATGATTACATGGAGTTCAGTGTTACCCCGGATGCCGGGTACAAGGTGAACCTGGATTCGCTGACATTCCGGACCTTTGTTGAAGAACTTACGCATGCGGCAGAGCGCTGGGCATTGTTTTCCTCGGTCGACGGCTACGCGGGTGGGGCGGAAATCGCGACGGGGCAGACGACGGATGCCGGGACCTGGGCCGAAGCTTCTAATAATATTGTGGTCGATTTGTCGGCGGCGAGATTCCAAGGCATGGAAGACGGGATAACCTTCCGTCTCTATATCTATGGGGGCGGTGGGCCGCCGAATTCCGCCACCTTATTCGATAAGGTGATCGTGAACGGAATGACGATCAAGAGTGCCATTCTGGCCGGCTATGACTTTGATGCAGCTGCAGCAGAGCCCGGTGATGTGACCGTGGTCGCCGATAAACTCACGGTAAGTCCGCTGACGTCGCCGATGTGCATTACCTTTATGACGACGGCTGGCGACAGCAGCGGGGTGGATGCAGAAGGCGAGGCTTTCGGCACAGCGAGCATGCTCGGAGCTGTGGGGATTGGTGTGGATGCTGCGACTGCATCTTCTTTCGCTGACGCGGTCGCCGGCGATGACTATGTCACGTTTACCGTCACTCCTGACGATGGGGCCGGGTTTCACTTGACCCAACTTTCTTTTAAGGCGGCGAAACAGGCGGATTCCTCCGTAGATGAATATGCTGTAACGGACGGTTCGGGAAATCTGCTTGGAAGCGCGGCCGTCATCACGAATGGGACCGGGTTGACCGGGCACTATGACGGGGTGCGAGTGGATTTGAGCGGCACGTCGGTTGAGTTTATTGCCGAGTCCACGGAATTCCGCATCTATGCCTGGGGCCGGGGCACAAACGCGACTGAGAATACGCTGGCGGCAATCGATAAAGTGGCGCTGTACGGTGAGGCTTCGAATGACTCGGGCCGCAACAGCCATTTCTGGATGACCTTAAAGCCGCAGGCCGGGACTGAATCGGGGTCCGCCGCGGATCTGGTGCTGGCCAATGGCTACCGCAGCGTGAGTCTCTCTTCGCCGGATCTCTCCTGCACGCGGGTGGAGTCCGGTTCGAATTGGGTTTATCAGATCAAGTGGACCGGGAACAGCCTGCTGGACGGTGCGGAAGCGGAACCCCTCGAATTCAGTGTGGTGGTCGATGCGTTTAGCGGGGCGGACTATGCCTATGTTGCAAACAATGCCACGGTGCGCTCGCTCGGCGATGCGTCCACGCCCTCGGACATTAACAATTGCTGGGGCGTCGGTGCTGATTTTGATTTGGATATTGCCGAATCGATCCGGATGACCCTGCAGGATTTCACGGTCGACGGGGGCGACCTTGCGACGAGCGGACTGGTGCTGGTGGAAAATGAATTCACGAGCATGAAAGTTATCGAGACGAATGGCGGGAATGGCCACAAAATGATTTTCGGGGTCGGAACGAACCTGGCGACCGCGAGCTTCCTGACTCCTGATGAAACGTACGGTGTGAGCGGTGATTCTTTTTCCGTTACCGGGGCGGGCAGCAATACCGGCGGCAAACATTTTGCCATCGAGAAAGTCCTGTTCAGCTTCATTGTAAGAAACCCGGAGTTGACGGTGGAAGATCCGGACCATCCGTTCGCTGATATATCGGGCGGGCACTCGTATGGTTCAACCCCTTATGAGCCGACGACAACCAACAAGCTCGCCAATGCCTTTCCAAATTTTTCCTGGGATCGTATTCCGAGAACCATGCTGATCCGTAATGGAAGTGCTTCCTTTTCAAATGACGAAGCGAGGCGCATTGCCAACCGCTATGATTTTGTCGTGCTGGAAAAGGCCAACGGGAGTATTCAGGGCTACTATGAGAAGGCCGCAGAACTGAAAAGCTATAATCCAGATATCGTCGTAGTCTTCTATTGGAACTCGCGACTCTTTTACGGGAGCTTTGGAATCGATGCTGCGATCTATGAACCCGACAACTGGGCGGCTTGGATTCATCCCACCTATGAGATTCGGGGATGGCCGACCTACGAGCGGAGTCACCCCGGTTTTATCGACTGGTGGGTGGGGAGCGCCCACAAAATAATGGGGCTGCAGGAAGGGTACGCTACGGATGGTGTTACGCCGTTCCAGGATTTTGAGAACTGGGAGCACGGGTCGCCGATTGATGGCTACTTTATCGATAAAACGGGCGTGCCGGTTAGCATGCTGCAACCCTTGTATGAGGGGTCTGAAGACTGGAATTTCTGCATGAACAACAACGGCGATAATCGTACACGCATTGCGTATCTGGATGGAACGTATCGGGAAGGATACACGTCGGGCGGGAGTCCTGCCTCCATCACAAAGGCCATTGCAATTGCCAAGGAAAGCGGAAAAAATCAGAAGCTGACGATGCTGAGGAATCCTTCAGATTCCAGCTCCAACCGGCGTGAGATGGAAAATGCTGCTGATAATTCATTGGGCTATTTCTTAGCCTATGCGGAGAAGTATGCCTATTACTACCATCAGAAGACGGTCGATGCCTCAGACGCGGATTGGCAGTGGATTACGGACTACTATGATCAGTTTAACCGTCCACTGGGCGCACCGCTGGGGGATGCGATCAAGGACAGTTACATTTATTCACGAAGCTTCGAACGCTGCGACCTTTACCTCGACCTGGAAACCGATTCCGGCGGTAAGCTGAGCCGAATCATGTGGAAGAATGACATCGGCAGCACGGCGCTGGCCGGCAGCGGGGCTTCCAGCACCGATAACTCCTACACGCTCCGGGGCTGCGGAAATATTTCCGACCACGCGGATAATTTTTTCTATCTCTCCGATCTGCATTATGGAAACGGAAGGGTTATGGCCCGGATCGATTCCTTGTCCGCATCCAATGCGACTGCCCAAGCGGGGATCATGTTCCGTGAACGAAACGAACCGGAGACCGATTATTCAAACTGGGCAGAAGATTATACCGCAGCCTACAGCAACGGGACGATTCTCGTCTCCGGAGCCCGGACGGTGGCGGTCGTTCGCGATCCGGCGGGGCAGATGCAGTTGGTCTACCGCTCGACGACGAACGGCCTCATGCAGACGGCGGGAACCGTGCATCAGGACTTCGGGCCCTATGCCAAGCTGGTTCGAAGCGGGGATACGTTCATCGGCTACTGTTCGCCGGATGGACAGAGTTGGACGAATATTGCGCAAATCACTCTTCCGATGGCTGAAAAGGTGGAGATGGGGATGGCCGTTGCTTCCGGTAATGATACCGCCCCAGCTGAAGCAACCTTTAGTGCATTTTCACGCGCTGAAACCACGCCGGTTGCTACGTCACAGTCGGTCACGCTGGACGAAGATACGTCCGTTGCGATCACCCTGAGCGGGGTAGATTCAGTGGACAGTAGCCTGATCTATTCCGTGCTTTCCCAACCGACCCGCGGCACGCTCAGCGGAACGGCGCCGAACCTGACCTACACGCCGGACCCTAATTATTTCGGCGTCGACAGTTTCTCCTTCAAGGTCAACGACGGTTTTGCTGATAGCAGCGCCGCCACCGTTTCAATCACGGTCGATCCGGTTGACGATGTTCCAACCTTCGGAACCCTCACAGCCGCCGCAGTCAGTCGGATTGACGCGGCCTATACCAGCTCGCTGGCCGGTTCCGCGATTGATGATGGAGATATTCTCACCTATTCCATCCTCTCCGGGCCGGACTGGCTGACCGTCGAACCCGATGGCTCCACGCTGAGCGGAACCCCCGGCATCGCGAACGCGGGCCCTAACGAGTGGACGATCCAGGTGTCCGACGGCAACGGCGGAACGGATACGGCGACCCTGCGCATTGGCGTCGTTCGGTCGGTACTCATCGGCTATGACTTTGACTCGAATGGAGAGGTAACTGTCGTTCCTTCGAATGTGACTGCCAGCCCGTTCACCTCCCCGATGGGCATCGCATTTGTTGCGACCGTGGGTGATGACAGCGGGGTGGATGCTGTCGGCGCGGCCTTCGGCACTACAAACACGCTCGGATGCATCGGGATCGGGGTGGATGATGCCACCACGGACAGCTTCGAGGCCGCCGTTGCTGGTGATGACTATCTGGCCTTTACCATCACGCCCGACGCAGGCGTTTCCCTCAACCTGTATGCAATTACCTTCAAGGCGACCGGTAAAGCGGCGACGTCCGTGGATGAATATGCCATCACGGATGCTGCGGGAAACCGGATTGGGGGATCGGTCGTCATCACCAATATGGTCGGTCTGACGGGAGCCTACGACGGGGTGAGCGTGAGTTGTTCAAGCACCATAAGCAACGCCACCGAATTTCGCATCTACGCCTGGGGCCGGGGAACGAGCACGACGGCCAATACGCTGGCAGCAATCGATAAAGTGACGCTGTACGGTAGCGTCGGAATGGACTATCCAACCTGGGCCGCCGCTTACGGGCTGGCGGGCACTGCCGCGCTGCCCGATGCAGATGTCGAGAACGACGGCTACGCCAACTTGGCGGAATATGCGCTCGGTATGAATCCAACGAACGCGGATGCCGGTTCCAAGGTTTGGAAAAATATTACATGCGAGGACGGAACGAACTGGTTTGAATTTGTCCACGACCGCCGCTCGGACTTTATCGAGCGGGGCCTCAGCTATCAGCTGATCGACTCGACGAATCTGGTGAGTTCGGTCTTGCACACCAACGCGCAGGATCAACTCCGCATCGGCCCGGCCGTCGATGGCTACGAGCCCGTCACCAACCGCTATCAAACCGATAAACCGGTCAGATTCCTCCAGCTCCAGATCCGACACAATTAGTCGTGCTCAGAAATAAAACTAAATGATCGCATTTTTGATTGCGCGGGTGTATGTGTACTTTGTTAACAAATAGAGGTCGGTGTAGTAGGACGTGCAGAGCTCTGTCGGACAAAGAAACCCTGTCTGCGGAAATTGTAAGTCGATCGGCCAACGTGGAGGTAAGACGATGAGAGGAATGAAAAGATCGATCATGCTCTTCGGGGCTATTCTGATGACCCTATCCATTGAAGCGGCTCCTATCGTATTGAAGGATGCACAGTGGTCGAGCATGGTTGTTGATCCGCACAATTCCAATTTCCACGGGAGCATCACCAGCTCGACAAATTATCCCCGCGATCCGGGATTTCGATGGGATGTGTACGTTGAAAATACAAATAGCGGTCCTTACGGTCTGCTGGGGATTGGCGCAGATACCGTCACAATGGGCATTACGGTAAATACCGGGGATGTATGGACGGCCGAATTGATAAATTTGGGAACCAACCCAACGGATTATAATATCGTTACGCTATCCGCTTATGTGACCTCGGACGAATATGTCGGCTGGGTAATTCGTCCGGGTGTAACAGATGGAATCGTTGATCATGGGGACTCGAACACGTTGAGCTGGGATTTCTCTGAAGGAGAAACGATGGAAATTCCCCAGAGGACTATATCCATTACATCCGTTTCCGGGCTGGGGTTGTTGTTTTTCGGTGATAAAAATGGAGAGGAGATGTTGATCCAGGTGGGCTCTTCGGAGCCGTATAACTATGACGTCTGGCTGGAGGAACAATATCCCGATCTTGGCCTCGACGCCGGTAAGACCGATAATCCGGACGGCGATGCACTCGACAACTGGAACGAGTATGCTTTCGGCGGCAACCCGACCAATGCCGCCGACACGGGTTACCCCGTGGAATACGGCGCGGTCGATGGCGGATCGTTCTTTGCATATATCCATGCGCTGCGCAAGGGCTGCGATGATCTGGGCTATGTGATTGAAATCCGCGATGACATGGTCATCGGTGCCTGGACCAATGACACCGTGAGCGTTGCCAGTACGAATGAAAATTTTACTGCGGATTTTTCAGCCGTAACCAACCTCTTCCCGACGGATGTCGGCCTGCGTTTCATCCGCATGCACGCCGTTGAACAAATCAACGCTGTTCCGGCGGAAGGGTCTTCGAACTGAATGCTTTAATCGAGAAGCCCTAAACGATGCGCTTTGCCCACGGCCTGTGCTGCGTTGAGGACATTGAGCTTTTCGTAGATCCGGCGGATGTAGGTGGCAACGCTGCCGTAGCTGATGTTGAGGCGGTTACTGATTTCTTTTTTGAGCAGGCCTTCAGCCAGGAGTGCCAGAATCTGGAGTTCCCGTTCCGAGAGTGGTTTGTCTGTTTGGATTGTGGATTTTTTCTGAAGCTGCTGTAGGATAAACTGTGCAACATTTCCATCGAGCGAGGCACCTCCGCTCATCACGGTACGGACGGCTTCTTTAATCTTCTTAACCGTGGATGATTTCAAGAGGTATCCGTCAGCTCCCTGCTGGATTGCGCTCAGGACATCGGCCTCGTGATTCGACTGAGTCAGGATGATGATTTTCGTTTCCGGGATCAGAGAGGTAATCAACGGGATGGCTTCAATTCCACTGATTCCCGGGAGGTTAAGGTCGAGCAGAATCAGATCCGGTTTATTATTCCCTTCTTTGATGTTTCTAATCGCAATTTCGGCTGCTCCGAACATGGAGCAGAGGACCATATCTTCCTCATTTTTCATGGCCATTTCTATGACCGTGCGATATTTCGGGTGATCCTCAATGAGCATGATTCTGGTTTTGGCATTCATGATTTTCTCCTGAAGGGAAGCAGCTTGTTTCCGGGTTTAAATGTCAGCAGAATGCTGGTTCCGCCTGAACTCACATTTTCCACTTCCACTTTGGCTCCCATGAGCCGGGCCCGGCGACGGAGTGATTTGGGAACCGTATGCGACGCCATATCCGGAAGTCCGTGGCCGTTATCAATAATCTTCAGCTTAATTCTCCGTGATGTTGCATGAATGTGTGTGCTCGAGCTTCGAGGCCTCTGCGTGTCTGCATATGTTGATGAGCGCCTCTTTATAGAAAAGGACCAGGTCTGAGCGAACCATCGGTTTAAGTTTGTTCAGATGTTCAGCTCCCTCGATGGTAAACTCGTGTTCAAGCTGAACCACCACGCGTTCCGCAATTTGTTTCATGGTTGCTCCAAGATTAAGATAGGGCACATTCATGTGCATGGTTGCGCATTGCCGTACGGCCTCGCCGGTTTCTTCGGTGGTGGTGCGGATTTGTTTCAGGAGGCGCGAGAGCTCCCGGGGGTCGCTGAGGGGCTCCCCGGCAAGATCGCTTAAGAGCCCGATCGTATGTAAATCAGCCCCGAGCTCATCGTGCAGGTCGGCGGCAAAACGTTCCTGAAGTTTCGATTTCTGGCGCATGCGCATGATTCGACCAATGAGTGAGGAGATCACAATGCCAACCGCGAGTGCCGCCGCGAGCCAGCGCGTGATGCGAAGGTTTATTTTCTGCTGGTCATAACGTCGATTCAATTCTTTGGCAACATGGGGCCGGAGGGTTTCCAGGTCATGTCGTCGAGACAGCTGATTCATCCAGACCTTCAGGGGGAGGATATCCCCATAATAATTCAGACCGTCTGTAATCCGAGCCAGTGTTCCCTCTCTGTAGGAAAGGTTGGCAGAGGTTGTGATGGGAGCGTGAAGCGCAACATTATTCCCTTCAGATATGACTTCAATTTCAGAAAAAGCAATGAACGGCGGATTGGGAGTTAATGAAACTACAGGATGATGATCGAGGATATCCACCCTGACATATCGGCACTGTGTTTCCTGAAAACGCAGCATCATAGCGGGGCCGTTTTCGTAGATGGTTGTCTGTTGGTATTCACATAAGGCGGTTGCGTCGGAAAAGTCCGGCTGGTTGGCCCCCATCACACGCACATGGCGGGGTACGGCCCAGCTGGTGAAGTTTTCCATCGGAATAGCGTGTGGCAAACCGGCTGAATGGAGGTTGATCTGATTGATCGGATAGGGAGCCTTGAGGTCAATGGTTAACGTGGGTAGTGAAAGGGTTTCTGTGACAGCGATCACTAAGGTTTTACTTTGGGCTCCACTGGACGCGTTCAACATATAGGGCGTGAATCCGTCCACAATGAAGCGGTCTTCAATCGAGGTGCCGGTCTCCGGTGACTGGGCCGGCACTTTAACGGGCTTGTACAGGGCCACATTTTCCATGCCGCTGAACACCATGACTTCCGAGAGCTGCAGGAAATAGTGTTTCGCCGTAAGGCGAGGGTTGAGGATGTTGGCTTCGATGATGACCCATGACGCTTTTACTGGAAGGAAAGATATAGTTAACGGGGCTATACGAGGCGTTACATGGTCTTCTTCAGTTACGGTTGCAACCACGTTGGTGCTCTTGCCCATTCCTGCCAGAACCCGAAATGCTCGAGGGAATCCCTCGGACTGAATATCCGTTTGAGAATCGCTCCACAGCATCGGCACCAGCACGACTTCATCAATGGTGGTTTCTTCGCCTAATTCAATACGGATCCACTCAGTTGTATCTGGCTGACCATGCAAACTGGACCGATAGCCCGATGATCCCACGCCCCGGCGCAATGTAAGGGCGGCCAATTGCTCCAGTTCTGAGTCTATGTCGTCAAGGTAGTGTTCCAGTTCCGCCAGCTCCATTTTCTGCAACTCTGTTTTCTGGATCTGTGCGCTGGCCATAGACGACAGCAATCCGATCAGGAAAAGAACGGCAGAATGGAGGGTAAGCAGTTTCATGCATTCTATTTAGCATAGTAAGCATCAAACGCAAAGGCGGTGCCGTAAATTCCGTGTCAACAGTATGATGGACAAGACAGGTTTCTTTACTTGTACTAAATTTTGGCGTCAATCGGTAGTCGGTTTAGTGGCGGCCACCGGGTTCAGAATGACAGGTCCTGGATGGGTCAGATAGGTATGGCTGTAAACATGAAGCGAAAAGGAGATGCGATAATGAAAGTGAGCAGGAAAATTATGTTGTTATTTGCCGGCGTATTGGTTGCCGGTATCAGTCAGGCCGCACTGGTCGGTCATTGGGAGTTTGAAGAAGGCAGTGGTTCGACGGCCGCCGATTCAACCGGTAACTATGATGGAGTTATCTTCAATCCGGTTTGGACTAATAATGCCGCGATCGGTAGCGGAGCCCTCTATTTTGATGGTTCGCCCACTGCCATTTCAAATGGCATACCGACTTCTGTTACAATTGGCAATGTTCTGGGAACGGTGTCGAATGAATTAAGTATCGCCTTTTGGTGCTATGGCGATCCCAGTCAGAAAGTGCAGCAAAACGCCTTTTCCGGCTTTACGGGGAACAGTCGGCTGCTGAACTGTCATTTCCCGTGGAGCGGACCGACGATCTACTTCGATGCAAACAGGAGTGGAACACCGCGTAATCGCATAACCAAGGGCGTTCCTGTTGGCGATTATTCCACGCTGTGGGGGCAATGGAATCATTGGGTATTCACCAAAAATGCGACCGATGGAACCATGGCCATGTATGTCAACGGTGACTCCACTCCTTATGCAAGCGGAACCGGTCAAACCAATGTTATGACGGGTATCACTTCCTTTTTTATCGGCAGTTCGGGGGGCTCGACCGCTTACTACCATGGACTCCTGGATGATTTTCGGGTGTATGACCACGAGCTGTCCGGAGCTGAAATTACGGAACTTTTTACTATGAAAACATCGGCCATCATTTCCGCGTCCACGTTGGGTGGTCCGCCACCGCTTGAGGTGATTTTTGATGGTTCGAGCAGTGCGTCCTCCACGAATATTGTTTCCTATAACTGGGACTTTGGCGATGGCACCACCACCAGCGGTATGATTGTAACCAACACGTATTCGGCTACCGGCGAATATACGGCCTCACTAGAGGTTATCGATGCCAACGGAAGCTCGGGTTCCAGTTCTGTTGATATCTCGGTTGCTCATTTTGTTACGGCCGCTGTCTCGGCAACACCCACTGTCGGTGAATATCCACTGGAGGTTGCGTTCGACGCTTCTGCCAGTACCTCAAGCACGAGCATTGTTTCCTATGACTGGGATTTTGGTGATGGAAATATGGCCAGCGGAGTGAACGCCACCAACACCTATATGCTGTCCGGTGTTTATACGGCAGCCGTTGTGGTGGTTGATTCCAATGGACTCATCGATACAAATTCGGTTGTTATCGAAGTGTCGCAATATGTAGGTGCAGATCTGGTTGTGACGGCAGAAGGCTTTGATATTGCCACGCTGCCTTCCTTCCTTACGGACGACCTGGCCCAGACCCAGTTTCTCAGTGCTTTAGGTGTGCTTAATGGAGCCACCAGCACGACCAACCTGTTCGACGGCAGCATCGGCAATACGGATGGAAGCATTAGCGGAGCGGGCGAGGTGCGATGGGATGCAAACAGCTCTGTGACGCTTAATTTTGACGTTTCGGTGAATACCTACGGGTATGACATTACGGAAATTTCCTCCATTGCCGGTTGGAACCCGGGCGGCGGCGGTCGCGCGAATCAGGGCTATGGAATTCGGGTGACCTATGCTGATGGTAGCGAAGCGGTGCTGGCCGATTCTGAGCATTGGGCACCAAACGATGGGGATACGAACTACTGGACCAAGGTGACCTTTGTGGAAACAAACGGGTTGGCGATGGCCAAAAACGTTAAATCCGTTACCTTTGATAATTTCTTCAATGCGAATGCAGGTGGTGTTGTGGTGGGGCGCGAAATTGATATTCTCGGAGTTCCATCCGGCCAACCGGTTCCGGATGTGATTGTACTTGAGTTGGCAGATGGCGGAACCTCGCTCTCATGGGCATCCGATTCGTCCTATCAGTACAGCGTTCAGAGCACGCTGAACCTGGCCGTCGGAACATGGAGCACGTTCACCAATGTGGTGGGAACCCCTCCTCAGACTAAAATCGTTCTGCCTCAGAAAAACCAGGCAGCTGAGTTTTATCGGGTTATTTTTGAGTAGCTCATCTCTGCTCCAGACCTCCTTTTCCGCCTTTAGCGGAGAGGAGGTCGTTTGATAAAAAATATTTTTATGAAGGAAAAGCTAAATACAAAGGAGAAATAAAGAATGAAAAAAAGGACGACAATAGTTGCTTCATTTGTTGCGCTGGCATTGCCATTCGTATCAAGTGCTGCACTCATAATTGACAGTCAAGGTTCCGGGACGTTGGAAACTGATCCATTCCCTGGAACATTTACCCCCATTAGTGCCACTGACCTCGCTAATTCGGATCAGGCAACGTTTCTGAGTGCTTCCGATATAGATACAGGTGGGCGAGGCGATACAACGAGTCGTCTTTTTGATGGAGTTGCCGGGGTTGGCGTAGGCTTTGAGGCGCAGTTCAACACAGGATCGATTACTATCAATCTTGATACCTCGGTGAACACATTGGGATATAATATTTCTGGAATTAATACCTATGCTGCCTGGAATACGGGGAGCGGAGGCCGTTCGGACCAGGAATACACGCTGACCTTTATTTATATGGATGATTCGTTCGAGGAAATTACCAACGGAACGCATTATGCCAACACTGTAGCTGCTGCCGATGAAAACGGAGAGGTCAATGTCTGGACGGAAGTGAAAATTTCAGATGATGCCGGTATGATCGGAACCGGAGTGAAATCGGTTAAGTTTGATTTCCTTACAGGTGCAAATGCTGGCGGAACTGCGACCTATACCGAGTTTGATATAGTCGGTGTCGCTGTGCCGGAACCGGCTACGCTGGGTTTGATCACCGCATGCGGAGGGGGAATCCTGTTCATCCGCCGCAGATTCATGATCTAAGCTCAATGAATTGTTTTCGTAAGCACTGCGGTCCGTTTGGGGCGCAGTGTTTTTTTTAACTTCAAATATGATCATAGACTCGACCTGATTCTTTCGAATTATTGATGCCGACTCGTGATCATATACAATATACCGCATGTATCTGGCGGCTGGTATTTAACGTTTGTCGTGCGTTCGTGCCGAAAGTCAGATCGTTTTTTTTAATATAGGTCTCCGCCTCAAAGAAAAAAAGCATGGTTTCCAATCGTTGGAAATGAACAGTAAGAGGAAAAATGATGTGGAATAAAAAAAGTAAATTTTTTGGTCCGTGTTCCAATGTCTGGAAGAGGGTGGGAAAAAGCGCGGCTGTTGTCGGCGCCTTGCTATTTGGATTGAATGTGTTTGCGCTAGACTACTATGTGGCAACGACGGGAAACGACTCCCATGCGGGCAGCATGAATGCTCCTTTCCAAACCTTGGAAAAAGCACAGTTGGCCGTACGTGCCGCGTTGCCTTCAGCCATTGATCCGATCCATGTCTGGGTAAGGGGAGGGACCTATTATTTAGGTTCAGCACTTGAATTCGGAACCACCGATTCAGGCTCTGCTTCTGTTCCGGTTACGTATTCCGGTTATTCCAATGAAACCGTGATCATCAGTGGTGCCATTCCGTTGTCTCCGACATGGACCACCCATTCCGGAAATATTCAGGTGGCAACGGTTGGCTCGGGGCTCGATTTCGACATGCTGTTTATAAACAACGATCTTCAGGTGATGGCGCGATATCCGAACTACGATGAGGATACAGCCATTCTCAACGGCTATGCAAGTGATGCCATCGGCAGCACCAAAGTAAACAGCTGGTCTGATCCGGCGGGAGGCTTTTATCGTGGTTTGCACGGAAGCCGGTGGGGCGGAAATTCCTATCGGATTACAGGGAAGAGCGGCAGTTCACTGAATCTGGATTGGGTGGGCGATAACAACCGCGGTTCCGGTGTTCACAGTACCTACCGTATGGTAGAAAATATTTTTGAAGAACTCGACGCCGAGGGCGAATGGTTCTACGACGAATCGGATGGAAAACTATATTTCTATCCGCCGAACGGCGTTGATCTGTCGACCGCAATCGTTGAAGCCGCGTCGCTTGAAGAGCTAATTCGCGTGGTGGGGACAGCCGAAACAAAAGTTAAATATCTCACCTTCAGAAATTTCGCCTTCACCGGCACCCACCGCACCCTGTTTACGCGCGAGTATGAGCCGATGAATCGCAGCGACTGGCGTCTGGCACGGGCCGGTGCCATCTTCATACAGGATGCGGAAAACGTGACGGTCTCAGATTCAGTTTTTGACCGCATCGGAGGTAACGGAGTTTTCTTCAGTGCCTACAATAGAAACCACCTTGTCACGAATAATGAGTTCCTCGACAACGGGGCAACCTGCGTCAACGTTTGCGGTAGCAAGGTCGCATTATGGGATACAAATGAGTGGGACGATTATATTACCGACGCTGCGGATATAGACATCAATACGGAGATCGGCCCCAAAACCGAGGATTATCCGAAGGATATTACGATCAGCTATAACCATATGTTTAATATGGGGCGATTTGAAAAACAGACCGCCGGTGTAAATCTGTTTTTGGCGGAAAGTATTACGGTTAGTCATAACACGATTCACAGCAGTCCGCGTTCAGGCATCAATATCTGCGACGGGGCGTGGGGCGGCCATATTATTGAGTTTAATGATGTTTTTGACTGCATTCGCGAAACCAACGATCATGGCCCATTTAACTCCTGGGGGCGCGACCGCTTTTACTCCATTGGCGGCTACAACCACAACGGAGGAGACGGGGCAATTAAGCGGCCTTACGCTTTTCTGGAAGCATGGAAAACGACGCATATTCGCAACAATCGTTTTCACTACGATGAACCCACGGAGTTCGGCATCGATCTCGATGATGGATCGAGCAATTATGAGATCTATAACAACCTCATTCTGAATACGTCCGTTAAGCTGCGCGAAGGATTCAGTCGGAAGGTTTATAACAACATCATGATTAACCGCGGCCTTGATCTTCATGTCTGGTACGACACCTGCCGGGATGAACTTTTCAATAATATCATTGTCAACCCTTCGGCCTATCATCCCATCAGTGTCGGCGGGGCCGGGGAGGAGGCCACCACGGATTACAATCTGTTTTTTTAACGGGGACGATGATGTAACTGTTAATTCTTTCAGCTGGACGGCGAGCGACGAAAATTCGGTGATTGCCAATCCGCTGTTTATTAATCCGGGATCCAACGATTATACCGTTGCAACAAACTCCCCGGCACTGGCACTGGGTTTTGTGAACTTCCCGATGGACCAGTTCGGAAAACCGGGGGCTCCGGAACCGGATCCCATCAGCTATGATGCAGGACGGTCTCCGAACTCGGATGCCGAGCCTCTGATGGGCGGGTTTATTTCCAGCATTTATGATGGATCCATTCAGTCGGTGCTGGGAGCTCCGGATTTGAATGGAGTTTTCTTCGAGTCGCTTCCGTATGGCAGTTATGCGCAGCTGCAGGGATTCGAGCAATATGACTTGATTCGTTCGGTCAACGGAACCGATGTAACCACCAAACAAAGCTTCTGGCTGCTGTATAACTCCATTGCCGGAGGAGAAACAGTCGACTGCAGCATCTACCGCAATCAGCATCCGGAATCTTTTTCTTTTGTGAAGACCGATGGCTATGAGCATCTGAACGATACAGCAGGGGTGGTTTATACCGGCTCCTGGTCAACGCAGGAAATTACGAGCTGCTACAATGGTGATATTCAAACCACCACTACGGCCGGGGATGCGTTTGAAATCACGTTCTATGGTACGGACGTCTCCTTCGAATCAATGAAAGCCAGCAACATGGGCAATGTTGATGTCTACATCGATGGCGTGTTCCGGCAGACGGTCAGCTGCTACAGCGGCAGTACGCTCTATCAGGAAACGGTTTATAGCCACAACAGCCTGGATAAAGGCCTTCATACATTGCGGGTGGTCAATGCCGAGGCCAAAACCATGAGTCTGGACTCTGTGCATGTGGGGCAGGTTCCCAATATAAATTATCAGGTTTCCTCCAGCCAGGCAGATACAGCTCCTGCATGCAGCGACGGCGATTTAGCGCAAACTCACTATTTTGAAAGCTCAGCGACAGGAGGCGATGAAGCCGCAACCCAGCATGCTGAGCTGTTTAATGGAAGTGTCGGTACGGATGCAGACAATACAGGAGAAACCAGTAATGTCAGAATGATGAGTGATAACTCCATCACTGTAACTTTTGACACGTCGGTGAATAGACGGGGATACGACCTGACCGGGATACGTACGTGTTTCGGATGGAATCCGGCCAGCGGCGGCCGCTCCAATCAGGGCTATGAAATCATCCTCACTTTCATGGATGGTTCAGCCGCCACGCTGGCCGGGCCGGAGCACTGGGAACCGAACAATCCGGCGTCGTACTGGACCACCGTTTCGTTTACAAATGCGCCCGGCCGTGTACTTGGCTCGGGCGTCAAAGCCGTGACATTCGATATCACCCATAATGCCAATGCAAACGGCGTCGTGATCGGGCGCGAGTTCGATATCTTCGGTACGCCGACCCTGTTGGGGGATGAATATATTCCGGCGTTTGTTGCGGGGGGAACGATGGCTTCCAATGGGTTTTTCTATACCCAGTTTTCCGGCGTTGTCGGTGCGGAATATTTGCTGGAGTGGAGCCCCAGCCTGATGAATTCCAGTCTCTGGAAAACCATAACCAATTTTATTTCGCTGGAGACGTCTCCGCTGGAGCTGACAATGCCCGCAACGAACAGTGCCGGTTTTTACCGTGTACGCTGGCTTCCGTAATTTGAAAAATATACCGGCGTCAGGAAGGTTGTTCTGGTGAGGCCGGGAGCCGGTTTAGAATCTGAGTGTCAGCCAAATGGTGGACTAGACATCTTTCGGGCAATGAGATATAACTTTTCGGCAGACTTTAATCTGTCCAAGCGGATGTTGTGGGAGCGTTATTTATTCAGACTTAGACGGGTATCCAGTGAATCATTTTCACGGAAAGTATAAAAACTAAACCTGTTTCAGACGAGGAGTAGAGATGACGCAGCAAAGTAAAAAGAGTCAGAAGATTAATAAGGGAGCTCCCAGTGGATTGGTCATCAGTCTGGTGGTGCATGCGGCTGTATTTATGCTGGCCGGATTGCTGGTGGTTTTCAATGTGGTGAATAAGGAGGAAAAAAAGTTTGTTCCGCCGAAGCCGGTTGAACGCCCGAAAATGAAACTCAAAAAGCCGAAGGTGAAGGTAAAAAAAGATTCCAAGCCCAGATCTTCAGAACGAATCGTCACTAAGGTGCAGCGCGCCGATATGCCGGAGATTTATCTGCCGGAAATGAGTGGGATCGGCGATGGGGTTGGCACCGGTGGTGGGTATGCCGGATTCGATTTAACGCCGGATTTGAGTGACGTCACTCCGTTTGGCGGAGGCATGAGTATCGGGAACGATTTTGAAGGCACTTTTTATGATATGAAGCGCCGCCGCGATGGGAGCCTTTATCCGTATTCAACGGAAGAGTTCCGGCATGACGTCAAAGAGTTTATGGTGAGAGGTTGGAAACCTTCTGTCTGGGCAAAATATTACCGGGCACCTAAAAAGCTGTATACTACCCATTTCATGATTCCTCCGCTTCCTGCGAACCTGGCGCCGGAAGCGTTTGGCCAGTCCGGTACTGCGGCGGGTCTTTTTATGCTGCACTACAAAGGGAAGCTCGTTTATCCCGAGGACATTACATTCCGGTTCCGGGGGCACGGAGATGAATTGTTTGCGGTGCGGGTGGACGGGAAGATTAATCTGATCGCCTGCTGGCCCGGGGCCAATGAGGATGCGTTCGCTTCTTTGTGGCAGTCGGATGCTTCGGACTCAAGACGCTTTGTGCTGGGCAACCAATATGCCGTCATCGGGGATTGGATTACCCTCAAAGCCGGCGAACCGGTGGATATGGATGTGATCTTCGGAGAGGTTAACGGGGCCATTTCCTGTTATATGCTGGTCGTGGAAGTGAAGGGCGAAGAGTATCCAACGAACCCCTATCGACTGGGCCCGAAGCTACCCATGTTCAAGACGGAAGAGCCTACGCTGACCATGGCAGAGGACATCTGGTACAGACTGGACCCCGGCGATGCCTCGGTAACAAACGGCCCGGTATTTCGCGACTATAAGAGTAAACCCCGAGCTGCTGCCGTCACGGTTGAGCCGGAACCGCCGGCTGCAGAACCGGTTGAGGAGGAACTCATGCGCCTCTGGACCACAGCAGATGACAATACATTTGAAGCTGAGTTTATGACGAAGATGGCCAGCTATGTGGTTGTTAAAACAGAAAACGGAAAGCAGCATAAGGTTCCTTACACGCAGCTTTCCGAGGCCGATCAGCACTATGTCAATCTGGCAACCCCTCCTGATTTCGATATCAATTTTACTAAAAAAAGCAAACAGATCGAACCGCCGGATCCTCCGCCCTGGTCGTCGGCGGTGCTTAACCAGCAACTCTTTGAGTACACATTCGGTTTGCAGATTAAGCAAAAAGGAACCGGCGACTACAACTATCCGCTCACCCTTCAATATTTTGCGATTGGAGAAGAGGTGGACGGGGATAACTATGTCTTGCTGGCTCGGGAGTCAACGACGTTTACGCCGGACGATTCGAATAATAAATCTCACGAATTCTATGGTGAACCCGTCCGGGTGGATCGAATGGCGACCCGCGACACCGCTCCAATGCGCGGTGTGAAATATGGTGGATTTTTGATTACGATGTCCGATTCGCGCGGAAAGATTATCCAGCATAAGACCTCCAGTAATTTTCTGTTCGATATTCTGACGGAGCTCAAAAGGCTCCCGGTGAGCAGGCATTTTAATCGAGCAGGGGAGCGTGTTACCCCGCCCCGGCCCACCGTGATGGATCGCCCGGACTGGATGAGAAATGAATAAGGTTTTTTCTGCGCCCTTATAGGCCACGTGGTGGCCTGTGCGATAAATCCTGCACATTGCGAGCAGGTCAAAAAAACGGCTTTTATCCTAGATTCGGGAATGGCCAAGTTTACTGCAGCCACAAGATTTTAAACCCGCAGATGTAGTTGCCTACCTCTAGGGTTTAAAAGCGCAGTGGATGTGGTGAAAACGGTGAACATGAATGAAACAACAAGACGAACCCTGTGGGTGTGAAGCGTGTTTTGGGTTTGATGCCGGTATCATTGGATAAAATACCGTTTCCTTCATTTTCATTCCCGGATCTAGGTTTATAGAGAGAGCTGGAAGCATGAGTCCATATGCTCGGCTTAGTGGGATCTATGACGCAGCCAATGAAGCATTGCCCGTTTCGTCCTTACTGTAGGGGAAAGTCATCTGGTTTGTGAAAGGTGCTAATCCCCGGAAGGGAGAATGCCGCTTTTGTAGGCTTTTGAGATGGCGGCGGGGGCGTTTTCCACATGGAGCTTTTCGTAGATGTGGCGGATGTGGGTAGCTACAGTGCCAAAGCTGATGTCAAGCCGGTTGGCGATTTCCTTCTTAACCAGTCCGTCTCCGAGTAACGTGAGGATTTCCATTTCCCGTTCGGAGAGTGGTTTCTCAAGCGGAACCTTTGCTGATTTTGTTTTTATTGCATCTGTGATGTATCTGGCCACGCCGCCGTCTAACAGGGCATTTCCGTTCATGATACTGCGGATGCCTTCCTTGATCTGCTTCACGGTGGAGGATTTCAGCAGATAGCCGGAAGCTCCTTGTGAGATCGCCTGCAAGACGTCGGCTTCCCGGTTGGACTGCGTAAGGATGATGATTTTGGCGGCAGGGGCGTATTTTCCAATCCAGGGAATGGCATCAAGCCCGGACATGCCGGGGAGGTTCAGATCAAGCAGGATGATATCCGGTTTAGTGCTTTGTACAGGATCCTGCAGGCTCCGCAGCGCCACTTCCGCCGCCCCGAACGTTCCCGATAACACCATGTTCGTTTCTTTATTTATGGCGATTTCTATGACGTCCCGGTATTCCGGGCTGTCTTCCACCAGCATGACGTTGATATTCATTTGATAAATCCTAATTTTCGGGGTTTGAGTGTTAACGTGATGCGTGTTCCCCCTTCCGCGGGACTTTCGACGGTCAGTTTTGCCCTGAGCAGTTTTGCCCGGCGTTTGAGTGATGGAGGAATTCCGTTTTGCATGGAATCCGGCAATCCCCGACCATTGTCGGTGATCAGCAGGCGGACTTCTTCAGGACTGGCTGTCAGGCGGGTACTGAGCCGGGTGGCACCGGAATGGCGGCAGATGTTGATCAGGCATTCCTTGTAGAAAAGAAACAGACCGATCCGTTGGCGCGGCTTCAGCCGGGAAAGGAGTTCCTCTCCCTCGATTGCAAGATCGTGTTCCAACCGGGTGACGATGCGTTCCGCCGCCCGCTGCATGTCCGCTCTTAATCCCACAAACAGGTCGCTGGACTCATGCAGGTCGACCACATTGCGCATGGCCTTTCCGGATCGCTCCGTCACGGTTCGGATGCGATGAAGATATTCGTTTTGCTCCTCCGGGTTTTCGCGCGTTTCCTCGGCGAGGTCGCTCAGCAGCCCGATGGTATGCAGGTTGGCACCCAGTTCGTCGTGCAGGTCGGCGGCAAACTGCTCTTTCATCCGGGTGAGCTGGCGCAGGTGGATGAAGCGTTCGACCAGGATGGCGAAGGCAATGCCAACCCCGAGTATGGCCGCGAGCCAGGCCAAACGGTGCAGGTTGGTTTTTTGGCGCGTATAGCGGACATTCATCTCGGCAACAATGAGGGGGCGTCCGGTTTCAAGGTCGTGACGGCGCGCCAACTGGTTCATCCAATCCCGTATGGGCAGGATCTCTCCATAGTAGTTGAGCCCGTCGGTGATTCGTGCCAGCGCCTGATCATACGGTTTCAGGCCGCGGCTGTGGGTGACCGGCGCACCACGCGCCATATTCAGCCCGCCGGAGAACACTTCGATTTCCGTGAAAGCGATCTCATGTACCGTTTCCTGGTCTGAAACGATCGGACGGGGATCAAGGATTGCAATGCGGATATAGCGGCAGGTGATTTCCGGGAAGCGGCGCATGATGATGGGGCCGTTGTCGTAGAGCGATTCCTGTCGGTATTCGCACAGGACCGTTTCATCCGAAAAGTCGGTGCGGTTGGCTCCGGTGATGCGGACATGGCGGGGTACCGCCCAGGTGCTCAGACGCTGCATCGGGATGGAGAGGGCCACGTCGGCCGTGTGCAGGTTGATCTGGTTGACCGGGCCGGGGGTTTGAAGATCAATTTCAAGATAGGGCGGCGGCGCTTGCTGCGCAACCCGAATGAGCTTGGTCTGGCTCTGAGGGCCCAGGGCGGCATCCATCAGATAGGGCGTGAATCCGTCGGTCAGGAATCTTGGATTCCCGGTGCTCCGGTCGAAGCTTGATGCGCTGACGGGGCGGTTGAGGGCCAGATTTTCCTGTCCGCTGAACACCATGACTTCGGAGAGCTCAAGGATGTGCAGGTCGCCGCGGATCATGGGCGAAAGGGTCGTGGTTTCGATTCCGACCCAGGATGCCTGGACGGGGGAAAAGGTTGCCGCCAGCGGAGCGATGCGGGGCAATAAACTGTCTTCTTCGGAAAAGGAGGCCACCACATGGGTCGTCTGATCTGTTCCCGCAAGAATGCGGAACGCGGTCGGGAATCCCTCGGCCAGAAGGCCGTCGTTGGCAGCCCGCCACAGGGCCGGCACCAAAACGATCTGCTCGACCGGAACCTCTTCGCCCAGCTCGATTCTAACCCACTCCTGTACGTTGGGATCGTTATGTGTCTTTGATCGATAGCCCAGCGAGCCGGTGCCCCCGCGCAGAGTATAGCTGGCGAGCTGTTCTAGCTCGGCGTCGGTATCAGCCAACCGCTGTTCCAGTTCCGGCAGGGACCGTTTTTCCAGATGGGCGTTCCCCGGGTCGGCCAAGGCCTGGGGCAGGTCTCCCAGCAGCAATGACACGGCTATGACTGCAATTCGTCGCATAACATCCTTATAGCATGAACTCATGATTCAGCAAATGGTACGGGAAAACAGGCGTGCTGGCATCTACCAAACGGTGGATGGGCAGGATTTTTGGTTCTGGCATGCTGTACAGGTGAAAAATAGGAAAAGAGTCGGCTTCACTTGCCAGGCGGTGAACGGAACATAGGATAAAATGGAGATAAAGGGATGAATCGAAAAATTAAGGTGTTGATGGCGGGATTGGTGATGGCCGCGGGAGCCGTTCAGGCCAACATTGTGGCATCATATACAACGAATTCAGTGATTGATACGGCAATCATTGGTCCGGATTACCAGCAGAACGCGGTGACCTTGACGGTTACCAATGCCGGATCGGTCGAGGTCACCTCGACGACTAAAAATGTGACGATAGGTCATGTGAAAGTGTCTACGCTGATCATTGATGGCGGCCCTGTGAGCTTTGCAGGCAGTCATGCTATGCTTCTCGGGAATGGTAGTGGAGGGAATGGCATAATAGATCTTCGGTCAGGATCTTTAACGTCTACATTAACCGGTACATTTTTTATCGGACGCGATAGAGCTGCGGGGGTTCTCAGGATTAGAGGAGGGGCGGCTTCTATCAGTACCAAACCGAGTTTTGATGCGGGCAATAACGCCGGGGTTGGATCTATTGATTTTGCCGACAAGATCGGTGGCGGAACCAGCGATGGCACCCTGACCATCACGGAGGCGGATTATGCCTATTATGAATCGCTCTATCTTGGTGGCGACCTTACGTACAATGGGGACAACAGTCTTTATGCTTTCAGTCAGGTGTTCTCAGTAGTCGGAGAAACTCTCAGTGCGCTCCCTCCGCCGGAAACCGCAGCCGCTATCGAGTCTTCTGTGAGCTCCGGCTATGCTCCGTTGGAAGTGGTGTTTAATGGAACCAACAGTATCTCCGGCGGAACCATTGTCAGCTATGCATGGGATTTCGGTGACGGCAATACGGCCAGTGGAGCGGTGGTCACCAACACCTATGCGGCCACCAATACCTATACCGCGTGGCTTACCATCATGGATGATCTGGGGAATACCGCCAGCAATTCCGTGGAGATTACGGCTGAATTACAACCGCTGGAACTCGTAGCAACGGCAACGCCCGCATCGGGGGAAGTTCCGCTGGAAGTGGTTTTCGATGCTTCAGCAAGTATACCTTCCGGTGAGGGATCGATCTCCAGTTATTCATGGACGTTCGGCGATGGAAACTCGGACAGCGGCGTGGTTGTTTCTAACACCTATATGGCGGTCGGCACCTATACATCCGAAGTGGTGGTGGTAGACTCCAACGGGTTCAGTGCAACCAACACGTTTGTGATCGATGTGGTTCCGGTGCGGCTGGTGGACATTTCTACCCAGAAATCAGGGACTACGGCCACGGATGCTTTCCCGGCTTCGTTTACGCCGTACAGCACCGACGATCTGGCCAACACGAACCAGGCCTCGTTCCTGAGCCTCGTTGACAACAGCGGAGGGATTGTCGTCGATCAGCGGGCCAATATCAATGATGGTGCCACCGGTACTTCTGCAAACGACGGCGATCAGGTTCTGCTGGAAGCGGAAGATTCATTTACGATCACGTTCGATACGTCCGTCAACACGCTGGGTTACGACATCACCAACATCAACACCTATGCGGCCTGGAACACCGGAGCCGGTGGTCGTGCCAATCAGGGCTATGACGTTACCGTAACCTATATGGACGACAGCACAGAGCTTCTCAGCAGCGGGACCTACGAGCCCAATACCTCGCCGGTCAATTCTTGGACGGCTGTCTATATGACCCCCAAGGCCGGCAACGATGTGATTGCCACCGGCGTCAAGGCCATCACTTTCAGCAACTTCGATGAATACCTCGATGGCGCAAGCGGGAATGATGTGATTGCTTACCGCGAGTTCGATGTGCTCGGAACGCCCACGGTGCTCAAGGAGATCGGAGACGTTGCCATGGGCGTCATTTCTGGCGGTCAGGTCGTGTTGAGCTGGGAAAGCGGAACGGCGTGCGATGTGTGGACCAATGCAAACCTCGTATACGGCCAATGGGGCATGGCGGAATCAGGTGTGAGTTCGCCGGTTACCAATTCCATCGGCAGCGAGACCGTCCTGTTCTACGAGCTGCGATACTGAGCCCGGATCAGTTTTTGGGGGAGGCGGGCGCCTCCCCTTGGAAACCAACAATAAGGAGAAAGAAGATGAAAAAAGCACTATGCGCATTCGGCGCAGGTCTGCTGGTGGCGGGGGCCGCTCAGGCTGTTAATTATGGAGCCACGCTGGCCGACGGCACCAATATTACCACCGCGGTTGTTGTGGGGGCCGGTGACAGATGGCAGCAGACCGGCACATCAATAACGGTAGGCCTGGGAGGCTCCATTGATGTTCAGGGCAGCAGCGAGACCGCTAATATGACGGTAGGGCAATCAAACACAAGCTCGATAACCATTGACGGGGGCTTACTGGTTTTCAATGGGCCCAACTCCCTGCTTATCGGCAACGGGGGCACAGGAAGTGGATCCATTGACCTTCTGTCCGGAAGTTTTAGTGCTGATCCAGGGGCAACACTCTTCATCGGACGGGATGGAGCTGACGGTCTTCTCACTATTCGTGGAGGTGCAGCCGTCCTTGGCCAGCTGCCAAGTTTTGATGCCGCCGGCGGTAGTGGTGCCGGCAATGGTTCGATTGACTTCGCCGACAAGATCGGTGGCGGTTCGAGCGATGGCACTCTCACTATCACCGGTGCGGATTTGAGCTATTACCAGGGACTGGTTATTGCTGGCGACCTTACATACAACGGTGCAACCCCGGCGACCTTCGGCGACGTGTTCGAAGTGACGGGCGAAACGATCAGAGTTATCCCAGAACCGGTAACGCTGGGGCTGGTTGCAGCGTTCGGCGGTGGTATTCTGTTCATTCGCCGCCTTTTCATGATATAACTGCATTGATTGCCGTAACTCATGAGTAGATGCGCCCCTTCAAGGGGCGTGTTTTATTCCAAAGGTTGGAAAAACTCCGTCGGTGTATCCCGATCAAACTGTTTTGCCGTATCCATGGATATTGAAATTTGGATGTAATAATGAAAAAACTGAAGTGCCTTTTGATGGGTTTCCTGTTCGCCGCCGGCGCAACGCAGGCGGCGACGATTACGTGGGGAAGCGCAACGGATGTGGGCGGCATCAGTGATGTGGCGACAACAGGGACGCTGGTGGCGGCGGTGAATGCGAGTGCAACCGGGGCGTCGAGTCCATCGGTAAACGGGGTTCCCTTTGCTTCACGTTCAGTGTTGGATAATAACAACGGGGTGGATGTGTACACCGCCACCACGGGTGATACGGATTACGACACGCTGCTCAGCAATGTAGATTTCGGCACGGAGTCGTCCATTGCGGTGGGCGGCTACAGTCTGGTTCCGGGGCGCGATTACCTGATTCAGGTCTGGTTTGCGGATACCCGCAATGCAGTGGTCTCTACCCGCAACATGACCTTCGGTGATGGGGAGGCCGTGGAAAGCACGGTTTCGCTGAACGCCGGATTGGTTCAATATGCAACCGGAACGTTTACAGCGGATGGAACCACCCAGACGCTGACGATTACCGGCGATAACGGTAGCGGTGGATCGGTTGATTCACATGTGAATGCATTTCAGATACGCGATCTGTCGCCGGTGGATACCACAGAGTCTTCACAGGATTTTTATTATAACCTGGCCAAATATCAGATGGTAACTGCGGACTCAGCCACATCGGACAACCCGGTTCAGTATGCGACCGACGGCTTTGTGTCGCAGGACAACCGCTGGGTCAGCGGTTCTTCCGGTCCGCACTGGCTCAAAATCGAGCTGGCGGTTCCGATGACCATCGGCAGTGCGCACCTGTTCAGCGGCGGGGCGACAGATTCGGCGATGGCTAATTTCGTGCTGCAGGTCGATGATAACGGGAGTTGGGTCGATATCGCCGGGACCGAAGTGTCCGGCAATACGCTGCCCAACCTCAATCTGGCGTTCAACGCTCCGGTCACAGCGCAGACGTTCCGTCTGTACACCACCGACAGCACGGCACGCGTAAAAGAGCTGGCGCTTTATCCGCCGACCTCTGACGGAGCCGCAGTTCTGTTCGGAACCGATGTTGATCTTAACATCGCCAAACTGCGTCAGTATGACTATTCCTCCGTGGACGGCGAAAACTATCCGAAGCTGGCGATCGACGGCTATGCCGACAATGCCTCCGCCTGGGCCAGTGCCAATACCGCCGGTCCGCACGATTTGGAAATTCATCTGCCGCAGGCCGAAAACATTCGCGGGATTCAGCTCTATTCCGGTTACGAGGGCGCAGCGGGCACGCAGATCCAGGATTTTGAAGTAGCGTACGATAACGGCGGAAGCTGGGTGCTTTTTAACGGCGGAGCCGTTTCAAACAACAGCGAGCTGGATCTGAACCTCTGGTTCGGTGCCGCGGCAACGACCACCAAAATCCGCATTCGCTCGCTCGATCCCGGCCAGGCGGTGGTTCGCGAACTGGTCGTACTTCCGGAAAATAATATGGGCGGCTATCCGCTCTGGACCGACGTGCTCGACGAGGCACCGCCGGCTCTGGATTTCATGGATTATGAGAACGACTATTACACGCTGGAAAACCGTTCCAATGGTTGGAATCTTTCCTCTTCGACCCATGGATCGGCCATTACACCGGAGGAGCCGCAGTTTCAGGTGCTGTATAATTTCGGCACCGATACCTTCCGTCTGCGCAGCAGGGAAACCGAACGCTGCTTCGAGGTCATGAATGCTTCTGCCAATCAAGGCGCGGCGATTGTTGAAGGCGATTATTCCTCCATGCCGCACCAGCGCTGGCGGCTGGAAGACGCCGGCAACGGCGAGCACGTCAAAATCGTCAACGCCTGGAGCGGGCTGGTGCTCGGCCTCAACGGCACCAATGTGGTGCAGGTGGCAGACGGCACCGAGTTTTCCAAACATTGGAAAATCAACTATGAAACCCATTTTCCGAAAAAGGGGCAGGCGTCGCATTTCTTTTTCAGTTCCATGTTCCGACCCAGCTGGGCCTATCGATGGACCTATGTGGATGAAGGCGATCTGGACGTCGGTCAGTATTATCCGATGCAGTGGGGATCGATGAGCTCCCCGACGGCCGGCTTTTTGCGTTATCAGCCGGAGTGGTATGGCCGAGCCAACTGCACCATCGCAATGGGGTTCAATGAGCCGGACAACAAAGATCAGTCGAATATGGAGGCGGAAACCGCGGTGTATCAATGGCCGCGCATGGAACGCACGCGCCTTCCGCTGCTTGGGCCGAACCCGGATGGGCTGAATAATACCTGGCGCCAAACCTATGAAGCGCTGGCAGAGGAGCAGGGGCTCCGGTCCGAATATATGGGCATGCATGAGTATGAGCCGCTCGGTGCTCAAACCGGCAGCCCATCCACGCTCTTCAGCCGCATGCAGACGCTGTACGATGCGTACGGCCAGGATATCATGCTGACCGAATTCGCCGTCCGCGACTTTGCCGGAGATAAGACCACCTGGAGCCGCAATCACAACTATAACTGGTTGGCGGAATTTATGTGGCGCGCTGAGAGTGTGGAATACCTCAAGGGCTGGTCGATTTTTGAATTTGGAATGGGGGGCGACCCGGATACAACGGATGGGTGCTCGGCGGATTCAGACCCGACCGATATGAATTCTCCTCGGTTGGTATTGCACTACGGAAATGACAGCGGCGATCCCGGCTGGGAAGATCTTGCGGAGTGTGGACTGTTGCTGGCCGGTTGGGACGGGAATGATTATCTCGTCGATGAGACATCCTACATCATCCACAACAAAGGGCGTTATCTGCGTCTGATCGATCATCCGGATAACAGCACCGTGACGACGGCCGACGTTGAACACCGTCTTGCCACCGAGCAGTTCATGTTGGAAACTGCGCCGAACGGCTACAAATACATTACAGGACTCAGCGATGGGCGACGCCTGTCCTATGATGGTTCCTCTGTCGGCCTGGCTGCTGCCGGCACCGCCGGGTCATCGGTGGAGTGGGATCTGAATGAATATCAGTATGGCTGGTATTACATTGATCATCCTTCAACCGGTATGCGTCTGCGCATTACGGATTCGAATGTGATTGATATGGCAGCGGATTCCACAACCGGCGACAACCTGCGCTTCCGCTTCATCAAGCACTATAATCCGATTACGCTGACTGAAGTTCAGAGCCTTCCGTATGCTGAAAGTTTTGAGAATGGCATCGGTGCCTGGCGTGAATTTGATACGGAGTATAACAATAGGGATGCCCGGTTCTGGGAAGTCGGAACCGGCGGAACGCCGACTGCCGCTGCCGGGCCGAACGGGGCTTCTGATGGCGATTATTATCTCTTCTCCGAAGGGCATGATGCCGGCTCCTATGTGACCAATATGGTCGAGTGTGTTTTTGATTTCAGCACGGTTTCCAGCGCGGAATTGGCCTTTGACTATCACATGTATGGAAGCTACATCGACTTCCTGTCGCTGGATGTATTTGACGGCAGTTCCTGGACTTCCAATGTCTGGAAAAAGACGGGGCAGCAACAGGCCGGTAGCGACGAGGCCTGGATCTCGGTCGTTGTTGATCTTTCGGACTACGCCGGACATGAGGAAGTCACGCTGCGGTTCCGTACAGCGAACAGGTTGTACAACGCAGCAGATCCGGCCATTGATAATATTCAGATTGCGGAAGAGCTGAGTTTCCGTCCGGTTGCCACGGCTCAGCGCATTACGACGGATGAGAATACAGCGGTTGCTGTCACGCTGTCCGGCACCGATGCCGATGGAGACAGCCTGAGCTATACAGTTGTTTCTCTGCCTGTCAACGGTACGCTGAGTGGCGCGGTTCCGAATCTGACCTATACCCCGGCTACAAACTTTTCCGGGCTGGATGCCTTCTCCTTTATTGTCAATGACGGTTCGACCGACAGCGATCCGGCCACGGTTGCCATTTTGGTGAAGTCTCCGGAAATGTACTGGACGCCATCCAGTGCGTCGCAGTCCGGCGGGCTCTTGTCGCCCGGCCTGTTCAACACCAACGGGACGCTGGTTTATGCCGAAAACACCGGCGGGCCGGAACTGATCTTCGACGGTATCACGTTTGTGGCCGGAACGGATGCTTCCTCTAATGTGCTCGGCGTGAATTCACCGAACTATACGGCCTATCACAGCGGCGTGCAGATCAGCAGCTCCGGACTGTATCCGGCGGAGGCGAATGTGACGCCCACGTTGAGCGGATTGACCATCGGTGAGACCTATCGGGTGCAATTGCTGTTCTTTGACTATCGGGCAAATCAGGAGGGCCGCAGGATTGTGCTGGATGGAATCCCCATGGGGCAGTATGCGAATGGCGCGAACGGAGCGGGTATCCTGGCAACGCTGGTGTTTGTTGCCGATGCCACCGAGTTCACCTTCCTGATTGAGCATATCGAGAAAACCGGAACGGACATGAGTCAGATTATTCTTAATGCGGTGGCTCTGTATCGGGTCGATTCAGAAGAGGATCCATTTGATACGTGGCTGTCCTTCTATGGTTTGACCGGAGCAGATGCATTGCCGGAAACGGATGTCGAGCCGGACGGTTTAGACAACCTGATGGAATATGCGCTGGGAGGTAATCCAACGGTAGATGATGCAACTCTGATCGCTCCTGAAACCATGATTGCCAATGCATCCGGGACCGAGTATCTCTATATGATCTACAATCGGAACACCGATCCGGCACTCACGTACACGGTTGGCGCAACAGAGAACTTAATGTATCCCGCGACGAATGAAGTCTCTGTTGTTGGCGAGTCCGATGTTGTGAATGGATTTACAACGGTAACCAATGGAATAGAGAGCTCTGCGGGTTCAGGTTTTATTCAATTGAAAGTTAAGAAGTAGAACGTAGTAGCGACGTCGTCACTATATGCATCACGGGCCTCTTGGGGGTTGGGTTTAGGGTTCGGAGAACCTACCGCCTGCATTCTGCAGGCTCGCCGAAAGGGCGTTCTGTAAGAAAAAGGGAGGAGAACAGAGTGGAAAAAGGGCGAAGGATAAGGCGGTTGCTGAATCACAACTTAATCTTGATACCAGTCATTGTCTCATGTTCGTCACTGAGTCGGGGGCAGTCCATTGTGTTGAATACTACCAACTATCGTCAGGAAATCGATATGATGGGCGGCGACATGGAGCGCAGCTCTTTTGCCGTGCAGGGTGCGCAGAATACGGAACAGATTATCCAGTGGGGATTCGGTGATATCAAATTCGATGTCTGCCGGGTGCAGTATGACAAGCATCAGGAATTGGAGGAAGGGGTTAAAAACCTGGCGTACTATGATGATCAGATCCAGAGTATGAAGGACATCCAGTCGATTAATCCGGACATCAAGTTTTTCGGCACCTTGAAATCTGATTACGACGGGTATGGCAATGATAATAATTTGCCGGATTGGTTTTGTAACTATGAGACTCGGGTGATCGATACGGATATGTATGGCATCTTTCTGGCGGACTATGTCGAATACATGAGCCAACAGGGCGTACCTATTTCCTATTTGTCTGTAGCCAAGGAGTGGTCGTCCTATTTCCCGGCGGATATTGCGGCTGAAGTAATCATCAAACTAAACGGTGAACTTGATGCACGCGGGGTTGCCATGCCGTTAATCTCCGACCAGGGACACTGGGGGTTGCCAGCATGTATCAATTATGTAGACGATGTCGCCGAGCTGGAGACTGAAGATCTCTACCACTCATTCTGCAACCATAATTACAGCAATCAGGATACTGCACAGTGGAGGTCGCTCGTATTAAAGGCGGCTGCTCTGGGCAAACCGGTCTATAACGATGAATCCCGCCACGGCGGGGGCAACCCGACCTCCGGGGCGGAGCTGGATATTTCCATTCCACTGGCGGCCTATGCTGAAAAGAGTGATATGTATGCCGCTGGAGTGAAAGGGGAACTGTTTTTCGAGATCTGGTCACGGAATAAAAACGGTGAAACCCGGCCCATCTACTTTCCACGCGGCGGCACTGGAGTGTGTATGCGCGCATATTACATCATGAAGCACTTTGCCAACCATGCGGCTGACAGCAACTATCTTACATCTCATGCCGATGCGCTGCCCGAGGTGTACACCATGGCGTTTCGTGTTGATGATCAAATCGCCTTGTGGGTCATCAATGAAGGCTTCAATACATACAGCAATGTTCAGGTGCTGGCGGATGCTTCCAAAATGGATGAAACCGTTGATATGACCTGCTGGACCGCCAACACCTCCGTTTCAGGGTCCAATACCTCGTACACCGTATCGGACAACCGTTTCAGCGCTTCGATTGAAGCGTTAAGTCTCAACTGCTACCTCATCCATGTTAAGTCGGATGTGGATAACCTCGCTTTAAACGGAACCGCAACGCAAAGCTCCACGGATTACAGTGCGCCCGCATCCCACGCCATAGATAACAACACGCTGGGCGTATGGGCTGAAGGTTCAGTTACGCATACGGATACGGAAGATCAGCCGTGGTGGCGGCTGGACCTGGGTGAAGAATGTTCGATCAACTTCGTTCAGCTCTTCAACCGTATAGACTCAGAGGGTGCAAAGATCCGCTTAAGTGATTATGACGTAACCATCTTTGATGAGGATGATAACGTCGTATGGACAACCTACCAGTCCGAACATCCCGACCCGCAGGTTACGTTGGACGCCGGCGGGGCAATCGGCCGGTATGTAAAGGTTCAGCTCCGGGGAACCAATCCCATTCATCTGGCCGAAGTGAGGGTCCTCGGGGTGGCGACAGCGCCTGTCGCAGAGGACCAGGATGTGGCTCTGGATATGAATGATTCAGTGGCGATTACGCTGACCGCATCGTCAGTGCTTGGGCTGGATCTGTCCTATTCCGTGGATCATGTGCCGGCCCATGGAACGCTCTCCGGTACACCGCCGAACCTCGTATATACGCCGAATGCCGGTTTCTGGGGTATTGATTCGTTTACTTTTGTTGCCGATGACGGAACGGACGTAAGCGAACCGGCAACGGTCTCATTGCTAGTTGTTTCCCCGGAAATGTCCTGGACCGCATCCAGTGCACCGCAGTCGGATGGATTGTTGAGTGAGGGCCTCTTTAACACGAATGGAACGTTGATCTTTGCTGAAAACACCGGTGGTACTGAGCTAACGTTTGACGGTATCACATTTGCTGCGGGAAGCAATTGGTCATCGAATGTGCTCGGCGTGAATTCGCCGAACTATACGGGCTATCACAGCGGCACGCAGATCAGCAGCTCGGGGCAGTATCCCGATGTAGCTAATGTGACACCGACGCTGCGCGGCCTGACCGTTGGTGAGTTTTACCGCGTGCAACTGCTGTTCTTCGACTACCGCAGCGGGCAGGACGGATCGCGTATCTTTGTGGATGACACGGATCTGGGTCAGTATGCTAACGGTTCCTCCGGCGCCGGCATTCTGGCCACGCTGGTTTTTATTGCCGATGACACCGAATTTTCCTTTAAGATCGAGCGAACCACCAGTGACGGCGTGACCATCTGGGATCAGCTGCAACTCAATGCCGTGGCGGTGCATAGGCTCGCAGATGAAAATGAACTGTTTGATGTGTGGCTGCAGCAGTATGGACAGACTGATCCGAAGGGAGATGCCGAACCGGACGGTTTCGACAACCTGATGGAATATGCGCTAGGCGGCAACCCGATCAGTAATGACGCAGCCGCAATTTTACCGGACATGCTCATCACGAACCTATTTGGAAATAAATACCTTTATTTTGTCTATAATCAGAACACGGATCCGTCTCTTACGTATACGGTGACGACAACGGAGGATCTGACGGTTACTCCGAATACAGGCATCGTTACTATTGCGGGGGCTTCTTCGGTGTTAGATGGGTTCAGGTCGGTAACGAATCGTACAGAAGCCTCTTCGCAGGCTAAGTTTATTAAGCTCGAAGTAGAGCGATAAAGGAAATGATATGCATATGAAAAACAAACTGTTTGTAACTGTGATTTCAGGGATGAGCCTGTTGGGTCTATTAAGTTATGAGGCTGAGGCATCGGCTCCGTATGACGGAAGCTGGGAGGCGCTGCAGGATATGCCTGTGCCGGCGTGGTTTGACGACGGCAAGATCGGAATTTTCATTCATTGGGGGCCCTACAGCGAAATAGGCTACCGCAAAGGCGGGCGCGGCTATGCGGAGCATGTGCCGAAAATGATCTATCGGGATCCCGAGCACTACTATCCCTATTTGAAGGAGCGTTGGGGTGCGACCCCGCCGGAGTTTGGCTACAAGGATATCATTCCTGAATTCAAGGCGGAAAACTGGGACCCGGACGAATGGGCCAAGCTATTTAAAGAGGTGGGCGCAACGTATGTCGTGCTGACGGCTGAGCATCACGATGGCTGGGCCAACTGGGATTCCGACCTCACGCCGTGGAATGCCGTGGATATGGGGCCGCATCGCGACCTCGTCGGGGATCTGGGCAAGGCGGTTCGCAAGCAGGGCCTGAAATATGCGCCGTCCTATCATCGCGAACGGCATCAAAGTTTTTTTGCCAAGAAGCTGTATGTGGTGAATGCCGAGCCTTTGCCGGATATTGCGGAGGAGATCAAACGGAATCCTGAAGCGGCTTCTCTCTATGGGCCGTTTGGTACCTCTAAGGAATTCGTCGACAGCTACGTGGCGCGCTGGAAAGAGATTCAGGAAAAGTATCAGCCCGACATGTTATGGATGGATGATTTCCCGATCTACACCCGCGATGGCAATCAGGTTCGAAAAGGAACCGCGAAACCGGAAGTCAAATATTTCGACGATCAGGTTCGGGATATGATTACGGACTTCATGAACGACGGTGCCGCCCGCGGCGCGGACGTTTATGTGAACAACAAGGGCGGTAACCGCAACTGGCCGGATGGCGTCGGTTGTCTGGAAAAGGATAATCTGAAACTCAAGGTGATTGGCCCCAAATGGCAGAGCTGCACCACCTTCGGCACCTCCTTCGGCTATCTCGAAGGCGACAAATATAAAACAGTCGAAGGGGTGATGCATGAAATGATCGAGGTCATCAGCCGCAACGGCAACTTCCTCATCAACATTGGCCCGCGCGGCGACGGCACGATTCCGGAGCCGCAGGTGGAACGCCTGCGCGCCATGGGCGACTGGCTCAAAATCAACGGCGACGCGATCTATGGATCGCGTTACTGGAAAGAGTGCGACCAAAAGGACGAACACCTTTGCTTCACCACCAACGGTAAAAATCTCTATGCCATCAAAATGGCCAAGCCGACGGCGCCGTTCACCATCACGGGCACGGCGGGTTGGAAGAAAGGGCAGGTCAAGTCGGTCCGTCTGCTCGGCTCGAAGGCAAACGTCAGCTGGAGCATGACGCCGAAGGGACTGAAAATTACGCCGCCGCGCAATCTTGGACCGAGCGAATATGCCTGGACGTTTGAGATCGAGACCACCGAAGAACAGCATCATCCAAACGTCATTCAGAAAAATGCGGCCGTTGCCCTGCAGGGCACGAAAGCAGTCGATCTGGATGGGCATGATTCGGCCAAGGTGAAAAATGTGCAGGGTTCGACGGTCGTGATCGAAACCGCATCCAGCGCCCACGGCTTCAAGCAATTGGTCCCGACGGCGGGCGGTCAACGAATCAAGGCAAACCGCAAGACCGGGAATGATCCGTTGAGTTCGTTGACCGACGGCAAGCTTGCGAAGGGCTTTGGTCCGATTTTTGGAAACGGAATAACGGACGGCGCCTATAAAATGGATTTGGGAGCGCTTCGCCCGGTCTCGGCGATTACGAGTTGGTCGTACAACCAAAAGGGGCGGCGCGGCTCGCAGAAGCTAACGGTGTATGGCAGCGCGTCCCTATCGGATCCCGGTTGGGATTTGGGCAACTATACCGTGCTCGGGCAGATCGACACCGGGGCGTGCACCGCTCCGTTCACGGCCGCCTCGCTGCGGGCGGCGGATGACAAGACACTGGGCAACTTCCGATGGATCCTATGGGCCGTCTCGCCGATTTCGACGCAAGGCGGGGGCGAGAACACCGCGTATCAGGAACTGGCGGTGGAAACCACCGGAGACGTGTCATGAAGGTAAAACGATTCCTGTTCACCGCACTCTGTTGTTCGGGGATGGCTGCATATGCCACGCCGAAACCCAATGTTTTGCTGATCTATGCCGATGATATGGGGTACGGGGAAATTCAACGGTTCCATCCCGAGGCGTCGAAGGTTCCGACGCCACACCTGAACCAACTTTGCGACGAGGGGATGATGTTTACCGATGCGCATACCAGTGCGTCGGTCTGCACCCCCTCGCGCTATGCGTTGCTTACGGGGCGCTATAACTGGCGCTCCAGGCATCAGAGCGGAGTCTCGAAAGGCGGACAACCCTGTCTGATTGCGCCGGACCGGATGACGCTGGCGTCCCTCTTCAAAGAGCAGGGCTACCGGACTTCAATGTTTGGTAAATGGCATCTGGACTTCCAGTACCAGATCCCCGAAGGGGCCAAAAAGATGAAAACGAAGCGGGAACTTTGGTATTACGGCGCTCCGGTCGGAACCGTGATTCCCGATGGTCCGGTTAGCCGGGGATTCGACTATTACCTTGGATTCCATCATTCGAGTTCCATGAGCAGCGTGATTGAAAACGACAAGGTGATCGAATACCTGAGCACGATCAAGATGATGGGGCGCCTGACCGATGCCGTGGTACATTCCTTTGACGAATTTGCCAAGGGCGAACAGGAGCAGCCGTTCTTTGTCTATTTCCCGATCAACTCCCCGCATAAACCCGTCGTTCCCCGTGAGGATTGGAAAGGGCGGGGCGGGATCGACGACCCGTATACTGAATTTGTTGCGCAGACCGATGATGCCATCGGGCAGATCTTAACGGCGCTCGAACGCAACGGACTGAAGGAAAATACGATTGTGTTATTCGGTACTGATAATGGATGCCATTTGCCCGCCGACACCTTTCTTGAGTTCGGGCATGAGGTCTCTGGACCATTTAGGGACAAGAAGGCCAGCATCTACGAAGGGGGACACCATATCCCCTTCATTGTTCGCTGGCCCGGTGTTGTGGCTGCAGGATCGACAAACGACCGGCTGATCTGTATGTCGGACCTGTTCGCGACTTTTGCGGAGTATTTTGCGGTCGAACTCGGAGATGACACGGCGGAGGACAGCATCAGTTTCCTTCCGCTGTTGAAGGATGCCGATTCAAAAGCACAGCGCGAGTCCATCGTTCACCACGACTTCAAAGGCCGCTTTGCAATCCGCGAGGGGGAGTGGAAGCTGATTCTGCGGCCGGATGACAACATGAAGGAAGCCACCGGGGCAGAGGCAAGGTTTCAGCTGTACAACGTGAAGGAAGATATTGCCGAGACCGATAACCTCGCCAATGAATATCCTGAAAAAGTGGATATCCTCGTTGCATTGTTGAAGAAGCAGGTTGCCGATGGAAGAACCACGCCCGGTGCTGTCCAAAAGAACGATGCGAACGTCGATATCTGGAAAAATAACGTCGTCTCGAAAAAGAAGAAAAACCGCTAAACCATACGTAAGGCAGAGGAAACATGAAAAGAGCAGTCGCTGGATGCACCTTCGGGCTTTTGGTATTCGCTGGAGCAGTGTCCGCCCGTGAGTTGGTGGTGGAGCCCGGCGGGGAAATCGCGACGTTGCCCGCCGCGCGGGATGCGGTTCGGGCCTTGCGTACCGCCGGGGAAAAGGGCGACATCGATGTCGCTATTCGCGACGGCGTTTATTCCCTGGACGAAACCCTGGTTTTCGGGTTGGAAGATTCCGCGCCGAAGGGCGCCGTAACGCGCTATCGGGCAGCCGATGGGGCAAGTCCACTAATCAGCGGCGGTCGGATCATTGCCGGCTGGGAAAAAACGGATTTGCAGGGTGGAAGCATTTGGAAAGCCAAGGTGCCGTGGGCCAAGGGGGATGCATTTTTTCACTGCCTGTATGACGGCGGTAAACTCTTGCCGCGTGCGCGGTCTGAAAACTTTGCGGTGAGCGTGGACGCTGATCGGCGAAAGTATGCCGGGGCATTGAAGAATCGGGTTGAGTTTTCTTTTAAAGGTGGAGGGTTGAAATCTTGGGAGAATCTAGAGGATCTGGAAATCTTCGGAGCGCCTACCCGTGCATGGCTGCGCAACTATCTCGGGATCGCCTCCGTCGACACTGCTGCAAAAACAGCAACGCTGAGTGTTCCTGCCACTTACAACATGTTCGGGAATTGGGTGGTTGAAAACTGCATCGACCATTTGGATCAACCGGGCGAGTGGGCGCTCAATTCGCAGGAAGGGATGCTCTACTACTGGCCGGAGTCGGGGTCGCCGGGAGATCAAATTATTGCGCCTGTTCTGAATGAATTGATCCGGGTGGAAGGCGTGAATGATGCTTCTCTGGCCGGGACAAAGGATCAGCCCGTGGAAGGTGTCGTATTTGAGGGGTTGCGCTTTGCTCACGCGGACCGCCAGACATGGCTGCCGGAAGACAAGGGGCTCCAGCACGACTGGAATATGTGGGACAAAGCCAACGGGTTGGTGCGTTTCCGCGGGGCCCGAAACTGCGCGGTCCGCAATTGCACGTTTTCCGACAGCGGAAGCGACGGGGTGCGGCTCGATTTATTTTGTCAGAACATTGCGGTGGAGGATTCCACCTTCAAGGACCTCGGCGGAACAGGGGTTTTACTCGCCGGCCATGGGCCCGGGAAAAAGGATGTGAATAAAAACAATATCATTCACAACAACGAGATTACACGAGTGGGGCAGCTGTTCCTGCATTCGCCAGGCATTTTTGTGTGGCAGAGCGGACATAACCGGATTTCCAACAATCATATTTATGATCAGGCCTACACCGGAATGGTGGTGTCCGGGGTGCGCCGACGCTTCTTTGCGCCGACGTTTGAAAAGATGGGGATTAACAATCCTTATATCAAGAAGTGGGCGTTTCCCGAAGGCACGCGTGAACACGTCCCGACGATTCGTTGGGATGAAATCACGTTGAACTCTGCCACGGAGTGGGCGGCCTTTGAGCCATATATGCATGCACGCGGAAACATCATCGAGTTTAACGAAGTGCATGATTGTCTCAAGCTGTTGCACGACGGCAACTGTATCTATCTTTCCGCCAACGGCGATGGAAACATCGTGCGTTACAACGTCACCTACAACCATCCGCAGGGTGCCATGATCCGTACAGATGATGATAGCCATGGCACCACGGTCAGCCACAATCTGCTGTTTGGCACGATTAGCCCGAGCGGCATCGCAATCAAGGGGCTGAACACGTGTCAGCACAATATGTATGTTAACTGCATCATGACGACGGGCGGCGCCGGAAATACGGTTGATCCGAACAGCGAAATGAGTCGGAATCTGTTTTATTTCACTGCTGAAAATACGCCCGCCCGTTTCCACACGAAAATTGACCGGGTAGGCTCCGGGCTCGATTACAATCTCTACTGGCATGAAGGCGGAGACGCGGAAAAAATCCTGACAGCCCAGCGCAAGAAGGGCGCGAAGAATAAGATCGATGTGCACAGCGTTGCCGCCGACCCCATGTTCGCCGATCTGGTGCATGGCGACTTTTCGTTCAAGTCGGGCTCTCCGGCGCCTGAGTTAGGGATCGAGCCGCTTCCGCTGGAAACGGTCGCTAAAATCGGCACCACCCGCGATCCATTTCTGAAACGCTTCGCGAAGGAGATGCCGCTGGAGGCTCAACATGAAGCGCATGCTAAAAAGAAGAAAAACAATAAATAGGGTTATAAAAATGATGAAAACAAGTACAGCACTCCGCACCTTTATTTTGCTGGCGACCGGGATTGTTTCGGCTCAGGCGGCAAAGCCCAATATTATCTACATTATGACGGATGATCAGGGTTATTCGCCGGTCGGCGCGCATGGGCATCCATGGATCCGGACGCCGGAGCTGGATAAAATGCATGCGCAGTCCGTTCGTTTTGACCGCTTCATGATGGGCTCCACCTGCGCGCCGAGCCGGGCCGGGATCATGACCGGGGTTCATTCGATCAAGAACGGAGTCACGCATACGATCTATGAACGCGAACGGGTCAACCTCAAGGCCATCACCATTCCGCAGGTGCTGAAACCGGCGGGCTACACCTCCGGCTATTTTGGCAAATGGCATTTGGGAGACGAAGCTCCGTATCAGCCGGAAGCCCGTGGGTTCGATGAAGTGTTTATTCATGGTGCGGGCGGGATTGGGCAAAAATATCCGGGTTCGTGCGCGGATGTGCCAGGCAACACCTACTTTAATCCGGTGATCAAGCATAACGGCACGTTCGTGCAGACCAAGGGCTATTGCACGGATGTTTTCTTCAAAGCCACGCTCGGTTGGATTAAATCGGTCAAGGATTCCGGCAAGCCGTTCTTTGCCTACCTCTCAACCAATGCGCCGCATGCCCCGTTCAAAGCGCCGCCGGAGTATCAGAAATATTTTGAAGATTTTGGGTTTCCCAGTCGTTCCGCCGGCTTTTACGGAATGATCGAGCATATTGATGACTGCATGGGGCAGATGTTCAAGCAGTTGGAAGCATGGGATCTGTTGGAAAACACCATTGTCATCTTTACGTCGGACAATGGAACGACCACTGCCGGCAATGGACTTAAGGGCAAGGCCGGACGTCCGCAGGTAAAAATCGGCACCGATGCAAACGGCAAAGCCATGATGACCTACAATGCGGGTATGAAGGGGCTGAAAGGAACCGTGGATGAAGGCGGTGTGCGGGTTCCGTTTTTTGTACGCTGGGACGGAATGATCAAAGAGGGAAAAACCGTGGATCGGGTCGTCACCTATCTTGACATTCTCCCAACCTTGGCGGATTTCGCCGGAGCGGAGCTCCCGTCCACGCAGGCTTTCGAAGGCCGAAGCCTGAAGCCGTTGATTCTAGAGAAAGACGCAGCCTGGGAGGATCGGCTGCACTTTCAGCATGTGACACGCTGGAATCGCGGTGCTGATCCCGATCAATTTAAGTGGAAGACCTATTCCGTGCGCAACCAGCGCTTCCGCCTTGTGGAAGGCGCGCTTTACGACATGGAAAAAGATCCGGGGCAGACCAAGGATGTGGCAGCACAATACCCGGAGGTCGTGTCGGAAATGAAGAAGGCGTACGAGCTGTTCTGGGATACTTCCCGACCGCTCATGATTAACGAAGATGTGCCGCTGGCGAAGGAAAAGCCGTTCCACGTCGATTACCATGCTCAAAAGGCAGGTCCCGGCATTCCGGATTGGGAAGCGCCCGCGTTGACGTGGGTGGAGTCCTATACGGGAGGGCCGACCGGTGCCGGGAAAAAGTGAGAACAGAATTTATGAACACACGATTATATGAAGGAAGGGTTATGAAACGGACGCAACAGTTTTTAATCACCGGTCTCTTGCTGGTAAGCGGTAGTTTGCAGGCGGTAGAGTTATATGTCAGCCCGGCCGGAAACGATTCGAGCAGCGGGGAACAGGCCGCTCCATTGGCTTCATTGGAAGGTGCCCGCGTACGGATTGAAACACAGAAGTTGGCGGGAAAGGAACCCGTAACGGTTTGGGTGCAGGGCGGGACCTATTCCTTGACCGAGCCTTTTCATCTGGGGGCGCAGGATTCGGGAACACAGAGCGCACCGATTGTTTATCGCGCAGTGCCGGGGTCAGCCGTGGTGCTTAAAGGCAGCCTGCCCCTGAGTTCCAAAGGTTGGAAGTCCTACAAAGACGGGATCTATCAACAGTCGCTCAAAGGGACGGCGCTGGAAGGAAAAGAAATCAACCAGCTCTTCATGTCTGATAAACGCATGATCCGCGCGCGCTATCCGAACTGGGATTTCGAAAATCCGCTGCGGACCGGCAAGGGCTATCTTCATGCGGGCGGTAGCGAAAAAGCCTCGACGAAAAAGATCGAATGGCAGCCGGGTACATTGGATGACCGGGTGGGCCGCTGGACGAATCCGCAGGACGGAATTGTTCACGCGTTTCATAATAAAAACTGGGGCAATTTTCAGTTTCGTATCGAATCGATCGATGCGGAAACCCGGTATATTTATTTCAGTGAAGGGGGTTGGCAGGCACAGCGTCGGTATGGCGTCGGTGTGAAAAGTCAGAACCATCCGGGGTCCCCGTTTTATGTGGAAAATATTTTTGAAGAACTCGATGCCGAGTTGGAGTGGTTCCAGGATGTGGAAAACCAGATTCTCTATTTCAAGCCGCCAGCTGATGTCAATCTGAACGAGGTCGTGGTGGAAGCCGCCATTCTGGACCGCATCATTGAATGCGTGGGAGTGGAGCATGTGAGTTTTGAAGGGTTTCATCTAACCCAGACCCGTGCGACGTTCATGAATGAATATGAAGATATTGCCCGTGGGGACTGGGCCATTCATCGTGGGGGCGCGGTCTATTTCAAAGACAGCCAAAACTGCTCCGTGAAAAATTTCCACATAGAGCAGGTCGGCGGAACCGGCATCTTTGTGGATGGCTTTAATCGGGAGGTACATATTTCCGGGAGCCTGATTGAGAACACCGGCGAAAGCGCGGTCTGTTTTGTGGGTAGCCCGAAAGCCGTGCGTGAATATCAGACGTGGGAAACCTGGATCAAAACAGATCAGATCAAGGATCTGGAACCGGGGCCGAAGACGGAAGACTATCCTCGCGATTGCAGCGTAAAAAATACCATCACGCGCGATGTCGGAGTCTATGGAAAGCAGACCTCCGGTGTGCTCGTTTCGATGGCGATGGATATTACGATTGATCACTGCAGTGTGTATCGCATTGCCCGCGCGGGCGTCACCTTCAACGATGGAACCTGGGGCGGCCACGAAATGTCCAACTGCGATATCTACGATACCATTCTGGATACCGGGGAGCATGGTCCGTTTAACTCCTGGGGCCGTGAGCGGTTCTGGGATGGAAAACGGATGACCAAAGAGTGGGTGATGCTCGATAGCCTGAAACCGGTTGTGTTGCGGAATAACCGCGTTGGAAACTATCGCTCCGGTGTGAGTGCAGGCAACTGGACCATTGATCTGGATGACGGTAGCAGCAATTACGAAATTTATAACAACCTGATGCTGGGTTCGACGTTGAAGCTGCGCGACGGGTTTTTCCGAAAGGTGACGAATAACATTATGGTCAGCGCGGTGCCGACCGGATTGCACGTTTGGCCGAAAGACAACAGCGAAGATGTTTTCATGCATAACATTACCGTGCTTGCCGGTGGCGCCGAAGGCGGCCGCGGCCGTTTCGACTATATTATCGGCGACATCGGCATGCCATCGGATATCGGGATGTGGGGCACCTTTGATTCCAACCTCTGGTGGAATGTAAACAGCCGCAAATTTGCGGGCAGGGGAGGACTCAAGAGTTTTGAGCAGTGGCAGGAAAAACAGGGCAAAGACAGCATTTTGGCCGACCCGCAGTTTGTGGATCCACTGAACCGGAACTATCAGGTCAAACCAACCTCGCCGGCGCTGAAACTCGGGTTTAAAAATTTCCCGATGGATCAGTTCGGTCATCAGATGACCCGCATCATGAACAGCCTTCATGAGTTTGAAAACGAATGCCTCGTTGAAATCCGACCGGATGCCCGCGGCGGCGAGGTGCGGTACACGCTGGATGGTTCTGAGCCAACCGTGAATTCTGCCCTTTACACAAAGCCGGTGAAAATCACTCAAACAACGACAGTGACAGCAAACACTTTTGATGAGCAGGGGCATGCCGTCGGCTTTGCGGATCGCGTTGATTTTGCGCGGGTGGATCAAGTGGTTCTTCAGAGCTGGCTGGCTTCGACGATTGCCCAGGAATATGTCGCGCCGGTTCTGGCGAAAGCGGAAAAGAAGCAGGCGGTCGAATCCAAGCCCATGAACTGGGCGGGAATGACCCTGGTTTCCATTGCGGACTACCCGGATCATATCGATGCGTCCGGCGGGCAGGCCAGCGGTGCTTATATCACACAGCTGGATTCGGGATCTGCTGCCGAGCAAGCCGGGTTGAAGGAGGGCGATACGCTGATTGCTGCAAATGGCAAAGACGTCGATACGCTGAAAGATCTGCAGAACGTGCTGAATCAAAAGCCGAAGTCGATCACCTGTAAAGTCTTCCGGGGCTACAAGCACTACGAGTTCACGATTCAGAACGAGCAGCCCGGTCTTTCCCGGAATCCGATTCTGAAGAATACCGACCCCGGGTTCCTCTATGCGGCGGATCCTTCGGCGGAGGTCTTCGACGGCAAGGTATATGTCTACTGCTCGCGCGATCAGCCCGATGCAAAAAGCTATAAGAGCATGCAGGATTATATGCTGCTGGAATCATCCGATCTGAAAACCTGGATCAACCACGGCGTGTTTCTGAAACCGCGCGAATTTGATTGGGCGTATGAACAGATGAATGCGCCCGATGCGGCCTATAAAGACGGCTGGTATTATTTTTACTTTCCGTTCTATCGATGGAAGATTGGGGTGGTGCGAAGCCGCACGCCAGTCGGCCCGTGGGAGCAGTTCCATAAACAGGAAATTACTGAGATATTCGATCCAACGGTTTTTGTGGATGACGATGGGCAGGCCTATATGTACGGGAGCGATCTCAAACAGGTGGATTATGATATTCCCGGCAAACATGTGATGGGCGTGAAACTGAAAGACAGCATGATCGAGCTGGATGGAGAGTGGACGCGTTTAACGAATGAGACGGTGGCCGAGGGCGTACACGTTTTTAAGCGCAACGGGATCTATTATTTTCATGCGCGGGTTGGTGGCAATACGGAATACTGGATGGCCGATTCGCCGTTGCCGCAGTTTGCAGAATATAAAGGCGTGCTGGCTCCCAATTCGCCGAAATCGCCCAATCATGCATCGGTCATTGAATTTAATGGAAAGTGGTATTTCTTCTATCATCGCGGCGATGTGAACGGCGGGAGCAATCACCGCCGCTCGGCCTGCTTTGAAGAGATGACCTTCCGCGATGACGGAACCATTGAGCCCATTGAATATACGATGGATTAAGGATGTTTATGAAGTACATCAAAATAGTTTTTGGAGTGTTGCTTCTGTCAGTAGCAGCATGGGGGGCGCAACGGCCCAATGTGATTCTGGTGATGACCGACGATCAGGGCTACGGTGATCTGGGGTGTCATGGTAATCCGATATTGAAGACGCCGGAGTTGGATAAGCTGCATGCCGAATCGGTTCGGTTTACGGACTTCCACGTGAGCCCGTTCTGTACACCGACGCGGGCCTCACTGATGACCGGGCAGCACGCGGGGCGAACCGGGGCATATCGTACGACCGGTGGACTTTCCCTTCTGTATGGCGAGAAAAAGACGATCGCGAATCTTTTTGCGGACAAGGGTTATGCAACGGGGATGTTCGGTAAATGGCACCTCGGGGACAATGCGCCCCAACGCCCGCAGGACAAAGGCTTTCAGGATGTGGTCTGGCATCGTTGCGGCGGGATCGGACAGGGTTCCGACTATTGGGGCAACGATTACTTTGATGACACCTTTGAGCGGGTTACACCGGGCAGCCGGGTCGGTACCTTTGAGAAGTTCGAAGGCTACTGCACCGATGTGTTTTTCCGTGAAGCCCTCCGTTTTGTAGAGCAGAACCAGGAGGATCCGTTCTTCCTATATCTTCCGCTGAATGCGCCGCACAGCCCATATCGCGTTGCACCGAAATGGGAGAAGCCATACAAAGGCAACAAGGCGGTCGTGAATTCCGCTTTTTATGGGATGATCGCTAACATCGACTGGAACATGGGTGTTTTTCGTAAACATCTCGATGAGCTGGGGCTGGCGAAAAATACCATTTTCATTTTTATGACCGATAACGGAACGGCTGGTGGAGGAAAATTCAGCAGGTACCAGGATTCCCAGCCATCGGCCGGTTACAACGCGGGGATGCGCGGCAAGAAGTCGTCGATATATGATGGTGGGCATCGGGTTCCCTTTTTCATTTATTGGCCGGAGGGCGAATTGACTGAAGGCAAAGATGTTGAAACGCTGGCGGCTCATCTGGATGTACTGCCTACCCTGGCCGAGCTGTGCGGGATCGACGTACCGGAAGAGTATGATGTCGACGGACTGTCATTGGTGCCGCTCCTGAAAGGAGAACCGGATAACTGGCCTCGGGACCATCTGGTGATCCAGCATCACGGAGGTAGAGGATTTACATCGCCGCTTGATGAACCCTATGCGGATACCGTGGTGTTAACCGAAAAGTGGCGGCTGGTCAATTCATGGCGGGAAACGCCCCTCCACAGCTTCAAGCTGTACGATATAGAGAAGGATCCTGCTCAGAAGAACAATGTCGCCGAGGCGCACCCGGAAGTGGTGGAACGCCTGAAGGGGCTCTATCAGCCGTTCTGGGAAGAGGTTTCCCCGGTTTTGCTGAATCGCAAGGCTCGTACAGATTTGGGCAATCCCGATCAGAACCCGACCGAACTCTGTTCTCAGGACTGGGTCATGGAAAAAGGGTATCCTCCTTACAGTTTTAGGCGGATCAAAACACTGCCTAAAGTCACCGCTCCATGGCTGGTGAATGTAAAACAGGCCGGACGCTATCGCTTTACCCTGCGCCAGTGGCCGGAGGCGGCCAACAAGCCGTTAGTGGCGGTCCGGGCTAAAGTTAAAGTTGCGGGTCAGGAAAAAGAGGTCCCTGTGCCGGCCAACAGCAACGGGATTGTCATCGAACTGGATCTCCCCGCCGGTCCGGCAGAGCTGCTAACGTTCCTCTACAATGACAAGGGAGAAGCGGGCGGCGCTTACTTTACCGAAGTGGAATTACTTAACGATATAGGAAATAGGTAATGAAAAGTTCAATTGGTCTAATCTGCACGTTGGGATGTCTGTCGATGACGTCCTTAGCGATGGAAATTTTTGTAAATCCCGCGGGGTCAGATTCAAATGCGGGAACAAAGGATGCTCCGTTCGCGACGGTCGCAGCGGCCCGGGATGCGTTGCGCGCTTCAAATAAGCTGGGTGTGGAATCCTGCACGGTGACGCTTGCCGACGGGGTTTACTATCTGCCCGAAACGCTGGTATTTACGCCGGAGGATTCCGGCTCGGAGCAGTATCCAGTGGTCTATCGCGCGCAGAACCGTGGGCAGGCGGTACTCAGCGGCGGGCTGAAGCTGGATTTGGATTGGAAGCCGTATGAAAACGGAATTTTTCAGGCGAAGACCCCGGCAGGATTGGACATCGATCAGTTATTTATTGACGGCACCAATCAGCGCATGGCGCGTTACCCGAACTATGATGCGGTGAAGAAAACGGAAGCCTATCAGGGCTATGCCGCCGATGCTTTTTCTACACAGCGTGCGGCAAATTGGGACGATCCGTCTGGCGGCTACATCCATGCTATGCATCGCGCTCGCTGGGGTGGATATCATTACCGGATTACCGGAAAGAATGCCAATGGCGAGGTGACCTATGAAGGCGGTTGGCAGAATAACCGCCAGATGGGCATGCACAAAAGCCAGCGCATGGTCGAAAACATCTTCGAGGAACTCGATGCTCCCGGGGAATGGTTTCATGATGCCGAATCAAACACGCTCTACTACCAGCCGGAGGCCGGTTGCGATCTGAATACTGCGAAGGTGGAAGTGGTGCGCTTGCGCCATTTGGTTGAGGTGTACGGCGATCTAAAAAAGCCGGTTGCATCCATGAAGATCCCCGATCCCGGCAACAAGATTCCCGGCTTGGAACTTGCAACGCCGGAGACGGCGAAGCCGGTCCAATGGATAGAACTGCAGGGCCTGCGCTTTGCCGGTGCCCGGCGCACCTTTATGGATACCCGCGAGCCGTTACTGCAAAGCGACTGGGCCATCTATCGCGGCGGCGCCGTCCATCTGCGAGGAACGGAACACATCGTTATCGAAAACTGTGATTTCGAAGAACTGGGCGGGAACGCCGTGTTTGTCGATGGCTACAATCGCAAAACAGTCATTCGTGGGAACCTGTTTAAAAACAATGGCGCGAGTGATGTGAATTTTGTCGGATCGTTTGCGGCAGTGCGGTCACCGCGCTTCAGCTATCTGACCATGCCGCATCCGCTTGATCGTGTGGATCGGGAAATCGGCCCGAAGACGGAGGAATATCCGGCGGATGGTCTGGTGGAGGATAACCTTATGACGCGGTGCGGCCGGGTGGAAAAGCAGAGTGCCGGTGTCAATATCTCGATGTCGTCCCGCATCACCGTGCGTCACAATACCGTGTTCGACACCCCGCGAGCGGCGATCAATATTTGCGACGGCACCTGGGGTGGCCACTTGATCGAGTGGAACGATTGTTTTGAGACGGTGCTGGAGACGCACGACCATGGGGCGTTTAACTCCTGGGGCCGCGACCGCTTTTGGCACCAGGCCGGACCGTCCGGTCCCAAACATAAAGACAAAAGCGGCAAGCCATTGATCAGCAACTGGATCGAGGACGATCCTAACTCGCCGTTTTGGGATGCCTATCAGACGAGTACGTTGCGCCATAACCGTATGCAGTGCGATCATGGCTGGGATATCGATCTGGATGATGGTTCCACGAACTATGAAATCTATAACAACCTGTGTCTATCCGGGGGACTGAAGACCAGGGAAGGCTATAAACGCATCGTCAGGAACAATATCATCCTGAGAGAGGGCTACACCTGCAACGTGCCGTATCCCAAACCGACGCAGGATGTGTTTGAATCCAATATCTTTTGGGGCACGGGTTATTCGGCTTCTAAGCCAAAGCTCTGGGGAGGTTCGCGCAATAAGAGTTTTATGCACAACCCTGCCAGTGAAGCAGTGGAACTCTGGATCGCTGGTCAAAGTAAAACAGGCGACGATGCGGGCAGCCTGTATGGCAATGTTCAGTTTGTGAATCCGGCCGCGGGTGACTTCTCGGTGGTCGCCGGTTCGCCGGCCCTGTCGGTCGGTTTTAAAAACTTTCCTATGAAGGGCTTCGGTGTGACTTCCGATCGTTTAAAAGCTATGGCGGAAGAACCTCGGATCATCCTTCCGATTAATGTGGAGGCGAACAAAGCTTCCAAGATCCGCTACGCGAAAGTCATGGGCACACAGTTTAAACCGTTGGATACGCAGGCCGAACTGACAGCCACTGGCATGGACTCCCTGCGCGGTGTTCTGCTGATCAATGTGCCTAAGTTCACTGGAATGGCTAAGTATGGATTTGAGAGCGACGATGTGGTGCTGGAGATTGATGGGAAAAAAGTTGTTCCCAAAACTTTTGCAAACACCATACAGGGTCTCAGAGCGGGCCGTCATAAGGCTTCGGTCTGGCGCGGTCAGCAATTACACCAGTTTGAATTTGAAACAGAAAAGAAATAGTCATGAATATGCGTCTGTTAATTTTCGCCGTTGCGGCGCTGGCTGGATCGCTGGTCTCGGCGATGGAAAAGCCCAATGTAATAATTCTCTATGCGGATGATATGGGCGTTGGGGATGTTTCCTACGGTGATCCGGAAGCCAAGATCCAAACGCCGAACATCGATCGGTTGGCCAGTCAGGGCATGACGTTCACCGATGGACACAGCTCGTCTGGAATCTGCACGCCGAGCCGCTATGCGATGCTTACGGGGCAGCATCATTGGCGGCGTTTCCACGATATCGTAGGTGCATTCGGAGAATCCGTCTTTGAACCGGACGAATTCACGATTGCACGCATGTTTAAGCAGCAAGGCTATCGGACGGCCATGTTTGGAAAGTGGCATCTCGGTTGGGGTTGGGATGCGATTCGGAAGCCGGGTGTGGACAAAAAAGAGTTGGCGAAGGCGTCCTCCTATGATTGGACGAAGCGTTTCCCGGGCGGCCCGGTTGATCAGGGATTCGATCACTATTTCGGCGATGGAACGATCAATTTCCCACCTTATTGCTGGATTGAAAATGATCGTTTTCTCACCATCCCGACCAAGCCGGTGATGAAGTCGAAACCGCTGGCAGGCGGTGGCGGTTTCCGGGCCGGTCCCATGGCTGAGGACTGGAATCCCTATGACATTCTTCCGACGGTTACAGAAAAGACGGTGGAGTGGGTTGAGGAGCAGGATGGGGACGCCCCGTTTTTTGTCTATCTCGCCTTCAACTCACCGCATTATCCGATTGTTCCCAACAAGGCATTTCATGGAAAATCCAAGGCGGGCTACTATGGGGACTTTGTGATTGAGACCGATGCCATGGTCGGCAAGGTCATGACCGCTCTGGAAAAAAAAGGACTGCTTGAAAATACCGTGGTCGTTTTCTCTGCGGACAACGGGACGGAAAACCATTGCCTTACGCGACTCCAAAAGTTTGACCAGTGGAGTTCAGGAGACTTTCGTGGAATGAAGCGCGATCTCTATGAAGGCGGCCACCGCATTCCCTTTATCGTCAGCTGGCCGGGAAAGATCAAAGCGGGCTCACGGTCGGCCGAGGTGGTCAGCCAGGTGGATCTGGCGGCAACCTTTGCCGATATTCTCGGGCATCAGCTCGGAAGCGATGAGGCCATTGATAGTTACAGCATTCTGCCGGTTCTGAAAGGGGAGGACTATCCCAAGCCGCTACGCACGGCGACCGTTCAGAATACAGACAAAGGAAAATATGCGTTGCGGCAGGGAGACTGGGTGTTCATTAATGCGCATTCGGGTTCCTCGCCTCGGCAGGAGCCGAAGGAGTATCTGGATTATTTTGGATTGGAAATGTATTCGGAAAATAATCCCTGTCTGCTGTTCAACCTCAAGGACGATCCGCGTCAGTCGAACAATCTCTATAATCAATATCCGGAAAAGGTGTCGGCCATGCGTGCGCTCCTAAACCGGTATGTTGCAGGCGAACCATGTGTGGAAGGGAAAGTGAATCATGAATAAAGGAATTCTGATAAATAGAAAAAATATCGCACTCGTTGTTGCCTGTACGGCAATGACATGGATGGCTTCGGCTATGGAACGCCCCAATGTCATTTTAGTGATGACCGACGATCAGGGTTACGGCGATCTGGGCTGCCATGGCAATTCGATTCTGAAGACACCGGAGATTGATAAGCTGTACGCCGAATCGGTTCGTTTTACCGATTTCCATGTGAGTCCGTTTTGCACGCCGAGCCGCGCGGCGCTGATGACCGGCAACCATCCGGGCGTTACGGGAGCGTTTCGCACCAGCTCGGGGCGCACGATGATGCACCCGGCTGAAAAAACAGTGGCCAATCTTTTTGCCGATGCCGGCTATACCACCGGGATGATCGGCAAGTGGCACCTGGGCGACAATGCGCCGCACCGTCCGCAGGACCGCGGTTTTCAGGATGTGCTGTGGCATCGCTGCGGCGGGATCGGGCAGGCCTCGGACTATTGGGGCAACGACTATTTCGACGACACCTATGAGCGCAACGGGACCTTTGAAGCATTCGAGGGCTACTGCACCGACGTCTGGTTCCGCGAGGCCATCCGGTTTGTGGAAAAGAACCGGGATAAGCCGTTCTTTCTCTATCTGCCGCTCAATGCGCCGCACGGGCCGTATCGCGTGCCGCCGGAGTGGGAGGCCCCGTACAAGGGAAATAAGCAGGTCGCCAACTCCGCGTTTTACGGGATGATCGCCAACATCGATTTCAACATGGGCGTCTTTCGCGAACGGCTCGCGGAAATGGGACTCGCTGAAAATACGATCCTGATTTTCATGACGGACAATGGAACGTCCGCGGGCGCAAAATTCCGGGGATTGGATTCCGAGCCGGTCGTTGGCTACAACGCCGGCATGCGCGGTAAAAAATCGTCGGTCTACGACGGCGGTCACCACGTACCTTTTTTCATCTACTGGCCGAAGGGCGGGCTGACCGGCGGGAAGGATATCGACACGCTGGCCGCGCACATTGATGTGCTGCCGACACTGGCGGATCTGTGCGGCATTCCCGTTCCGGCAGAATATGATCTCGATGGAATTTCGCTCAAACCGCTGCTGTATGATTCAAAGGATCCGTGGACGCGCAAGCACCACGTGGTGCAATATCATGGCGGGGCGTATGGCAAGGCATTGCCGCCGGGCCCGCTGGCCTTTTCGACGGTGCTGACCGAACGCTGGCGGCTGGTCAATTCCGATGGACAGAAGCTGTTTGATATTCAGGCCGACCCGGCGCAGCGTACCGATGTCTCCGCCGAGCACCCGGAAGTGGTTGAGCAGCTGCGGGCGCTGTATGATCCCTTCTGGGAGCGCGTATCCCCGCGCCTGACGCCGGTTCGAATCGATCTTGGCCATCCGGCGGAACCGAAAACCGTGCTGTGCTCGCAGGACTGGCATATGGAATCCGGCAATCCGCCTTGGAATTTCGGTGCGATCAAAAAGCTGCCGAAGGTGACTGGGCCGTGGCTGGTGGATGTAAAACGCGCGGGACGCTATCGGATTACACTGCGCCAGTGGCCGGCGGAAGCCGACAAGCCGGTGCTTGCGGTTCGTGCAAAAGTTGAACTTGCCGGACTCATGAAGGAGTGCGATGTTGAACCGGATAGTAAGGGCGTGGTTTTTGAAATAGATCTGCCCGCCGGACCGACGGAGCTGGTGACGTATCTTTACGATCAAAACGGGAAGGCCGGCGGTGCTTACTTTACCGATGTTGAATGGCTGAAACCTATAAAGGAAAATGAATGAAATATCATAAACAAAACGTTTTAAACGCAGTCATTACGGGATTGGCCTGTCTGGCGGGTTTTGCTCAAGCCACAGATCAAAAGCCAAACGTGATTGTGATCTATACGGATGATCAAGGCTATGGCGATGTCAGTGCGCTCAATCCCGAGGCAAAATTCCAGACGCCGAATATGGACCGGCTGGCGCAGGAAGGCATCGCCTTCACGCAAGGCCACAGTTCGGACTCGGTCTGCACGCCTTCGCGCTACGGCCTGCTGACCGGCCGCTATTCCTGGCGCACGGATCTGAAGACCGGGGTTTATAATGCGGAGCAGCCTTGCATGATTGCCGATGGCCGCATGACGCTGGCCAACCTTTTTCGGGATAACGGCTATAACACCGCGATGGTGGGGAAGTGGCATTTGGGAATGGATTTCCCGGGCACTCCGGAAGACCGCGACTGGTCGCAACCGGTGCAGGACATGCCACTCGATAAGGGGTTTGATTATTTTTACGGTATTCCCGCCTCGTTAAACTACGGCATTCTCGCCTGGTTCGAAGGGCGCTATGCCGCCGTGCCGCCGACGGTTTACACGAACAAAAAGAAAAATCCGCGACACATGGACTATCGCATCATGCCGCCCTATGAAACGGAGCCCGGTCAGTCTACCGATCCAACACGCACCCACAAAACCAACTTTGAAATTGCGCCGGACTTTATCGATAACCAATGCCTGACGCGCTTCACCGATAAGGCCATCGAATGGATGAGCGGAAAAGAAGCCGATGTAAAAAACGGCAAACCCTTTTTCCTCTATCTGCCCTATACCTCGCCGCACTATCCGGTTTGTCCATTGCCTGAATTTCACGGTCAGGGCGACGCGGGCGCGTACGGTGAATTTGTCATCGAAACCGATTATCAGATCGGCCGCATTCTCGAATTCCTTAAAACCTCGGGGCTGGATGAAAACACGCTGATCGTTTTCACGAGCGACAACGGACCGGAAGGCTCGTGGAAGAAACGGTTGAAGGAATTCAATCACGACAGCCGGGGCGCGTTGAAAGAGGGCAAGCGCTCGGTCTACGAAGGCGGGCACCGCGTTCCGTTCATTGTGCGCTGGCCGAACGGCATTGCCGCGCCGGGCCGCGAGTGGGATAAACCGATGGGGCAGATTGACCTGATGGCCACCTTTGCCGAGCTCCTCGGAACCGAGCTCCCGGACACCGCCGGGGAAGATAGCCAGAGTTTTGCATCTGTTCTGATCGATCCGGAATCGGACTACGATCGCCTTCCGCTGCTGAACCACGGCAACGACGGACGCTATTCCATCACCGATGGCAATTGGAAACTGGTACTCCCGAAAGGGAAAAAAGGGGCCGAGCTCTACGATCTTTCCACCGACCGTCTGGAAAAAAAGAATGTCGCCGATGCGCATCCGGAAACCGTGGCGGTATTAACTGCGCGCATCACGGAAATGGTTGCGAATGGGCGCACCACGCCGGGCGCTGCCCAGCCGAACGATACGGCCTTTTGGCCCGATCTGAGCTGGATGACCGAGGCGCAATACAACGCGCAGTAATGATGGTAGGGCTGACTCTTCGAGCCGACCGCACACCCGCGGTGCAACGATTTTTTAGGCAGAATATTTTTCTAACCTCCTATTCCTGAGGATAGGAATCATTCTGCTATAATCTTCGGTGCGGGGCCTTCGGCGGGGCAGGCGAGCCGCCTGCGTTACATTGGCCGTACCGCAGGTGATTCAGAGCGAATAGCGACTAATCTCCGCCTGCTTTATGAAAAGGGGCCGTTTCAACGGTTGGAAAAATGTGCTGATTGCTTTTCCAAGGGTTGGAAAAAGGTGGGTCCTTTTGTTTGGCAGAATAATTTTTCAAACTCATTCCAATGAGGGGAATCATTCTGCCTATATTTCCTTTGGATGCGCGGCGGGGCAGGCGGGACGCCTGGTACGTTAAACTTCTGGATCTTAAAGCTGTATTCCGAAGAACTCTCCCTAGTTTTCCCCATTCGAAGGTTGCGCGCCGTAGCGTAATTTATTTATATTCGGGCCGTTTTGGAACGTATATAAAACTCAGAAAAGGAACTGAATATGAAAATTGCTTTGATTAACGAAAATAGCCAGGCCGGTAAAAACTGTATTGTTGAAACGGCGCTGAAAAAAGTTGTCGAGCCGATGGGGCACGAAGTTTTTAACTACGGTATGTACACGGCAGAAGACGCTGAAGTGCTGACCTACGTTCAGAACGGAATTCTGGCTGCCATTCTGCTGAACTCCGGCGCGGCTGATTTTGTGGTGACGGGCTGTGGTACCGGCGCGGGCGCGATGCTGGCGCTCAACTCGTTCCCTGGCGTGGTCTGCGGCCATGCACAGGATCCGGTGGATGCATTCACCTTCGCGCAGATTAATGCTGGTAATGCGCTCGCCATGCCTTTTGCAAAAGGTTTCGGATGGGCGGCTGAACTCAACCTCGAGTACATCTTCGAAAAGCTGTTCAGTCAGGAAATGGGGCTGGGCTACCCGAAAGAACGCGCGGCCATCATGGCCAAAAACCGCAATATCCTGAACGAAGTAAAAGCCGTCACGCATACCGACATGCTGACGATCCTCAAAAACCTCGACCAGGATTTGCTGAAAGGCGCGATTGGTGGTGCGAAGTTTAAAGAATACTTCTACGCAAACGCCACAAACGATGAAATCAAAGAAGCCGTAAAGGCCGTCATCGGCGAATAATCGCACGGCCATTGCATGGCACGACCAAGACCCGGGGTCCTTACGAACCTCGGGTCTTTTTGTTTCCAATGGTTGGAAGACGGCTCTTTCTTCAGAGGGTTATTCTGCGATGCCCTTTGGGGGCTCGAACTTATAACCGAAGCCGCGCACGGTATGGATGCATCGTGGCTGTTTCGGATCCCGCTCCACCTTATTACGCAATGAAGTGATGAACCGATCAATATTCCGCGGGCCGACGAAGCAGTTGTAGCCCCAAACCCCATTAAGGAGGGTATCGCGCGTTAAAACACGGCCCAGATTTTCCACGAGATAGGCTAAGAGGCGAAATTCCTGGGGCGAGAGTTTGATCTCTTCATTGTCCCGGCTTAGCCGGTGGGCGTCGAGATCCAGCTGCAGCCCATCAAACTCATGGAGTGTGGTCTGCTCCTGTTTCCGGCGCCTCAAAAAGGCAGCCACCCGCGCGCGGAGTACGCTCACACCGAACGGCTTGGTTACATAGTCATCGGCCCCCAGATTCAACCCGAGAACGATATCAGTTTCCTCGCCTTTTGCCGTCAGCATGATAATGGGCATGTCGAGCCCCTGATCGCGAATCAGGCGACATATTTCATAGCCGTTAATCGTTGGAAGCATGATATCGAGCAGGATTAAATCGGGTTGGGTATCGAGCGCGGCGTTCAAGCCCTCTTCTCCATCACTGGCGGTGATGACCTGATATCCAGCTAACGAAAAATTATCCTTGAGCGCCCGAAGCATATGGGGCTCGTCTTCAATGATTAATAGAGTTTCCATCGTTTCACCTATGCCAAGGGGATTCGCACCACAAAGGTACTGCCTTCATTCAGGCGACTGTCCACATGAATTGATCCGCTGTGGGCATCGACAATATATTTCACGATACTCAGTCCAAGCCCGCACCCATCGACGTTGCGCACCAGCCGTTGATCCACCTGATAGAACTTGTCGAAGATGCGCCGCACGGCCCGCGGCGTCATGCCGATTCCATGATCCGTCACTTTAAAAACCATTTCCTGCCCGTCCTGCATCACCGTCAGGCCGATCGAACGGGGAGGCTCGGAATATTTATATGCGTTCTCCAACAAATTAATCAGCGTCAGGGCCAATGCATCTCCGTCCGCCAAGATGAGAGGCAACGATCCGGGGAGCTGCAAGGTAAACGTGCAATCGTTCTGATCCAGCTTGGTGCGCATGGCGTCGACAGCGGCTTGCACGATGGGTTCCACGGTCTCGCCGGTCAGCGTAAATGCGCACTTGTTCCGTTCCATTCGTGAAAACGTGAGAAAGCCGTCGATCAGGCGGGATAAACGCATATTGTCCTGACTGATCATTTTCAGATATTCCTCCACCTGCTCAGGGAGTTCATAATGCCCTTCAAACAAGGTGTCCATGAGTACTCGCATGGAGGCCAGCGGCGTTTTAAGTTCGTGTGAGACCGTGGCAATGAAGTCATTTTTCATCCGGTTCAGCTTTGCCTGCCGACTCACCAGAATGACCGCCGCGGCCCCGGCGGCCAAAAACAGCAGAATCACAAGGGTTCCCGTCCAAATATAAAGTACCGCCTGCTTGCTGGCCGCATCGTTAAAGAACCCGTCATCGGAGGGGCATAATGTGATCGTCCAGCCCATGAAATATTCGCTTAACGGCAGGCGGACCAGCTCGGCTCGTTCGACCGCCTGAGTTGAATAGATCAACCGCCGTTCCGGATCTTGAATGCGGACACACACATCGGATGAAAAAAAGTCTCCCAGTGCTCCTTCAAAAAATGCGGTCATCTTTTCCTGAGAAAGCAAAATAACGTACGTGGTCTGCTCTGCATGAAGCGAATAGCTAAACACAGGTGGCTCTCCAGGTAGCCGGGAAATCTTTTTCGGCGATTGAAACAAACCGACCTGCTGTTCAGAAGCATCCAGCGATCGCTGCTCCGCCGCCAAAAGCGCCCGCGCCTGCTGAAATATTGAAGCGTATTCGAATGACTCCGGCAGGGCATCAACCCAGGACAGCATCTGCTGCTTCACCGCCCCCCGGACATCCGCGGGCATCTCGACCGGAAAGCTGAGAGGATTCATCATTTGCGCCGCCAGCGCACGCAATTCCTCTTCAAAATCCGGTGAGCCGGTTTGCTGCATCAACTGCAACAGTCCCAGACGAATATTAAACAGAAGCCTCGCCGATTCAACCGACTGGGGCTCTTCGTTTTTTTCCAACAACACCTTCGATGCCGCGACTGCTTCGTCGAATCGGTTCGCTTTTTTCAAACAGCGGATCACCGAGGCCGCCGCGCGAAGCTGTATCTCCGAATCGTCCTGTCTCGCCGCAATACGGGTGTATGCCGCAATCGCCCCCTCTAGGTCTGCTCGAAGGAATTCCAATTGGGAAGCGGTTCTAAAGGTCTCGGACCAATCCGGTGCCGCCGCCTTTTCTCCAACGACGGGATAAAGCAGCTCATTACTCTCCCGGTCATAAACCAGAAGTCCATCGGCCAGTCCATTTTCTACTAATACCGGAAGCATGTGCGGCGGCGGCCCGCTTAATAGAATTTCCGTCTGTCGGATCCGTTCGATCCATTCCTGATCGGTCGATCTCAGTTGATCCGATAAGACCAGGCGGTACGAATCGACCAGTTTCTGCCGAATCGCCAGGCGCTCATTCTCCACCGCATGGCCCATCAACCAGAGCAAACAGACGGTCGGCAGCAGAACGGCAATAACCAGCAATAGCACTGCCCACTGAAAGTGCCTCACTTTTCCTTCTATTGGTTTCCCGTATTTTCTCACGAAACTGTCCTGTTCTGGAACCGGATGCCATCATCCGGTTCCAATGCGTTCGGGTGGCTGCCTATTTGCTCGTCTCCGGCTCGGCAACGGCGTCTTTCTTGAGGACAATGGTGCCGAACGAACTCGGCGAAGAGGAAGCCTGATCGTTGTGATCGCGCCATGAATAAACCGCTTCGCGCTGCTGTCCGTTATCCGTCTCACAAACGTGAAGCTCAATTCCCAACCGGGTTCCTTCCTCTGGAACCACATTCAGTTGACTCCAGGACAGCCGTGCTTCGGCCACGTAACCGGTGGACGTTTTCACCATCGCCCATTCCGTAATCTGATTGGCATCCATTTTCCTTTCACCATATTGAGGGGCTCCATTCTGCCACGTGGCATAGAACTGATAATCGTCGGGCCAATAATTTGTCGACTTCCCATTGTCCGCATCGATAAAGATCTCCACACAATCGTTACGCCAATGACTTGAGGACTCTCCTACAACCGCGTCGTCAGTCACCTCAAAAAGGACATACAGATAGTTTTCATCATAGGCCATTCGAGCCGAGGGGTGAAAATCTGGCGCACCATAGATCGTCTCCCCCATCGATTGCTGGAAATTAAATGAACTCGCTCCATCCCATGCCGCCTCGATTTGCCCATCCACAACAATTGCTTCAGGGGCAGGCCTAACGTCCTGGCGATCTTGCAACTGAAGGGTTCCCCAACTAACCGGACTGTACATCGCTTCGTTTTGCTTGTCATTCCACGTCATGACCGCCTTGCGCTTATGTCCGTCGTCGGTGTCGCCAAGCCTCAAATCGAAACCGATCTCTGCCCCTGCATTCGGGGTCACGCCCAACTGCTCCCATGAGAAACGTGCTTCGAGCGTGTAGCCGGAATCGGTCTTGACCATTTTCATTTGTGCGAGATCAGTGGCCTTGGCCTTGTGCTGAATCTCATCATAAACGGGCTGTCCGTTAAACCAATAGGCCAAGAAGTGATAGTCATTATTTCCGAAGGATCCGCCCTTCCTATTATCGGTATCGATGAAAATCTGCACCCCGTCGTTATTCCAGAACTCCGAGGAAGATCCTGCTACGATAGGGTCAGCGACTGTCATCAAAAGATACAGGTAATCGGAATCGTACGTGACCCACGCCGCTGAGGTCCTTCCGTCCTCCCCCTCAAGCAGTAGCGGGCGGGGCTTGCTCGCACCCGATGGCCAGTCCTCGATGTTCCCATCCACAACAATCGCTTCAGAGGCAAGCCAAACGTCCTCACAGGCATTATTCCTGTTGCCCAGGTCTGATTTTACCGGTGATTGTTTTACAGATCTTGCAGACTTCATCGCCACATTCACTTTCATCAGAGGTCCGAGCGTTTTTAACAGGGGCAGATCATTAATGCTCAGATGAATGCGTAACGAATCATCGGTTTCAACGGTATATAGTTCCAGGTTTGTGGCGTGCAGCGCTTCCGCTAACGTTTCGAGATCATCCTCCATCGTGTCCTGAATCGCCTCGGGAGCAAACGCCATCCAGATCGGTCCGAGCAAATCCAAAGCGCCGCCCAGATTCACCACTGCGGCTTTGCTCGTTTGCAGGGGCCGTTGAGAGAGGCTGGACTGTAGCGGGCCGTCCCGGCTGATTGAGTCATCGTCCTCAAAAGTTTCAACACACTGCTCCACCACCTTCGGGTTCAGTGCCAAGACATTCGCCTGGCCGATCTGCTTTTGCTGAACGAAGCGTTTCAGATACCGATTCAGAATCACGGCGGATTGGCGAGAGTTCTGGCTGGTGGCAATAAGCCCCACGCTTGAAATCAAATCTGCGTAGGTCGACAAATCCAGATCGTCAACCGGCCCTGCAAATAGGTTGACCTGTTTAACATTCGTCACTAAATCCCGAATGATATCCAGGCCGGTGATCATGCCCATTTCTTCAATTTGCTGAACTTTAGCTTCCGGATCCGACAGTCTGAAGCTCAGGAGGCCGATACTGTCCGTGGGAACTCCGGCATATCCAACCTTCGTCAAGGAAGGCGTCCGCAACAGGCTGTAGGCCAAGCCTTGATATCCGGATTTAAAACCAAGTTCGCCATCCAATGCGATCCGTCGATCCTCAAGCTTCAGTTCCAACACAAGTTGATTGATGCTCGCCAAATCTACCAGCTCGTTAATCATCATCAACTTCGGGGGCAATTGGTTCGGCGGGATCAGTTCCAACATTTTTGCATAGACAGAATCTACATCCTGCCAAACCGTGAGTGTATTGCTTTGGCGCGCATTTTTCCCAATGGATTCGATAAAGCTTGTATTGGAAGCTAAAGAGGCTTCTTGGCTGGTGCCGCGGTATTTGGCGACAGCCTCCTTCAGAATATCCGGCCCGCCAGAGGCGATCAGGACGGAATCATTGTAAGCCACATAGATCACACCGTTAAGACCTGCCGTTTGGAACTCGCCGATAGCCTCTCCTGGCTTTCCCATGATGCCAATTTGCGCTTTAAGCATCCCCCAGAGCGCATCACTTTGCCCCGGATAGAGAGCGACAATAAACCAAGGTGGCTGATTATTTTTAAAATCCAGAATCCCAGCGGCCATCCCCTTTATTTTTTTCAACTCGGCAATCATGCTGGGATTCAACAGCGCAGCAACACCTCCGTTGCTTGGGCCGATGGAATTCAGAGCAGCTTCCATCGGAGTGCCCTGAATCATGCGTAAAATCACCTCCACTTGATGCCCGGGGCTTCCGATTTCAACATAACTCAAGACATCCGCTGGCATCAATGCCGCTGGGTCGACCATTGAGAGCTCGTTCAAGATCTGTTGGGCCTGGGCGATCAATAGGCTTTCTTCGGAATATTTATTTACCAGATCCTCCAGTGTCTGCCTGGCCTGTTGTTCCTTATTCAGCGCCATGAAACACAGCCCCTTGCGATACAGGGCCTGAGCGATGTTGCTTCGCTTGCCGTCATCGGTCGTGATGATCTGATCGAACAGATCGATGGCTTTGGGTAAATCGCCCTCGATCTCTTCGGCATAAATGGCTTCCTGCAGCAATTCCACGCCGGACTTCGCCCACACGGCCGACTGGATCCCTGCGGTAAACAACAATCCCATAAGTATCATTCTTGATTTCAAGCTCTTCATTATCCTGCTCCTTTCAACTTAATGTTCCCTTGTTTCTTCTCGAACTGTGGAGCCCAGTATCTATCAATATATATTTCAGGATTGTTACAGTTTATATTTTTTACCGCAAAGTTGCTTGTGCGTTCAAGAACGCTCCTGCGCACATGTCTGATGAAAACAAAAGCCAATTCAGGAATCGCCACAGGGATGAGTAAAGGAACCAAGTGCTGCACAGTACGGTTTTTGTATGCGGTTCTTAGCACGGTTGACTTATCAAGCATGCTGGCAGGATAAGTGAAGAACAATGATTTCGATGGAGTCACCGTTTGGGTTCAGAAGGTCTTCAGGTGGTTCTGTTTTGAACACGATATTGGCGGGGCGGCATGCCGGCAACCTTGCGGAACTGGCGCGTGAAATAGTTGCTATCGTTAAAACCGACCGTAAAGGCAATTTCCGTGATGGTGGAATCTGACTTCGTCAGCATTTCCATGGCGCGTTGGATGCGCAGACGCATGAGATAGTCAATAGGGGTTTGGCCGGTTGCTTTACGGAAGACGGTGAGCAGATTGCTTTTAGACATGTGGGCGATTTGAGCCAAATCATCGAGTTTCCAATCCTTGGAAAAATCGTTTTCCATGGCACCGATCACTTCGCCGACGCGCAGCAACGCCTGGGTTTCGGTGGAGTCGCCCTGGATATAGGCCCGCGAAAGATAGGCGATCAGTTCCAGCAGTTTGGCACGAAGTATAATTTCATAACCGGGCTTCCGTTCCGTGCACTCCATTTCCATTTCATCGCAGATGGCCTGAACATGAGCGAGCTGCACGCGTTTGAGGTGAAGGCGGCTTGCGAATCGGTGCTGTTTGCGATACGTAGGTTCCAGCAGAAACATGGCGCAATAGCCGGGCATGCAGCGCAGTTCATTTTCCGGCCAGAGGATCTGGTTCGGATTATACATCACGTTATACATGATGAGGTCGTTGCGGTTGTGGAAGAAATGGCGTTGACGTCCCTGAAGCAGAAATACATCTCCGGCGGTTATCGGCATGTCCATGCCTTCCAGGCATTGGAGACCTCGTCCCTGTTTAACGATGGAAAGTTCGCAGAAATCATGGCAGTGCTCAATTTCCGTTAAATCGTGAGGATGGTGGGGCGGATCGTCTGCTGTAGGATTCGTTATACTGCGTCCGACAAGGATCGGAAATCCGGTCATGCCAAAGTAGTCATGGCCATCTGCTATGAGGGTTTTCATAAGGGGATACATAGTGCTTGAATAATGTTTAATATCAAGTCGTATTTACTTTCTCCTTGATTAAATGAGAGGCGTGAGAGGACGGGGTAATATTCGTAAAGCTTACTATATAAGGTTATAGTAGATGGTGCGTCGGCTTGGGTCCAGATTCGGCGGGATATCATTCGCATGTGCTGGGATATAGTCTTTATTTTTGCGGATATAGTTAAGGTAGTAACAGCGATTAGCTGATTAATTTGTAAAAGTCGGTCTAAGGAGAGCGCAGGCAAAAGGTTGCCTTGCCCCGAGATTAAACGTAAAAATACTGAAGTAGGAGATGAGATATGAAGTTTATACAACGTATACTTGGGGCAGGTGTTTTGCTGGCGGCAGCAAGCTCCCAGGCAGCGGTCATTGCATACGATGATTTTGCTGTAAATGGCCCGCTTGACGGTTCAAATGGAGGCAGTGGTTTCACCAATGCCTGGTCCGATACCGGAAGTCAATACGAGAAAACAGACGGTACTGTCAGCGGAACAGGGAACGCGTTTCGTAGTCTCGCATCGACCCTAGGATCAAACGGAACCGTCTGGGTTTCTTTTGATATGGTGCGTACATCCGGCAACAGTTATGGCGGTCTCTCGTTCTTTGAAGCCAATGGGACGAATGCCCCTATTGAGCGTTTGATTATCGGGGATACCTATCAGCAGGGTGTGTGGGGTATGGCTCATGCAGGAAAAGCAAATACCACGATTCCGATCGATGGAGATATGAAAACGGCTGTAGCGAAAATCACGCTCGCATCCGGTGCCACAAGCATTGTTGAACTTTGGGTTGGTGCAAATGCAACCGATCCGGTCGAGTGCTCGGGCACGGCTGATGCCACCGTCACTGCGGGAAATCTGGCAAACGTCAACATCCTGCGCATCGGTGCCGGTTTTTATCTAGATTTTGCAGAGCTGGTGATCGGCCAAACCGCTGCGGATGTCGGGGCGATTGTCAGTGAGGACACCACGTTCACTGCGTATACTACCGGTTCATGGACGAATGCGGCAAACTGGTCCGATGGTATTCCGAATGCGTTCGATAATGCATCGGTTGATATCGGCGCTGATGTGACATTGGATACAGCGGCGAGCGTGCAAACGTTGGGAATTAAAAATCTGGCAACACTGACCATTGCGGACGGTGGAGATCTTACAGCGAGCTCAAACGTGACATTTGGAACGGGCACAACCTTAACGATTGGCATTGGTTCTGGTACATCCAGTGGTCAGCTGGCGGCAGGGGGAACCTTGAATCTGGCGGGAACCTCTCTTGTCATCGACGGCACCATTGATGGGGACGGCCGCACGTTTGCGGTTGCCACCGGCGGAATAGTCGGTGAGTTCAGCAACTATCCGGAAGAGTCGTACATTCAGTCCGGAAGTGGGGATTTTAATTATTTCATTCATTACGTAACAAATCAGACTCCAAATTATATCACGATCAATACCAATGGCCCATACGTTCCGCCCGCTCCGGACTTCCCGCCGCGTTCCACCGATGAGCTGATCGTTGAGGGGTATGACCAGCGCTATAACGCGTATGACTTTGCAGATGGCGTCTGGACGGATTCTGTTTCGGTTGCTCAGAATGCGACGGCGGTTAATCCATTCGATTTTTCTGTAACCAACACTCCGAATGGAAGACCCTGCGTAGTCAATCTGGGATCAAATGGCGACGGTACAGCCATGAATTTCACGCGTACCAGTCCGGTGGCCACGAATGGATTCACCATCCAGGCGGTCATTCGTATTGACGAGGATTTAGCCCAGGATTCCCGTCGGGGCCCGTATGCCTGCGATGAAGCGACTGGTTGGAGCGGACTCTATATGGGGGCGCAGGTCGCAGGAACCTCACAGATTCGCGCTGGTAACCTCGGTAATTCCGGAAGCGGAACCTATGTGCTTGCGGGATCTGCCAATAATACGCTGGATGCTGGCACATGGGGGATCTATACCCTCGTGGTTAATCCGGCGTCGGGGGACAATCAGATGGTGGCAACCTTCGATCTGCTTGAAGATGGTTCCACGGCATTTACTATTACGGGCGATGTTCCAAGCACGACTAACTGGGTTGGTGGTATCAGTGCTTCAGGTCGTCTGTTCGGTGGAGACATGGGCGGTGGGGCAGATGCTGCTACCGATAACTGGATGGGCGCAATTGCGGACTTGGTTGTTTACAACCGGCCGCTCGACAGTACTGAACTCGAAACAAACGAGGACGCGTTCCTGTCACTTTATCAGGACGGTATTGTGTATCCGTCTGCCATTAGTAATTTCGCAATTGAGCCGGCTGCGAGCAGTACGGATATGGTGGTTAGCTGGTCAACTGTATATGGGGGTAATTACACCCTTAAAGCTACAGATAATCTGACCGCTCCATCCTGGACCGAAGTTGCTACGGGTATTGTGGGGACGGGGGCCGGTGTATCTGTCACCAACTCCACGTCCGGCTCTCGGAAATTCTATCAGGCCTTTGGCTACGAGGTGATTTGGGGGGAGTAGGTAGAAATACATTCTGAAAAATGTCGGGGAAGCGGGTGCTTCCCCATATTCCCCAATTTAGGGGTGATTGAAGAATAGGAGAAATAAATGAAAAAAAGTACATTGCTCGGGGCCGCGGCCCTGATGATGGTCGGGACGGCCAGTGCGGCACTTGTTGCCGGTTATGATCAACGGTATCAGGCCGATGATTATAATACGGGAACCGGAGTCTGGGCGGATAGCGGCGGTTCTGCCGATGCAACGGCGGCCGGAATCTTCGGGACCACCACCACGGCAAACGGAAGCACGGCCGTGGTTAACACGGGCACAGGCACAAATATGACGTTCTCACGCGCTACCGCATTAGGCGGTTCCGGATTCACCATTCAGGCTGTCATTCGTATTGACGCCGCAAATACTGACCGTCGGCAGGGGCCTATCGCGATGGCTGATGGCGGTTGGGGGGGTGTTTTCATGGGAGCCCGGACCGAGGCCGATGGCAACGTGAACCTGCGTGGCGGGAATCAGGACTCCGGATCAGGTAGTGTGTTGGCGATTGATAGCACTATGACAGGGGTAACTGCCGGAACCTGGGGAGTTTATACTCTAATTGTTGCGGCTGGTGATACTCCCACTATGGTAGCGAGTTTTGATCGGTTATCCGATGGTGCGAACTTATTCTATGGATTTGCGGATGTAGAGATGAGCTCCGACATTGGGAAGATCGGTGTTGATGGTCAACTTTTCGGCGGCGAGTATAATCAGGATCCTGCTGATAATTGGTTGGGAGCAATCGCAGAAGTGGTTGTTTACAATTCGGCACTCAGTACCACCGACGCCACTGCGAATGGCATTGAGTTCTACGATACCTACCAGATTCCTGAACCGGCTACGCTCGGATTGATTGCCGCGTTTGGTGGTGGACTGATTTTAGTTCGCCGCGTGTTCCGTGTCTGATTGAATTGGTTTTTCCAACTTACGCTCCTGTTTGTTGGTGAAACCCAGTGCCTCTGGGCAGAAATGTCCAGGGGCATTTTTTTAGTTTGAACCGTGATGATCAGGAATTACTTTATGCATAAAATTAAGTCAGTTCTGTTTGCAATGCTCGTGTCGGGCTCTGTGTTTGCAGCAACACAGGCTACGTATTATGTATCGCCGATCGGCAATGATAATAATTCAGGAACATCACCTGAAACTCCTTTCCAAACCTTGGAAAAAGCCCGCCAGGCGGTGGATGCGGTCAACGACAATATGACCGGCGATATTCAGGTCTATTTGCGCGGCGGCACCTACACGCTGACCAATACCCTCTCTTTCACGACCGCTGATTCGGCCTCTAACGGATTTCGGATAACCTATCAGGCCTACGGAAATGAAGTGCCTGTGATCAGCGGCGGCACCCTGGTGTCCGGCTGGACGCAGCACGACGGCAATATTTATAAAGCCCCCCTGAACCGCAATGGAAAACTGCGCACGCTGATTGTGAACGGCGAGCGGCGGTTTATGGCCAAAAGCAGTGGCGGCATTGGCTGCAACGGCGGGCATGGAACGTATTCCATCACGATCGGGCAGGCGGATTGGGCATGGATTTCCGGCTCGAAAGCGGACGGGCTGAAATACGATGAAAATGACATCGGGGAATTGAACAACCCCTCCTATGTTGAAATCACACAGGCGACCACCTGGAATGAAAACACGGTCTGTGTGCGGGAAATCGCAACCGTCGGAGATGAGCGTGTTTTTTATCTGCAGCAGCCCTATGGCGCAATTTCGATGAATGGGGACTGGGGTGCCTTCAGCGCTAGCGGATCGCATACGATTCATAATGCCTATGAGCTGCTTGATGCACCGGGTGAGTTTTATTTCGATGATACGACAGACACGCTCTACTATTACAAAAGTTCAGAGGACATGTCTTCGGCGAAAGTTTACGCACCGCTGCTTGGAGAACTGATGACTATTCAGGGAACCGATTTGAGCAACCGGGTTGAAAACCTGACGTTTAAAGGCATCACGTTTGCCTATGCCGAGGCGGAGCTGCCGGAAGTGGACGGTTCGTTTGGTAAAGCAACGGTGCAGGCGGCAACGTGGTGCATGGCCTTTGCCGACGGCAACTGGCACAACGACAAATATCAGGCCTACGATGTGATACCCGGCGCGATTATGGTGAACAGTGCGGATTCGATCCGTTTTGAAGAGAATATCGTCAAGCACGTTGGCAACGAGGGGATCTGTTTCGTCAACGATGTGCAGAATTCTGCGATCGTCGGAAACGTGATGACCGATGTCGGCGGGTCGGCGATTTTGGTGGGGCATCCACAGCATGTCTACGAACGGGACGGCGGAATGCATGAGAAGTATGATCCAATCGTGGAAGCGGCCTGCTACAATACGCTGGTTAAAAATAACCTGCTCTATGGAATGACCGAGATGTATGCCGGGCACGCGGGGATCACGGCCTATTTTGTGAACACATTGGAAATCCTGAATAATCACATTGAGTCCACGCAATATTCCGGGGTCAGTCTGGGCTGGGGCTGGTGGGATTTTAATGATGCGAATACCGGCGGGAATCCGACGACAGTGGCCGGGAATAACAAGTTTAATAACAACCGCGTATATGACTGTATGAACACGCTGCACGACGGCGGTGCGTTTTATACGCTGGGCAGTCAGCCCAACTCAGAGGTTAGCGGAAACTATGTGAAGGCGGAGTCCGAGCATTTCCAGGGCGTGCTGCATCCGGATGAGGGAACAGCCTGGTATACCGGCTCAAACATGGTTTTTGAAATTACACCCGGGCAGGATAATTTTGAGCTGAACGACTGGCGCGAGAAACACGACATTCATTACAGCAATATTTATTCGACCTCTGACGCGTATGCGGATGGTGCTCCGAACTCATCCGTGACGGATCTGCATGTTTATCCGGATGCTGACTGGCCGCAGGAAGCGCTGGACATCATTGATGAAGCCGGACTGGAAGATACCTACGATTATTTGTGGGACATATTGGAATCCATCATTGGCTCCGGCAGCACCGCGATTAATGGCGACCGATATGAGGCTGAAGAGGCAGCGCTTTCGGGCGATGCTGATGAGGCTTCAAACCACGATGGCTATTCGGGTTCTGGGTTTGTTGATGGGTATTATAACAGTGATGATGCTGCCGCCGTCTTTTTCGTCGGTACCGATGCAGCGGGCTCCTATATACTGCAGATACAGTATGCTGCCGGCCATGGCGATTGTTCGAATCTGGATCTGTATATCAACGGGAGCAAAACGGCGGATCTTTTGTTGCCGGCAAGCGGAGCCTGGTCTTCCTGGTCATTTGTGCAGCAGGAGATCACGCTGGCCGCCGGGCAAAATACGATTGAGTTGCGGGCGGATTCTGCAACGACGGACTGCGCTAATCTGGACTATATTGAAATCGGGCAAAAAAGTTCCCCGGAGGTTTCTGCTGAAATCTTCCAGGCTGAGGATGCGATCCTTAACGGGGGAGCGGTTGTCGCTTCCGGCAACGCGGGATTTGATGGGGAGGGTTATGTTGAAGGGTATTACAACAGCGATACGCCCACCATCGAGTTTCCGGTCAGCTGCTATCTGCCGGGCGTGTACCAAATCGGTATTCGTTATTCCGCCGGTCACAACGACTGTACAACGATGAATCTGGATGTGAATGGCGCACAGGTCGCCGATCTGCTGCTGCCGTCTACCGGTTCCTGGACAAACTGGTTGGTCGTGACGCAGCAGGTGGCCCTGGTCAAGGGACTCAACGCCATAGAACTTAATGCCGATACAGCATCAACAGACTGCGCTAATCTGGACTATATCTCAGTGGAAAGTATCGATGTGAAGGATGCTCTGGTGGCTCCCTATATTCTGACAGACGGTTCGAGCGTGTCGGTAGGGTGGAATCCGGGCACGGGGTTTGACTGGATTTATCGAACCGCCGGTCTGACCAATGATTTTTCGTTGATTCAAAGTAACGCTTTCAGTGGAGTTTATTCAGAGGTGTTGGAGAAGGACGATGCTGCCGGGTTCTACAGGATCTCAACAGAAATGCTTCCTTGATTTGAAAACACCGCCGGCTTCCTCTGTTTGGGATTTTATGCTGTTTGTTTGGAGGATAATAAAGGAAGTCAGATCGGGAATGTGATTGATTATGCCTTTGGACTCGGACTGTATGTTGCTTTTATGGGTCGAATAAAAATGGATACGCTTCAGTTGGATATAATAATACTATGAGTGAAAAAACATCCTACACAACACGGTTCAGTTATGCCGCCAGCGATATGGGCGGGCAATTTATATTTCAGGTGGTCAATGCCTTCCTGCTGATCTATTGCACCGATGTCCTCGGTTTGTCGGCTACAACCGCAGGGACCATTTGGCTGATCGCTCGTTTGGAAGATGCGCTGGATAGTCCGATATGGGGTATTTTTCTTGATAAGACCAATAGCAAGTATGGAAAAAGCAGGCCCTGGTTCCTGTGGTTATGTATTCCCTATGCCCTCTTGGGCTTGATGCTGTTCTATATTCCTGATCTCGGGGAGCTGGGCAAGGCGTGGTACTTTGGTACCGTTTATGTTGTTTTCGGATCGATCTATACGGGGATCAATACCCCGGTTACCTCAATTCTGTCTACGTTAACCAGTGATTCCAAAGAGCGCGTTACGCTGACGTCATTCCGTATGATTGGTTCGAAGCTCGGGGTGCTGATCGTCAGTCTCTCGTTCCTCCGTATGGTTGATTTTTTTGGCAAGGGAGATGAGGCCGCCGGGCACTTCCGCACGATGATCGTTTTCGGTATTGCATCGATTTTATGTTATCTCTTTGCGTTTAAGAATCTCCGAGAGGTCGTGCAGGTTAAGCATGAGCGGATTCCAATTAAAGACGCATTCCGGGCCTTCAAAGGGAATTGGCCTTGGCTGATTATTTTTGCATCGAGCTTCTGTTTTTGGATCGCATTTATAGCACGCTTTGCAACCGTGAATTACTTTTTCAAATACTGCTGGGGTGACCAAGGGCTTGTATCTGCATTTTTTGGGATGGATGTCATTTCTCTGGGCGCCATCTTCTTGATTCCTTTTTTCTGTAAGTTCAGCAACAAATCGACGCTTTGGGCGGTCTCGCTATTTTTATCCGCGCTGGCGCAGCTGGTTTTGTTTTTCGGTGCAGCACAAAATTCGCTTCCCCTGTTATATGTCGGTTGGATTGCGGGTATCTTCACCAGTGGTGTTGCCCTGGCGTTACCGTTCTCCCTGATGTCCGACAGCGTCGATTACGGCGAATGGAAAACGGGCGTTCGTGCGGTAGGGCTGCTGACGGCCGTTGGTACGGCATTCTGCCTCAAGGCAGGCAGTGGCTTTGGCGGCGCCGTTCCGGCCTGGGTCATGGGATATACCGGCTTTGATGGCAAACTGGATGTCCAGACTGACTTTGCGCTTGCCGGTATTTCTTTCGGGTTTATTTGGATCCCCGCCATCTTTTATGGTCTGGCGCTCATTCCCGTGCTGTTTTACGGCAGATTTGAAAAGCTGGAGTCGAAGGTTCAGGAAGAGCTCCAGCAGCGTCGCGGCGCTGTCGCGGAAGACTAGTTCCACGGTTTGGAACAACAGCATTAATTATTTAGTTGGAGGTATAGTAAATGAAGAAAAAGTCCTTACTCGTCGTATTAACCCTTTTGACAGGGGCCGTATTTGCCGGCGCCTCGGCTCGTGCGGCCGGGCATGATTTCTATGTTTCGCCGAAGGGCAGCGACCGGAATCCGGGCACAAAGGAAAGGCCGTTCCAAACCTTGGAAGGTGCACGCGATGCCGTGCGGCGTGTGAATCGGAAGGTGGACGGCGATATTGTTGTTCATTTTGCGGGCGGAACCTATGAGCTGGAAAAGCCCGTTGAGTTTACACCGACTGACTCAGGCATGAATGGCCATCGTATTATTTATCAGGCCTATGAAGACCACGAACCGGTGTTCAGCGGTGCCATCAAAGTGACCGAGTGGAAACCGCTTAACGACACAGTCTGGCAGGCGAGCCTGAATCATAATCAAAAACTGCGCTCGCTTTTTGTGGATGGCAAGCGGGCCTATATGGCCAGTAAAACCGCAGAAGCAAAAGGCGGCTGGGGCGAATATAAAGTTCGGAAAGGGCAGGCGGACTGGGCCTGGGAAAGTGGTTCCACGATCGACGGTATTCTGTTTGATGAGAACGAGATTCCTGATCTGAAAAATCCGGAAGAGGTGGAAGTGTGGAGAAATTCAAAATTTAATTCCCACATTGTCGGAATCCGGGATGTGTCGAGTGAAGGAGACAATCGGGTTCTGGAATTCCAGCAACCCTACGGGGCCATCGCACTCCATATCAAGTATGGTCGGCTTCACCCCAAGGGCGGGGCGACTGTTTACAATGCGTTCGAATTTCTGGATGAGCCCGGCGAATTTTATTTCGACCGCAAAAAAAAGACGCTTTATTACATTCCGCGTGCCGGCGAAGACATGGCCGCTACAGAAGTTTATGCGCCGGTTAACGGTCAGCTGATTTCCATACAGGGAAAATCCAAAACCGAGCGGGTGAGTAACCTGACCTTTAAGGGGCTGACCTTCGCCAACACTGAAGCCGTATTGCCGGAAGTGGATGGCTCGGTCGGGAAATCGACCGTGCAGGCTGCGACCTGGGTGATGGCGTTTGACGAGCCGGACTGGCACACCACAGCCTATCGTGCCTACGACACGATGCCCAATGCGGTGACCGTCTCCAGCGCGCAGTTTATTCTATTTGCGGATAACATCTTCAAGCACATCGGCAACGAGGGCATCGGCTACATCAATGATGTCACCGACTCGGAAATTGTCGGAAACCTCATCTATGATGTGGGCGGTTCAGCCATTCAGGTGGGGCATCCCCAGCATGTGTATGAAGGCGATACCCATGAACACGCACGCTATCCCGCCGATGAGGAAGGCGTCTGCCGCAACATTCTGGTTGAAAATAATGTGCTCTATGACATGACCACCATGTTCTATGGCCACGCCCCGATCACCGCCTACTTTGTGGACGGTCTGCGGATTCTGAAGAACCACATTCAGAAGTGTAACTATACGGCCGTGAGTGTCGGCTGGGGCTGGAATAACTTTGACGCGGAATCCGTTCCCGGCAATCCGACCACCACCTGTAAGAATAATATGTTCAACAATAATCGCGTCTACGATTGCATGAACATGCTGCACGATGGCGGAGCCTACTACACGCTTGGCAGTCAGCCGAATTCGACCGCGGACGGTAATTATGTCAAAGCAGCGACCCGCCATTTTCAGGGGGTGTATCATATGGACGAAGGCACGTCGGGCTATACAGGGACAGATATGGTCATTGAGGTCCAGCCGGATCAGAACATTGCGGAACTCAACAAGTGGCGCCGCAAAAACAATATCCACTTCAGCAATATCTATACAACGTCTGACCGGCTCACGCTGGGCGCTCCCAACTGCACCGTGACGAATAAGCACGTGATTGAAGATGCCAACTGGCCGGAAGAAGCGCTGGCCATCATCCGCGCCGCAGGGGTTGAAGAGGAATACGAGGACCTGTTGAACGTTATTCCGGACATGACCTTCGATACGGCCAAACGCTACGACACGACGTGGCCTGTGATTACTCCGGAAATGATCGCGCTGATCAATCAGGCGTCGGAATCCACAGATGGACGCTATGAGGCTGAGCAGGCGAAGGTGTCCGGTGGTGCCAAGGTGGCAAAGAAGCATCGAGGATTTTCAGGCGATGGTTTTGTTGAAGGCTTCTACGAAAGCGATACGGGCAAGGTTACCTTCAAGATCGATTCCGAGAACATGGGTACCTCCAAGATCACTCTCCGCTACGCGGCAGGGCATGGAGACTCCTCAAATATCGCCGTCTATGTGAATGGCGAAAAGAGTGAAATGCTGAAGCTGAAAAGTACAGGGGGATGGACGAACTGGGATAGCCATGTCTTCTCCGCTTTCTTTGAGGCCGGTATGAACACGATCTCATTCAAGTCTGAATCTAAATCCATTGATTCGATCAATATCGACTATATCCAGATTACGAATTAATCGGAAAGGCGGCTTCGTGTTAAAAAGGTTCAGATCAATTATTGCCGTCGCGACTGCTGTTGCCGGTTGTCATGCGCATACATTCTATGTTGCGCCCGGCGGATCGGATTCAAATTCCGGAACAAGTGCTAAGCCGTTTAAAACCTTCGGGAAAGCGAAGGCGGCCGTTGCCAACGTCATTCCGAGTATGACGGAGGACATCACGGTCATCTTTGACGGCGGAACCTATCCGATTACGGAAACGGTAACGTTCGGTCTGGATGACTCGCCGAAGGGCAACCACACGATCACCTATAAAGCCGCCGAAAATGAGACTCCGCTCTTTACCGGTGGAGTTCCAGTGGTTGGATGGGAAAAGCATGATTCCAACCTTTGGAAAGCACCGCTGAAGCGGGATGAAAAACTGCGGGCGCTGTATGTGAACGACCAGCGAGCGGTAATGGCACATGGTGAGATCGTTTCAGCTCAAGGCGGCTGGGGCGAATACGTCGTGACCGCTGGGCAGGCCGAATGGGCCTGGCAGGATGGAACAACGGCGGACGGGATCAAGTATAAGGCCGGAGACCTGCCGAAAATCACTCGCAACCCGATCGACGTGGAAATTGAAAATCAGACCACTTGGAATAAAAATTTTATCGGAGTACGAGAAATTGTTCGCGCCGGTAATTCCTGGGTGTTCAAATTGCAGCAACCCTATGGCGCGATCGCACAACAGATCGGCTGGAATGCCGGACTTCGGCTCAAAGGAAAACACATCATTCACAATGCCTTTGAACTGCTGGATGAACCCGGCGAGTTCTATTTCGATCGGACCGAAGGCTTGGTTTATTACTATCCCCGCGCTGGCGAAAACATGGCCACGGCATCGGTTGTTGCACCGGTGACGGAAACGCTGCTGCGCATTGAGGGAGAGGTGCCGGATAAGCCGGTTCGTAACCTGATTTTTGATGGGCTGACCTTTGCACACACGGATTATAACCTGGAGAACATTGCCGGTTCGCGTGGTAAGGCCACGTTGCAAACGGCAACGGTGAATACGGTTTTTGCCAACTCAAACTGGCACTACGATGTATACCGCTCCTACGATGTGCTTCCCGGGGCCATCATTGCCAACGGCATAGAAAACGTAACCTTTACGCGCAACACCATTAAGCATACCGGTTGCGAAGGACTGGCCCTGAACAACGGAATCGACAACGTCCGCGTGGTCGGCAATATCATGCAGGATTGCGGGGGTAGTGCGATTGCGCTGGGGCATCCGCAGCATGTCTATGAAAATGACACCCCGGATCTGAAACATGCAGAGGGCGTGGGCATTGAAAAAGAAAAATATCGGAATGGTACTGAGGCGGTGCCGCGCAATGTGCTGATTGCCAATAATTTTCTGCCGGATAATGCCGCGCTGTTTAATGGCCATACGGTGATTACGGTGTTCTTTTCTCAGGATGTGACCATCGAACACAACTGGATTCCGAACGCTCCATATTCCGGTATGAATGTCGGCTGGGGCTGGTGCGATTTTGACGGCGCGGCTGAGCTTCCAGAAGGAAGTGTGAAGGCTGACCGGATTGCTGTGTTCCCGGGAAAACCAACGACCGTGGCTGGGAATAATGTGATCCGCGCTAATCGCGTCGAAAAAACCATGTCGATTCTTCACGATGGCGGAGCCATCTATACGCTGGGCGGTATGCCCGATTCGGTGATTGAGCGAAATTATGTACAGAGCACGGAACATGGAATTTATACCGATGAAGGGTCCGCAAACATCAGTTCCCGCTTCAATGTGGTTCACGGGGCGAAAAGATATGTTCACAACGCAGGTCCTCGCGGTCGGAAACGGAAGATCGCGGTGGAGCATTATTTTACCGATCGCAATGAATTCAGAGTTGATGGTAGGTACAACAGCTCGACGAACCATGTGATTTGCTCGCCGGATAACTGGCCTGCCGAGGCGCAGGAAATTATCGACGCCAGCGGTCTGGAGCCGGAATGGCTCTACCTGGCCAAGAGCTGGAAGAAACCGCCATCCCATAAATAGTAGGAAACTCATATGTATACACTCAAAACCCGAAACCCAGCCTGCCAGTTAATCAATGGCGAAAAACGCCTGCGGATCAGTTTTATCAATGCCGCCATGGTTCGGGTCTCCTATATTGAAGGATCCGATTTCGTTGATTCCCCCAGCCGGATCGTTACCGGAAGAACCGGGTTTGCCGACTTCCAGACCTTGGAAAAAGACGATGCGGTGGTGCTATCCACCTCGGAACTCAGCGTGAGGATCTCCAAGGCGAGCGGCGCGATCTGTTTTATGGATGCGGCCGGAAATGTGCTGCAGCAGGAACCGGAGCGCGGCGGAAAATCGCTGGTGAAAAAAGAGGTGTTCCGCAATGTCTATGATCACACGAAGGACATCAAAAGCGGGTATAATATTGATGGTGCTCGTGCAGAAGGCGATGCCGTTGATCGCGTGCTTGATCGCGAAGCCTTCGAAGCAAAACTGTCGTTCACCTTTGCAGATGATGAAGCGCTGTTTGGCCTGGGATCGCATGAAGAGGGCTACGGAAATCTGCGCGGAAAATCGCAGCAGCTCTATCAGCAGAACATGAAAATGGTGGTGCCGTGTCTGGTATCGACCAAAGGCTACGGCCTGATGTGGGACTGCTCCTCGGCGATGGTTTTTCATGATGATGCCTACGGCAGCTACTGGTGGGCGGAATGCGTCGATCAGGTCGATTATTACTTTATCGGCGGAGGTAATGCCTCGGCGGTGGCGCGAAATTATTACGCGCTGACCGGTGCGCCGCCCATGCTCCCGCGCTGGGCGTTCGGTTATGTGCAGTCGAAAGAACGCTATGTGAATGCAGAAGAAATCCTGGACATAGCCCGCGAATATCGCCGTCGCAATATTCCGCTCGATGTCATGGTGCTCGACTGGAAATCGTGGCCGGACGGCCCGCAATGGGGGCAGAAGAATTTTGATCCGGTTCGTTTCCCGGATCCAAAGGGTTTCATTGATGAGCTGCACGCCATGGGCGTAAAGCTGATGGTGTCCATTTGGCCGATTATGTCTGGCGAATGCCCGAATCAGATCGAGTTGCGCGAAAAGGGGCTGATGCTGGGAAATCAATCCACCTATAATGCATTTGATCCGGCCGCCCGTGAAATATATTGGAATCAGGCGAAGGAAGGACTCTTTGCCCAGGGCGTCGATTCCTGGTGGTGCGACTGCACGGAGCCGTTCGAGGCCGATTGGACCGGCACGGAGAAACCGGAGCTGCATAAACGAATGGCGATGAATACAGATCAGGCCAAGCGTTATATTGATGAGGGTAAATTATGTACCTTTTCGCTGCATCATTCTGAGGGAATTTATGAAGGACAGCGCGAAACGACCGATGAAAAACGGGTGTTGAACCTGACGCGGTCTTCCTATGCCGGGCAGCATCGCTACAGCACGGTCAGCTGGTCGGGCGACATCTGCGCCACCTGGGAAGTGTATAAACGTTCCATCCCGGAAGGCGTCAACTTCTGCGCCACCGGTGAGCCGTACTGGACGCTCGATATTGGTGGCTTCTTCCTGCGCGATGATCCGGACATGTGGTTCTGGAGCGGCGACTACGAAGCCGGTTGCCGAGGCCTCGGTACCCGCGAAGGCCCCGACCCGCTTGAAAACGATTTCGGCTGCACCGATCTCGGCTTTTGGGAACTCTATACCCGCTGGCTGCAATACGGGTGCTTCCTGCCGATGTTCCGCTCGCACGGCACCGATGCCGCGCGCGAGATCTGGCGCTTCGGCAATGAAGGCGACCGCTTCTATGACGTGATCGCCAAATTTATCCGCCTGCGGATGCAGCTGCTGCCGTACATCTATTCTGTTGCAGCCGGTGTAGCCGATTCCGGCCTGGCTCTGATGCGCCCGGTGGCGATGGAATTTCCAAAGGATGGAAACACCTTCGATCTGACCGACCAATATTTCTTCGGTCCCGGTCTGATGGTCTGCCCGGTGGTGAACCCGATGTACTACGAACGCAATTCCCAACCCTTGGAAAACGTACAGGAAACCCGTTCAGTATATCTGCCCGAAGGAACCGGCTGGTACGACTTCTGGACAAATGAATTTTATGAAGGTTTCCAGACATTGGAAACAGCCGCTCCGCTGGAAACCCTGCCGCTGTTTGTTCCGGCGGGAACCATTCTGCCGATGGGCCCTGTGACGCAGCACTCCGGAACGGCGCCCGAAGGGCCGCTTGAACTTCATGTCTATTCCGGCGCGGATGCCTCGTTTGTCTGGTACGAAGATGCGGGCGACAGTTATGCCTACGAAAACGGCGAATGCGCACGGGTCGCAATAAGCTGGAATGAAACCGAGCAGGAGCTTCGTATCAATAACCGTATCGGAAGCTTTGAAGGAATGATTCCGTCACGAACCTTGAATGTTAAAGTCCATTCGGCCGACGGTGTTCGAGATAGCTCTGTGGTCTATGATGGCTCCGCTGTTTTGATTAAGTAAAAAGACCGTTGTTTGGGTAAAAAAAAATGTTATGGATGGCATGATGATCCAACGGGAAACGAAAGCTCAGACCAGGGATCGACCGCTTCAAAAAGCGTATTAGGGGCTGAACTCGGAAACCATCAGGATTAGATCCATGCTGATATCGCTGCTCGACCCGGACTTCTGGTGTACTTCCACCGCCAGAACATTGTCGCCCGCAATAAACTCCGCGTCGGTCAGGTCGACCCACTCGAATCCATAGTCGCTACCGCCCTCCGTCGTATAATCCTGATAGGTCACCGTGCCTTCCTGCATGCGCACACGCGCCATTTCCGTTCCGTTCAGATACAGGATGGCCCCGTCGTCGACATTCACACTGCACCGGATGTCGTTGCCCGGCAGATCGGGATTCGCGACATTAAAATGGTGGCGGAAATGCGTGGTTGCATATTTGCTGGAATCGTCGGGTCCATAACCTACTTCCGTGGCCTCATCCCCATCGCCGTATCCAAGCTCGGCGGGCCCCGAGGCCCATCCGCTATCGTCATAGTCTAAGGTCATCCAATCCGCCCCGGGATCATCGCCGGTGTCGCGGTATTTCCACACAGCACCCGAGGAAATCAGGTTGGTGTAGGAGGGTGGCATAATGACGGGGAACGTCCGCTGCAGACGGTAAAATCCCGACGGGGCGGAATTCGTGACCGCGAGCTCGAGGTTATTGGAAAACGCATTGGTTTCCTCAAGGGCCAACTGCCAGTCTGTCGGAGTCAATGCCGGCGTCCATTCCAGAGAATACAACCCTCCGCCAACCGTTCCGGACCAATCCATGAACTTCCAATGATTGGAAACCGACAGACTGGTGCAGGTCGTTGGCGTAAAGTTGATGGCGCCCGGTGTTCCGCCATTCCCGTCGCTTGCCGCCCAGTTTGCTGCGAGCCCGTTGTCGAGGTCCGGATGAATCAGCATGAGGGAGGGGCCGTTGTTATATGGCTCGGGCGGCCAGGGCGCAACTGCGTCGTAAGGGGCATAGTCCACTTCCAGCGCGTCGCGGTCGCGCAGCCAGATCGGTTCGCCGGAAACAGGGGTGTCCGTACCGTCATAATCGTACACCCGCACGCCGAGATTCGTATAATGCACCGGGTTCGCCGCCACGAGAATACGTTCGCCCGGAGCCACGATGGTGTTGGTTGGGAAAGTAAAACTTACGCCTTGCGCGAACGAAGCCTCGGACAGGTCATAAGGCAGGGGGGCGCAGTTCATCAGCTCAATAAAAGCAGAATCGTTCCCCTGGGCATCCGAAGGATTATAGTGAAGCTCCGTGATCACTAATGGCTCGTCGGGAATACGCGGCAACGAGGCCAGCGGGACGAAGTCCCAATTCAGGATGCCGGCCGCCGTATCGTGTTCGAACTCGATAACGGTTCGCAGGTCGGGCGGAAGCTCTTCTTTCAGGCCGGCCGCGAGATAGTGAATTCCATCGCTCGTCATATGCTCTATATGGAATGCCCCGTACGTCCCCTCCAGATCGCTTCCGGTGCGGTCTCCGCCGACGCAGACCACTTCCACTCCATTGCTTACCGCCTGCTGCAGCAAGGGGTAGACATCGTCATAGAAATTGAGTCCGGATAATGTGGACGAGGAGGCCCCGATGCGGTCGTCACCATAGAGATAGGCCAGCGGTGCATAGTCTGCCATCCAGATAAAATGGTGGTGAACCACAACGAGATGGGTCGCGTTCGAAAGCGAGTTGACTGTGTCCTGCAGCATCTGCAGTTCGCCGTCCAGAATATCTTTCCCGTCATCCGTGGTGTCGAGCACGGCAAAGATGATGCCGTTGGTTCGGGTGGTGTAATAGTTCGGCCGTCCTGTGGCATCAGTGAAAAAACTCTTGTTCGCCGTATCATGGTTGCCCAGCACAGCCAATACACCCGGGCTGCCCAGATTGAAAACAGCATCCAGATAATCAACGGTGGACTGCAGGCCGGTGCCGCTCCACGCGTAGTCGCCACCCAGCATCAGCAGCTCATACTGCGCAAAATCGATCCGCTCCACCTCCCGTTGCAGGATTTGGCCGGGGCCGTCATCGCGCGGATGACCCACGAAAAGATAGTGGTTTGTTGCTGCATCCGCTGTTGAAGCAACAATCAACAGCAGCAGTCCAATGCACAGAGCGGATTTCATAGTTGGAAAATTGCTCCTGCGAGGACGCAATGGCAAGGGAAGACTCCATCCATTTTCGCCTTCCAAGCCTTTCCTACTTTGTCTGGAAAAACGCGCTGATTGATTTTCCAAGGCTTGGAAAAAGAAGTAGAAATTTTCCATTGTTTGGAAAAAGTAGGGCGGGTTGTCCCAACCCGCCGCGCGGAGGACGAGCCTTACGTGCGGCGGACGACAGGGACAGTCGTCCCTACCCCAAAAACTGGAAGCCAATGTATGTCTGAAGAAAACAAAAAGAACCTGCAGTCCCGCCTGTGGGATATTGCCAATACGCTGCGCGGTAAAATGGGCGCGGATGAATTCCGCGACTATATCCTGGGCTTCATTTTCTATAAATACCTCTCCGAACGCATGCACCAGTTTGCCGATGAGATTCTGAAGCACGACGGGATTAAATTCGATGCGATTGATGAAACCACGGTCGACGGGCAGGAAATGCTCGCGGCCATTGAAGAGGAGTCGGTGGGGTGGCCGGGCTATTTCCTGAAACCGGCCGAGCTGTTCCACAAGCTGGCGGAAAAGAGCGCACGGAAATCGGACAACTTTATCCTCGAAGACCTCACGGCGATTCTGAAGCACATTGAGAGCAGCACGATGGGGCACGACAGCGAGGAAGATTTTGAAGGGCTGTTTGAAGACCTTGACCTCGGCTCTTCCAAGCTTGGGAAAACCGAGAACCAGAAAAACGAGCTGATTGCCAAGGTGCTGGTGCATCTCGATGCCATCGACTTCCGGCTCGACGACACCGAGGCCGACGTGCTGGGCGATGCCTATGAATATCTGATCGGCCAGTTTGCCAGTGGCGCGGGCAAAAAGGCGGGCGAGTTTTACACCCCGCAGCAAGTCAGCACCATCCTCGCCAAAATCGTCACCACCGGAAAGACCAGCCTCAAAAACGTCTACGATCCCTCCTGCGGTTTCGGCTCGCTGCTGCTGCGCGTGGCCAGCCAGGGCTTTGAAAAAGTAGGCAACCAAAACCAGCTGCGCCCCGAAGACATCGAACGCATCGTCGAGACCTATCGGAAACGCGAGCCCCTCGAAAAATTCAGCCACGTCGCCGATCTGAGCGAGGTTGCAGAAAACGACTACAACCTCAACATTCCGCGCTACGTCGATACCTTCGAAGAAGAGGAACCCGTCGACCTGGCCGAAGTCTCCGAAAAGCTGGCGGTGCTCGAAAAAGCGATGGGCGAGACGGACGACGTTATCGCCGGCTTTTGTCAGGAACTCGGAATTTAGGCGCCGTTTTAGGGGAGAATTGTTGACCACGGAATACACAGAAGACACGGAAACGAATGGGATTAATTTTAACCGCATATGAACATGAATGTTTTAGCCACGAGAGAGCGCAAAGAACGCAAGGCGGGGAGTATAAATGAAGAGTAACCTCGAAAATAGCAATAAGCCATCGGATGCCGGCGGAATCGGTGTTTTCGAAGTCGAGGGTTCGGACGCTGCTCAGATTGGGATCGGCTCCTATGCTTCTATTGATGGATCATGGACGCAGAACGCGGGTTCGATGCTATGGGTAAAAATCGACCGTACTGCACAGGGCGTCACTCCGATTCTTGTCGACGATCCTGAAGACGATGCCACGGGCGGCGATGTGCTGTTTGAAGACGGTGCGCTGCTGGATGTCGATTTTCTGGGCAATGGTATTGTAGAGATCAAACTTCCAAAGGGTGGAAATGTGGTTGTCTCCTCTGCCGACTACAACGGCGACTTCTCCATCAAGCCGGTATCAAAGAAATACAATGCGGATTGGCATTGGGGTTTGAAATAAGCACGCAGTGCCTTGGAGAGCGGTGACGGTGTCACCGCTTTGGGCCGACAGTGGTCGCTTTTTAGTAAAGAGCACTTTTGGACGGTCAAGTGTTCCTGTACTGCTTCGGTGTTTTATTCATGCTTTTTCGGAAGCAGCGGGTGAAATAGTTGCTATCGGAAAAGCCGCAGTCAAACGCGATGTCGGTGATGGTTCGGTCAGTGTTTATCAACAGTTCCGCCGCCTTTCGGCAACGGACAAACATCAGGTGGGCGATGGGTGGACGGCCGATACATTTTTCGAAAACCCGGGTGAATTGACGGTTCGACAGGTGTGATTTTTTTGCCAGTGTATCCAGCGTGATCTTGTCGGCATAATTGGTCTCGATGTGTGCGATCGCGTCACCAACCCGAAGAAGGTCCAGTGATTCCTCTGTTTGCGCAGAGGAGTATGCCCGGGAAAGAGAGACCGCCAGCTGCATGAAGAGGCCCTTTGCCATCACGCGGTAGCCGGGGTTTCTTTGTTCGGCTTCGCGGGTCAGGTCCTGAACCAGTTCATAGATACGATTCAGGTTTTGCTCAGAAAGCTGAAGACGGCTTTTAAAGTTGTGCTGGCTGCGGAAGGCCGGCTCCAATGAAAAGAGCACGTGGAAGCCGGGAAGAGCCCGAATATCCCAATGGGCGATATCGAGGGTGTCCGGATCAAATAGAATGTTGGCCAGTGCAAGTCCGTGCATGTCGAGATACTGGTGTTCGTGGTTCTGCGAAACCACAAACACATCGCCGGCCCGGACCGGAAACTTCAGTCCACTAATTTCGTGCAGGGCGGTTCCTTTAAGGATAATCACCAGTTCATCGAAGCCGTGGCTGTGCCTTGGAAACTCGGGCTGGGGGTCGCGGATGTAAACCTGCAACGGCAGGGTGGGGTCTTCAAAAAAATCCGTCTTTTTTAGTCGGTTTTCGGGGTGAGGTGAAAGTCCGTTCATGTCCAGATAGTGCTATGAGATGTCGGTTTCGTCAAGGCGCTCATTGGGTTGCGCTGTTATTTTATTAGTTTATAATCTCTGCGCTCGTTGCAGAGTGGGGCTCTGCCGACTCTTTAAATCTAAGCAGACAAGGAATGATGAATGAATATCGATAAGGCCTATGAACTGGCGAAGAAACGATATACGGCTTTTGGAATTGATACTGATGCCGCCATTGAAAAAGCGCTAAGGATTCCAATCTCGCTGCACTGCTGGCAGGCTGATGATGTGGTCGGATTTGAAACGAAGTCCGAAGGACTCGATGGCGGCGGTATTATGGCGACGGGCAGCTATCCCGGCCGTGCGCGAAACGGCGAGGAAGTGCGGGCGGACATCACGAAGGCGATGTCGCTGATTCCCGGTGTTCAGCGCTGCAACGTTCATGCGCTCTATGCTGAAACGGATGAACCTGTTGATCGCGATAAAATTTCGCCGGTTGCTTTCCGGAAATGGATGGAGTGGGCAAAGGAGCATGGGATCTGCCTCGACTTTAATCCGACGTTTTTTGCCCATCCGAAGGCCGATGACGGTTACACGCTTTCCCATCGTGATGATGAAATACGCGCCTTCTGGGTTCGGCACGGACAATCCTGCCGAAGGGTTGCCGAGGCGATGGCGGAAAACCAGGGCTCTCCCTGCTATGTGAACTGGTGGACGCCCGACGGCTCGAAGGATATTCCCGCCGACCGCTTCGGGCCGCGCGAGCGCATGGCAATGTCTTACGACGAAATTATGGCGGACGATTCGGTCGATAAATCCCGGTGTGTTGATTTTATCGAGAGCAAGCTCTTCGGCATTGGCTCGGAGGAGTATGTGGTGAGCTCAGCGGAGTTCTGTTCCAATTATGCGATCAGCCGCGGCACGGGGCTCTGTATGGATATGGGGCACTTCCATCCAACCGAAACCATTCACGGCAAAATTTCCAGCCACCTGCAGTTTATGGACCGGCTTCTTCTGCACGTGAGCCGCCCGATCCGTTGGGACTCCGACCATGTGGTGCTCTTTAATGATGACCTGAAAAATGTGTTTCTTGAAATCCAGCGCGGCAATGTCTGGGACCGGGTCATCCTGGCGCTCGACTTTTTTGATGCCTCCATCAACCGCATCAGTGCTTATGTGACCGGTACCCGCGCGGTGCGGAAGGGGATGCTCTATGCGCTGCTCGATCCGACGGAACAGCTGCAGAGCTATGAGGCCGAAGGCCGAAACGGCCAGCGCCTGGCGCTGATGGAAGAGTTTAAGTCGATGCCGTTTGCGGCGGTTTGGGATCGGCTCTGCGAAAAGGCGGACGTTCCCGTCGGTGCAGACTGGCTGGCCGAAGTGGACGCCTATGAAGAACGTGTTTTGTCGAAACGTGCATAGCGGTTTATGAGGGGGATAAATGGCAGAAGATAAACAGGAAAAGCATGGCGAATTTGAGCGCGAGCCGGTGCCGGCCTCAAAGACACGGGGCCTGAAAGCCTTTGTGGGCATGTATGCCGGCGAGCATTGCGCCGGAACCGAACTGATGATCGGTCCGCTGTTTGTGGCGGCCGGCGTCAGCGCGTTTGATGTGGTGGGCGGTCTGCTGCTCGGCAACCTGCTGGCGGTGTTGAGCTGGATGTTCCTTTGCGCGCCGATTGCGGTCCGTGCGCGACTAACGCTCTATTACCAGCTGGAAAAGATCTGCGGTCGCCACCTCGTGACGCTTTACAACCTCGCCAACGGCGTGATGTTCTGCTTCCTCGCCGGATCAATGATTACGGTGTCGGCCACGGCACTTGGCGTCTGGTTTAATTTTCCTATGCCGGGATTAAATGATTTGCTGCCGAACTCAACCGGCTGGGTGCTGTCCGTTCTGGCGGTTGGTGCTCTCATTTCGGTGGTTGCGGCGTGGGGCTATGACATGGTCTCGAAGGTCGCCAATATTGCCGCACCCTGGATGGTGCTGGTGTTCCTCGGCTTCGGCATCATCGGCCTGCGGCAGTTTATTGAAGCGACGGGCGCGGAGGTTAACTCGCTTTCCAGTCTGTGGGAGCTCTGTAAAAACGCGGTCTGGAAGGGGGGCGAGCCGCTGTCCGGACAGGTAAAGTTTACGTTCTGGCACGTTACGTTTTTTGCCTGGTTCTGCAACATGGCGATGCATGTCGGCATGGCCGACCTATCCGTCTTCCGTTTCGCTAAAAAATCGTGGCACAGCTGCGCGGCGGCATCGGGCATGTATGTCGGTCATTTTATGGCGTGGCTAGCGGCCTCTATTCTCTATGCCCTGCAGCTGCACCTTGATCCGGCCAACACCGACGTGCTGCCTGGACCGCTGGCGTATCGCGCCGCCGGCGTTGCCGGACTCATCTGCGTAATTGTCGCCGGCTGGACTACGGCGAATCCGACGATCTACCGCGCCGGCCTCGCTTTTCAGGCCATCATGCCGAAGGTGTCGCGCTTTAAAGTGACCATCTGCACAGGGCTGCTTGCCACCGTCGCCGGCCTGTTTCCCGGCATTGCGATGAAGCTGCTTGGCTTTGTTGCGCTCTATGGGCTGATCCTGATGCCGATGGGGGCCGTGGTGTTTACGGATTTCTGGATTTTTCCGAAGCTGGGAATGCAGCCGTACTATGCGGAGCATAAGTCGCTGAAAATCAATTGGGCAGCAGGCATTGCGTGGATTGCGACGCTGGTCATCTGTGTTGCGCTCGTTAAGTCCGGAAACCCGTTGTTGCAGCTCTACTTTGTTGCGCTGCCCGGATGGTTTATTGCGGCGGCGCTCTACATCGGCTTGAGTAAAATGCAACAGAAGGGGGATGCCTGATGAAAAAAATATTTCAACTTATATCCTGGGTCGCTCTCGTCCTGCTCGTGAGCGCTCCGGCTCTGTTTTATGTCGAAAAAATCACGCTCGAAACGAACAAGGCGCTGTTGCTTGCGGCGACGATTATTTGGTTTGCCAGCGCCCTTTGCTGGATGGGACGCGAAAAGGAGTCTGAATGAATTACGAATATATGCATCCGCGCGATGAGTTGGCGTTGACGCTTGAGCGCATCTACAACTACAAGATGACCACTACGTCCGGCGGCAACCTTTCGATTCTGGATGACAATGGCGATATCTGGATCACGCCGGCGCGCGTTGATAAAGGACAGCTGACGCCGAAGGATATTGTCTGCGTCCGCAAAGATGGTTCCGTCGACGGGCTGCATCCGCCGTCGTCCGAGTTTCCATTTCATAAGGCCGTTTATGAAGCGCGGCCTGATATCCGGTCGGTAGTGCATGCCCACCCGATGGCGCTGGTGGCTTTCAGCTGCGCCCACAAGGTTCCGGAAACCAAAGCGTTTCCGACGGCATGGAACTCCAACGGCAAGGTTGGTTTTGCGCCGTATGGGGTTCCCGGAAGCGCGGATCTTGGAGCCAAGATTGCGGAAGAGTTCCGCAAGGGCTTTGACAGTGTCATTCTGGAAAACCACGGCGTTTGCTGCGGAGGCCGGAATCTGCAGGATGCCTTTAACCGTTTTGAATCGCTGGAGCTATGCGGCAAGGCGCTCATTAAAGCCAATAGGATCGGGGAGCCGGGTTTCCTGACCGAAGAGCAGATTCGGATGCAGAAGAAGAGCTATTGCAAGCCGGCCGCTTTTGAATATGCCACCGACATGATGTGTATCAAGGAAAAGGAATTGCGCTGCGAACTCGCAAAATTCGTGAAGCGCGGTTATCGCCAGCGCCTGCTGACCGGTGCCACCGGCACGTTTTCGGCGCGCATCGATGAAGACGCTTTCCTGATTACGCCGTATCCGCTGGACCGCCAGATGATCCAACCCGAAGATCTGGTAATGGTCCGCAAGGGCAAAGTGCAGCGGGGGAAAAATCCGAGCCGCGCGCTGCATGCGCACCGCGCTATCTACGAAGCCAATCCGGATGTGCAGTGCATTGTCAATGCCCAGCCGGTCAATGCACTGGCATTCAGCATTGTGCATAAGAAGGTCGATACCTACTCGATTCCGGAGAGCTATGTTTTTGTCGGCAATGTTGCGCTGCTGCCGTTCGAGGTGTCGTTCAACGATTATGAGCGGCTGTCGGAAACCCTGACGCTGAAGAATCCGGCCGCCGTGCTGGAAAACAACGGGGTGATGCTGGTCGGGCGCGACATTCTCTCGGCCTTCGACCAGCTTGAGGTGCTGGAATGTTCCGCGGAGGCGATCATCGACAGCCAGTCGATCGGCGGGCATGTGCCGATGTCGCAGGAAACCATTGACGAGCTTTGCGATGCATTCAATCTTTGATGAGAGCCTGGTCGGGATGGAGGCCATCACCGCGCTGTCGCATGCGTTCGGGACGGCGGACTATGTGAAAGGCGGGGGAGGAAACACCTCGTTCAAAAATGAAACTACGCTTTGGGTTAAACCTTCCGGCACCACGCTCGCCGGACTGACTCCCGAGGCCTTCGTTCAGCTGAGCCGCGCAAAAATCAATGCGCTGTACGGCGTGGAGACGCCTTCGGCGCTTCCGGCTCGTGAAGAGCTGGTGAAAAAGCTGATGGCGGCCGCGGTGGAGAACGATGCCGGACGTCCGTCGGTTGAGGCTCCGCTGCATAATGTGTTTGAAGCAAAATATGTGGTGCATACGCATCCGGCGCTGGTGAACGGCCTGACCTGCTCGATGGATGGTGAAGCGGTCTGTGGTCGCCTGTTTCCTGATGCCCTGTGGGTGGAATATGTCGATCCCGGTTATACGCTGTGCATGGTGGTTCGCGAGCGCTTCGAAGCATACAGAAAAGCGAAAGGAAAAGAGCCGTCGATGCTGATGCTGCAGAATCACGGGATTTTTGTTGCCGCCGATGAGCCGGATGAGATTCGGGCGGTCTATAAAAACGTTATGAGCACCTTGAAGGCGGAGTATACAAAGGCCGGGGTTTTAGAGCAGCTTGCGGTGCCGGAGGCTCCGCGCTGTGAGGTTGCGGAGGACAAAATCAGAGCGTTGTTTGGCGATGATGCCCTCTTCATTTCTTCGAGCTGTATCTTTCCGTCGGCTCGGGGCCCGATTACACCGGACCATCTGGTCTACTCGAAAGCATATGCGTATCGGGGGGCGCTGAGCGAGTCCGGCGCGCAGGCCTATTTTAATGAGCGCGGCTATGCTCCGAAAGTGATCGTTTACGGCGGTCGCGTGTACGGAATCGGGCACACGCAGTGCAATGCGGATCTTGCTCTGGAGCTGATTCAGGACGGTGCGCTGGTGGTGCAGCTTGCGGATGCCTTCGGCGGCATTCATTACATGAGTGATGCGCACCGTGAATTTATTGAAAACTGGGAAGTCGAATCCTATCGCGCCCGGCAGGTGGCATAGATGGAGAGGCATTATATTGCCGTCGACCTGGGGGCGTCCAGCGGGCGCGTCATGGTCGGAACGCTGGATGCAGGAAAGCTGACTATCAGGGAGATGAACCGGTTCTGGAACGGGCCAGAGCAAAAAAAACAGTCGTCGATGCGTGTACCTTGAATCTGATTCTCCTGTGTATTTCTGGTTGCTCTATTCATTTGTCCATATAGTGCTATTTAATGTCGAAATAATCAAGGCACAGTCCTTCTGTCCATGTCACCTTATCCTGTGTTTCTTCCGTAAGGTTGAATCTGATTTTGGGATTAAGGAAAATATATGAAGAGGATGTTGATTGGGATTTCGGTTGTTTGTTGCGCCGCTGGATCATGGGCGGCCGATGCGCCGACCGGTTTGATGACGGAGCTGCTGGAATATCCGGAGCAGACGACAATTACGGATTCTTTTCCGGAGTTTACCTGGATTGTAAATGATCGGGATAAGGACGAGGTGCAGACGTCCTGTCAGATTCTGGTGGCGACCGATGAGGCCCTGTTGACGGAAGGAGCTGCGGATGTTTGGAATTCCGGAAAGTTGCTGACCAATGCGTCGGTGAATGTGGAGTTCGGTGGCTCGGAACTGGAGTCCGGCAGTTACTGGTGGTGCGTGCGCACCTGGGATAAAGATGACGAGGCCAGTCCGTATTCTTCGGCACAAAACTTTATTGTCGATCTGAATTCTACTTCTGTCTGGATTCCGGTGAATGAAGATGGGGAAATTGTTGTTTCGAAAAACAGCCTGATTGACTATCCGGAGGGCTTCGGTTGGACGGATATCCGTATTGAAGCTTCGTTGACGATCGATACGGTTGCAGCCGGAATCAACTTCCGGATGTCGAACGATAGCAATCTGTATATGTGGCAGCTGAGTGCTTCAGCCAATGCTCTTCGGCCGCATATTCGGACCGGGGGCTCCTGGGCCGTGTTGGGTGAGGTTGCCTATGACTTTAATGTCGGCGAGGAATATGAAGTGGTGATTGAGGTCTCCGGATCCGAGTTCAAGACCTATATTGACGGAACATTGATCGATACGCGAAGCGACAGCGTGCATACGCAGGGAAGCATCGGCTTCCGAACGGGCGGGAGTGAATCGTTTACAGTCTCGGCGCTGACTGTGGATGGGGAAAATCTTATTCCGTCCTCAGCGTCTCCCTCCCCTAACCGTTACCTGCCATCCGCTCATACCGTTTCAGCTGAAAGTGTGGTTGAGATCAACGGAAATTATTTTATCGATATGGGCAAAGCCGCCTTTGGAACGCTGGAGTTTGATGTGGATGTTCCCTCCGGCGGACTGACCGATGTGGAAATCCGGTTTGGCGAGAAGCGAGATGGTAATGCGGTGGAAACGGATCCGGGGGCAAGCATTGTTTATCACTCGCACACCATGGATCTGCCGGAAGGAAACCAGACGGTTCATGTGGATCTGGAGCCGTATGAAACTGGACAGCGGAATATTTATGACTATACGGAAAATACACTGCCGTTTCGCTATGCCGAAATTATCGGGTTGGGTGTTGCTCCGACTAATGTAAAGCAGATTGCCTACTGGGTGCCGTTTAATGAGGATGATTCTTCGTTTGTTTCCAGCGATGCTGTGTTGAACGAAGTATGGGAGCTCTCCAGGTACAGTATAAAAGTGCTGACCTGGCTGGGCATTTATGTGGATGGCATTCGTGAAACGCTGCCCTACGAAGCGGATGCCTTTATCCAGCAATTGGGGCATTATTCCACCACCCGTGAATTCACTACGGCGCGTTACAGCCATGAATTCCTGATTGAAAATGCCACGTGGCCCACGGAGTGGATTTCGCATTCGGTGCTGATGGCTTATTACGACTGGATGTATACCGGCAATACCGACTCATTGGCGGAATATTATGACGATCTGAAAGCAAAGTCGCTGATTGCGCTCAAGGAATCCAACGGGCTGATCTCCACCAAGACCGGTCTAGTGGATGCCGCCTTTAAGGAATCGATCCATTACGACGGAGGTACGACGTTTCGGGATATTGTGGATTGGCCCACGAGTGAACGAGACGGTTATGATTTCCAGAATTATAATACGGTAGTTAACGCCTTCTATAATCGTGGTCTGAACATGATGCGAGATATTGCTTCCGCATTGGATATGCCTTCTGAGGTCACGTTCTGGGAAAATGAAATTGCCGCGCATACACCGCTGTTCCAAAGCCTTTTGTTTGATGCTGGCTCCGGCATCTATGTCGATGGTGTAGGGTCGACGCACTCCGCCGCGCATGCCAATTTTTTCCCGTTGGCGTTTGATCTTGTACCGGAAACAAATATGCAGGCTGTTGCTGACTTTGTGGAATCGCGTGGCATGGCGCCGAGCGTCTACGGTGCGCAATATCTGCTGGATGGACTCTATAATGCGGGGCGCGACCAAGCCGCGCTGGAGCTGATGCGCTCTACCGGTCCGCGCAGCTGGTGGAATATGATGGAAGAGGGGTCCATGGTTACACTCGAAGCATGGGGTCAGGCCTATAAAAGCAACCTGGACTGGAACCACGCGTGGGGTGCAGCCCCGGCGAACATTATCCCTCGTCAGTTGATGGGGGTCACACCGCTGGAGCCCGGTTTCGAGAAAATCCAAATCAAACCGCAGATCGGTGACCTGGAATTTGCCTCGCTGACCATGCCGACGGTGCGCGGTCCGGTTTCCGTATCGGTTGAGCAACATGAGGCCTCTAATCGATATGTTATTGAGATTCCGGCGAACACAACGGCCGCCGTGCATATTCCGAAGCATGTGATTTCCGGTAATACGGTCAATGTTGATGGTGTTGATCAGCAGGGCGTTCCGATTGGTGCATTTGTTGTCTTTGATGAAATCGGCTCCGGGGAGCATGTGTTTATCCAGTCGAAAGCGGTTTCTTCTCCTTCTATATCATTTTCGAACTCCTGCTCGGTGCTTGGGTGGGAGGGAACCAATACTGCGGACTATACCCTGCAGTTTCGGAGTAATTTGGTGGCGGGGGCCTGGAGCAATATTATGAATGAGATTGCCGGTGAAAATGGCGATATGTCTGTTAGTAACTGCCCGGTAGATAAGATGGGTTTTTATAGGATTATTGGCGACTGATCATGAAGTTTTTGAGTGATCTTTCGGATGAACGGGTCATCCGGTTTGAAAAGGAGAACAAGATGAAAAGAATACAAATAGGAGTCACTGCGGTTATCGTGGGGCTGGGTTGTGTTTCTGCATCGTTGGCGGGAATCATTTCTGATGATTTCAGCGGAGGATTAGGGAACTGGACGGGTACGGCTATCTTGGATGCTAATGGCGGAAGTGCCAATACATCCACGTGGCAGGTAAATGGCGGTGGCGATCTGGAGCTGGCTACGTCGGCGTACGATGGTATCGAGCAGTGGGCATACATCAGAAACGGCGCAACCTTAGCCGTTGGTGAGGAGGCTCAGGTGACGGTGGCGAACTGGGCGATCACGGGTGCTGCTAACAATGAATCGTTCGGTCTTTATGTGGGGGGTACTGCTCCGGTTGCAGGAACACGGCAGGACTTCATCACGGTGTATGGGAAACGTAATAACAACAATGTTTTCCAACGTGGTTTTGACGGAACCACTGAGTATAATAACCCTAATTATGGTGCGGCTGGTACAACCAAGCTGTTTATTGCCCGGACGGCGGATAATACCTATGAGTGGGGTAACTATGTTGGCGAGACTCGTACGGTCGGAGGCACTCGTACTCCAGATACAGCGAATTCCGGAAATGTAGTCGGTATCTATGCAGATGTGCGCGGGGCTGGAACGGTTGGAGCGATTGAAAGCTTTCAGATCATTCCTGAGCCGGCTACCGCAGGACTTATCGCGGTTTTCGGTGGTGGGATGTTCTTCATTCGTCGTCGTTTTATGATCTAGTGTAATCCGCATTGTTAAATGAATGTTCGGGGCGATGGAATCGTCTCCATCGCCCGTTGAGCAGTAAAATATGATGAAAAGAAAAAGACTAAGGATCGTCGCCGTTGCCGTGGGGATGGTTATATCTCAATCCTCGATGGCTATCTATGAGGGTTTCAGTGGTGGGTTGGGAAACTGGAGCGGTACGGCCATTCTGGATGATAATGGCGGGAGTGCCAATAGATCCGTCTGGCAGGTAAATGGCAGTGGTAATCTGGAGTTGGCTACATCGGAATACGATGGGATCGAGCAGTGGGCTTACATCAGGAAGGGAGCATCTCTGGCTGTCGGTGACGAAGTTCAGCTGACGGTGGCGAATTGGACGATCACTGGAGCTGCCGGCCACGAATCTTTTGGACTTTTTGTGGGAGGTGCTGAACCAGTTCCTGGAAGCCGAAACAACTACATTACAGTGTATGGGAAACATAATAATCCGAGGGTTTTCCAACGTGGATTTGATGGAACAGGTGAGTTTCGTAATTACCCAAATTATAATCCATTAGGTGTAACCAAACTGTTTATTGCCCGGACAGGGGTAAATACCTATGAGTGGGGTAGCTATGATGGTGAGACTCGTAGAGTCGCAGGCACCTGTGTTCCGAGCACAGCGAATTCCGGCAACGTGGTGGGCATCTATGCAGATGTCCGAGCCGCAGGGACGATTGGAGCGATTGAAAGCTTCCAAATTATTTCTACTGAGCCGGCGACCATGGGATTAATCACCGAGTGACAGGGTGAGATGCTGTTTTGTCCGCCGTCTTTTCGGGGTCCAGTTTAAGTAGCATTATTCAAAAAATAACGGAGTGTTGAGATAGGTGTCACCACCTCCGTAGTAGTAAAAGTTTTACGGGGACACCTGCTCGAAAAGGATTTGAGTGTACCCCTTTGAAATATTAAACCACATCAATCAATTAACCTAACAAAGGGAGCAATAAGATGAAAAGAATACAAATAGGAGTCACTGCGGTTATCGTGGGGCTGGGTTGTGTTACCTCATCGCTGGCAGGAATCATTTCTGATGATTTCAGCGGAGGATTAGGGAACTGGACGGGTACGGCTATCTTGGATGATAATGGCGGAAGTGCCAATACATCCACGTGGCAGGTAAATGGCGGCGGCGATCTAGAGCTGGCTACATCGGCGTACGATGGCATCGAGCAGTGGGCATACATCAGAAGCGGCGCAACCTTAGCCGTTGGTGAGGAGGCTCAGGTGACGGTGGCGAATTGGCCGATCACGGGTGCTGCTAACAATGAAGCGTTTGGACTTTATGTGGGGGGTACTGCTCCGGTTGCGGGAACTCGGCAGGACTACATCGCGGTGTATGGAAAGCGTAATAGCAACAATGTTTGGCAACGTGGTTTTGATGGAGGCGACGAGTATGGTAACCCTAATTATACTGCGGTTGGCACAACCAAGTTGTTTATTGCCCGGGTGGCGGATAATACCTATGTGTGGGGTAACTATGTAGGCGAAACTCGTACGGTCAGAGGCTCTCTTACTCCAACCACAGCGAATTCCGGAAATGTAGTCGGTATCTATGCAGATGTGCGCGCTGCCGGGACCGTTGGAGCGATTGAAAGCTTCCAGATTGTTGAGGTGGAGCCGGTAACCGCCGATATCGATGCCTCTCCGCTTTCCGGGACGGCACCGCTGGAGGTCGTTTTCAGCGGAACGAATAGTGTGTCTATAGAACCGATCGCCTCCTATAACTGGGACTTCGGCGATGGGAATACGGCCACGGGTGGTGTGGTCACCAACACCTTTGTATCGGCTGGAACATATATGGTAGAGCTGACGGTCGTGGATACCTTGAGCAACAGCAACAGCACAACCAGAGACATCAATGCGATCGTCGAGCCCACAACTGTCCTGATGGATGACTTCAGCGGCGACCTGTCGAATTACACCATGACCAGAATCCTGAACAATAGCGGAGGGGCAAACGACCTTGCTGGAGTAATTAACAGCGAGGCCCTTGATTTTGCCTCAACCGCTCATTCGGGTGCTGCAGATCAATACGCTTTCATCTATAACGGGTTCAGCCTGGCCGTTGGTGAAGAAGTCAAATGTGATATTTCCTGGTTCAAGACGATGTCAGGTACGTTAAATTCGGCGGTCGGTCTCTATGTCGGTAAAACTCCGGTTAACGAAGTGCGCGAAGATTATGTGTCTGTATATCTTAACAGTGATACGCTCATAAGAGCTCGTGGATTCAACGGGACAAGCGAGCTTGGTAATGCAAGCGGAGATGCTACCGGGGTTACAGCTTTGTTCATTGCCCGTACGGGTGAAAACGATTTTCAAGTAGGATCCTATGTTGGCGAAACTCGGAACGTGCTTACCACCCGTTCGGGGATGGGGGCTGGGAATGATGCCTCCGCCGTTGGTTTTTATATCGATACGCGTGGCATCGGCAGTATCGGCACGATGGATAACCTGTCCTGGATTACTCCAAATCCACCTCTACCGCCGGCGGTTGGTGATATTTCCATTGGTGTTATTTCGGGGGGAACCGAAGTGACTCTGAGCTTTTTGACCAGCAATAACGGCTCATATGGTGTGGAGGTTCGTACGTCTATGACCGTTGGGGGTTGGGATAATATCATCACCAATATTGCCGGTACGGGAACTGAAGTGACGGTGACGAATTCCGTTTCATCTGATGTGGAATTCTACCGCGCTTTTATCGAAGATTAACCTAAAATAGGCAACTGCGTTTTATAGGATTAATGGTGTGTGTCATAATGATCAGTGCGAGCAGGCATCCCGTATGCCTGCTTGCAAAAACTCATACGCCGAGGTCGCTTGAAATAGAGGGGTGATGCTGAGAGTTTCGGGTCGTAAAGAAAATTTATCCAGTTTGCCAATGCCTTCCTCCTGTCTTTAGCAGGGAGGTTTTTTGTTTATCAGGAAGGGGGTATGGGCGAGTTGTCCGGATGGATGGACTTGTGGTTTATTTATGAGGTGAAACAGTATATGTTGCATACCTCACTTTTGCAAACAGGGCTCTCGTGAATGGTATGTGCTGACCACGGGTCTGAGGGTTCAAATGAAGGACGTTGTACGATGAAAAAATATGTGACGATTGCGGTGTTATGTTTGATGGGGACGATGGCGTTGAAGGCGGAGCCGATGGTGTTGGATATGGTGCATCATAATCCGGGTGAGCCGTTGTATGAGAGTGCCTATAACGATCCGGCCGTGATTCAGCAGATGGGCTATAACGGAAAGGTATACTTTTTGTTTGAATCTCCCATGCTCGCGATCAACTGGGAATCAGTGGATAAAGATATTTTGCCCAAAGGTTCCGAAGATCGGAAATGGGTGGATGCCAAGGCCAGGGTGGTGAAAGCCAATCTGGCGCGCTGCAAAAAGCTGGGCATGCAGACCTATGCGATGTCGGACATGGTGCTGTTTCCGAAACGCCTGATTGAAAAGGAAGGCCTTGAAGAGACCTTCGGCGATGCCCGCAATCCGCGCGTTCAGGAACTGATCCGTGCTCAGGTGGACGAAATGTTTGCGCAGTTTGAAGATTTTGACGGATTGGTTGTGCGCATTGGTGAAACCTATCTGCACGATGCGCCGTTCCATCAAGGGGCGATTAAAAACAAGGGCAGTTCAGAGAAGACGATTATTCCGCTGATGCAGCTGCTGCGCGAAGAGGTTTGTGTGAAGCGGAACAAGCAGCTGATCTTCCGCACTTGGATCGCATTCGACCGCAGTGTCGGCACCTATATGGCCGTGAATGATGCCGTGGAGCCGCACCCGAACCTGACGATCAGCATCAAGCAGTGTGAAGGCGATTTCCATCGCGGCTGTCCCTTCAGCAAACTCATCGGTATGGGCCGCCATAAGCAGATTGTGGAGGTCCAGTGCGCCCGCGAATATGAGGGCAAGGGTGCCTATCCGAACTATATTGCCCATGGCGTAATTGAAGGTTTTGAAGAGCATGAGCGTATGCCGGAAGATGCCATCAGCAACCTGCGGGAATTTACTGAACAGAAGCCAGAGCTCTATGCCGGCATCTGGACCTGGACGCGCGGCGGTGGCTGGGACGGACCCTACATTACCAGCGAACTGTGGCCGGACCTGAATGCCTGGGTGGTGGCGCAGTGGGCGAATGATCCCTCGCAGAGCGAAGAGGTGCTGTTTAATCAGTATGCCAGAGAAAAGCTGAAGCTGAGCGATGCGGATGTGGTGAAATTCCGCGAGCTGTGCCTGTTGTCCGCCGACGCGGTGGTGCGCGGCCGCAACACAACGCACTTCGATATGGACAAGTGGTGGACGCGCGATCAGGGAATTGGCTGGCCGAGGCCGGCAAAAACCGCGGAAGGCCAGGCGCGCAGCCTGCGCCAGAAGGAAGAATCCATCCTGATGTGGAAGCGCATTGTCGACCTGTCGGAAGAAATTAAATGGGCCACGCCGGAGACGCGCGAGTTTGTGGTGGGATCGGCCTATTATGGCCTGCACCTTTACGAAATCTATCGTGCGGCGGTTTATCTGTCGGATGCAGAAACGCGGGGTGACGAGCAGGCGATGAAGCTGTGGATCGGCGCCTATGATGAAGCCTGGGAAACCTACAATAAACTGCCGGAGCAGTTCAGCTCGCTCTCGACGCTCTACACCAAGGATTATGCACGCCACTGTAAAACTCCGCTGGATAAGAAGGTGGAAACGCTGCGTGCGGAACTCAGTAAGAAAAAGTAGAACCACGGCATACACTGAAAAGGCGGTTGGGAATGAATATAAAACGGTTGGGTCTGTTTGGGTTGGTCTGTCTGGGGGCGATGCTGGGTCATGCTGCCCCGACGCATTTGGTGGCGGGCGAGATTGAACTGCGGAGCAAGCGCGAGCTGATTCAAAAATTTATCGACAGCACCCTGCCGAATCTTTCCAGTGCGGCGGAGATCCCGGATTCGTTCGAGGATTTCTGGGAGCAGGAACGGCGGTCGGCCTTTGATCAGCTTGTCAAAGAGGAGCAGCTCAATCCCGACAAATTGCAGGAAGTGATTAACCGTTATGTTTACACCGGTCAGAAGCCGCTTCCCGACCCGGATATTGTCGAATTAATCGAGCGCGATTTGAAGGTGCTGGAGCGCGACCCGGCCCGGAAGCGGGTGCAGGAAAAGGTCATCGATTTGGTGGAAACGTGTATTCGCGGTATGGCGGCTTAAAACAGATAACAGAACGGGACGGCTATCTGACGCTTTGGTTACAAACGTCCAACCTTTGGAACGTTCGCCGGCTTTCGTGACTGTTTGGGCAACAAACGGTATGAGTTTGTACCGTGCACTTTGGTTGCCGTGTGAAAATGATCAGTGTTTATTGTGCGGCAGAATGCCGGCTTTGAATGCTTTGGTGATGGCGGCGGGGGCGTTTTCCACCTGGAGTTTTTCATAGATATGGCGGATATGGGTGGCGACGGTGGCGTATGAAATATCTAGTTTTTCACCGATATCTTTTTTCTGCAGCCCTTCACTGACGAGCACGAGAATTTCCAGTTCGCGGGAGGTGAGGGGTTCTTCGAGTCTAATCGCTGCGGGTTTGGTTTTGACCGCGTTTACGATATAGCCCGCAACTTCGCGGTCCATCAGCGTTCCGCCTTCCATCACACTGCGGATACCATCTTTGATCTGTTTTACAGTGGAAGATTTCAGCAGATATCCATTTGTGCCGAGCGCAATGGCGCGCAGAACATCCGCTTCTTTGTTGGATTGGGTAAGCGCTATAATTTTGGTGTCGGGGCAGTATTGCTGGATCCACGGAATGGCATCCAACCCGCTCATGCCGGGCAGGCCGAGATCCAGCAGAATCAGATCCGGCCGATTACCGGTCTGCAGGTTCCGAAGTGCAATTTCCGAGGCACCGAAGGTGTCGGCTATTTCCATGTCGGATTCCATGTTGATCGTGAGACTCAGGGTTTCACGATAATCAGGATTATCTTCAATGAGTATGATCTGGATTTTCTGCATCATGATTTCCGGGAATTAATTATTTGGGACGACGAACTCTTAAGATGATACGTGTCCCACCCGTTGAAGGCGTTTCCTGATACACGTGTGCTCTGAACAATTTTGCCCGGCGCTGCAGGGATTTCGGGATGTCCTGGGTGAGGCCTTTTCCATTATCTGTAATCGATAAAACAAGCCCTTTCGGGGTGAGGGTCAGTTCGGTTTTGAGTTCGGTTGCCCCGGAGTGACGGCTGATGTTGATCAGACATTCCTTGTAAAAGAGGAACAGGTTGATTCGGGTTCGCTGCTTGAGGTTGGGGATGAAGTCTTCGCCTTCAATAACCAAGGTATGTTTTTGTTTGGTCACAATCCGGTCGGCGGCCCGCTGCATGTCGGTTTTTAAATCGGCGAACAGTTCGGGCGAATCATGCATGCCGGTGACATAACGAATGGCTGTGCCGGTCCGCTCGGTAACGGCCCTGATTCGTTTTACATATTCGGATATGGTTGTAGGGGCCTCTTTGAATTCCTCCACCATATCGCTGAGCAGGCCGATCGTATGAAGGTTGGCCCCAATCTCATCATGCAGATCGGCGGCAAACTGTTGTTTCAGACGCCTTATAGATCGCCGATGCAGCAGATACTCAATGCTTATAGCCAATGCGATACTGATCGCAAGTAGGGCTGTGAGGAGCTTGAGAGTTGCTACGAGTTTTTCCTGATGTAGATAGATGCCCGCAAGTTGCTCGGCAATGCGTGGACGGATTACTTCCAGTTCATGCCGACGGGCCAGTTGGTTCAGCCATTCTCTGATGGGGAGGATCGTTCCATAATGATTCAGGCCGTCGGTAAGTGCGGAGATGTGTCCATCGGTAACATTCGTTTCTTTAATATTCAGAACGGCTTCCCGACCTATGGCCATATTCCGGGTGTCCGAACAGATCTCTATTTCAGCGAAACCAAAACAGCGCCAGGAACCAGTGGCTTCCGGTGCTTGATATCCCTCCTTAACCGTCAGCCGAATATAGCGCGCATTCGTAGTCGGGAAATTTTGCATGGTAATCGGACCGGTATCGTAGATTTGCCGGCGTACGTATTCCATGATCGGTTTGGCGTTGTAGAAGTTTGTCGCCATGGAGGCTTCAATAAGAAGGTGTTTAGGAATTGCATAGTCCGCGTGGTGAATGCGTGGAATATTTTCCCTTAGGTCTGCTGTATGGAGGTTGATCCCGTTTATGGCATGTACTTTTCCGAGATCGATGGTGATGGTGGGAATGGCGTCGTCTCTATAAAAGGCCACATATGGATCGCTGCGTTTGCCGGGAGCGGCATCCATGACGTACGGCATATGCCCATCCGTCAAAGCCTTGGCAGACATGGATGGATTCACCTTATTTCTGCGGCTTGTAGATGTCCGGGCCGGGCGGCGTAAAGCTAGATTTCGGTCCCCGTTGAAGATCAGGATTTCAGATAATTGAAAGATATATCGGCCTTTATTCCACGCCCAGGGAGAAAGTTTTGTGGCCTCAACACGGACCCATGCCGCTTTTGTTGGTTCGAGTGGAATAACCAGTGGAGCAATGCGCGGCAATAGTTCGTCTTTTTCTGCGTAGGTGGCGACTACTTGACCTTCCGGATATTGCGAAGAACCGACGATAATACGGAATTCCACAGGGAATCCATCTGCGACAGGACCCCGGTTTTCATCCACCCAGATGATGGGGGCGAGCACAATCTGGTCGATGGTTGTTTCTTCGTTGAGCTTTATCTCAATCCATTCGGAATGGTTGGGGTCAGGATGATCCTGAGAGAGCCATCCCAGATTGCCGACGCCGGTACGCATGGTAAATGTTGCTAATTGACCCAATTCCGTATCAATGGATTCCAGTTTACTTTCCAGAACCGCCGGGGAGGGGATCGCCTCTTTGGCCTGTGCAGGTAGTTGTGCGAGCACGATTGCTCCCGCCGCCATCAGGTACCATCTGGAAATTGTATACGTCTGAATCATTGCGTTCAATTTAGTGAAAAGTGGTCATTTTGTCTCATCTATATCGGTCAAAACTAGGGGTATCACGAAAAAATGTGCATTGCATCAACAGTACGGTTGATCCGCCTCTTTCTTCATTATGAAACATTCTTTCTGTTCGTAGTGGAAGAGCGTCACTCCAGTCCTATGTGCTGAAGGTCGAAACTTACACCGATTTAAAGGGGCAAAGGGTGCCTCTATCTAAAAACGAAACGAGGACAAAAATGAAAAAAATCATATGTACACTAACACTGGGTCTGTTGGCAGTCGGAGCGGCCAATGCCACGTTCGTTGCTGACCTAGCGGGTGATTATGTGGATGATGCGACATTGGCCGAAGGGTGGGGGTATTTTTATTCTGACGCGGCGAGCGGCGGAACCGAAGTTGCATTGAACCCAAACGTAGCGATTGGTCAAGACGGGCAGACGGGTTTTGGCGGATCGATCAGTTATGGTGTTCCAGCTCTTGATGGCAGTAACGATAACGGGGGTAATTTTCAGCTATTCAATAACAGTAACCCAAACCAACATAATGCCGTAGAGGGGACACACGTGCTGATGCACGCTGGTCAACAGGGTAATAACGCCGACTACATCATTGCGCGCTACACGCTCTCTGTCGCTGACATTTCGGAAAACGGTACCACCGCCTCCATTGAGACCCTGTTCCAGAGTTTCGATGACGGCGGGGGGGATACGGGGACCGATTTCCTCGTCTTTCATAATTCGACGATGCTTCTCGATGTGAATAGCACGGATTTCACGTCTCCCGCAGGAGAAGGCGATTTTACCGGTGTTAACGCGCTGTCCTCGTTTACGATCGGAGCGGGGGACACCATCTCGTTCGTGGTTGGAAACGCAGGCAACTTTGGTGGTTCTGAAACGGCCGTGTTTGGGCAGGTGAACGTTATTCCTGAACCGGCTACACTGGGACTGATTGCTCTGTTCGGTGGCGGCATGTTGTTTGTCCGTCGGGGCCTGGCGCTCTAATCAAATAACCTGGGGTTAAACGCCTGCCGTGTGTGAGTTCTGCAGGTGTTCTCGTTAAGTGCAAGGCTAAGTGAAATACAGGAGGAAAGAACGATGAAAAAACGAATCGGTATCCTGCTTGCAGGCGGTTTGACAGTGATGAACCCGCATGCAGCAACCATTGAATGGACTACCGGTACCATTACCGGCTATGAGTCAGACGTGGTAACGAACGGAATTTTGCTTGAGGCGGTTAACGGGGTGGGGGGAAGTGTCACAACCTCACCTACGGTCAATGGAGTCACTTTTACTGCGGATGGAACACTGTTGGCAAACAGCTGGACGGGAGATCCGTGGACAACGCCGGCGACGAATGCGGCGTATGATCAGCTGCTGTCGACGATTGATTACGAGGGATCCGGTACGGATCCGCTGACCCTGAAGACATTTGTGGGCCTGACGGTGGGCGCAGCGTATGTGATACAGATCTGGAACGCAGAGTCGAGTAATGTCCGATCCATGGTCTATGACGGCAGCGGAGATAATGCAGTGGATGGACTGTCATATGGGGTCGGCACCTTTACAGCCGATGAAACCACACAGGCGTTGGTGGTTACCGCCTCTCAGGGTGGACCCCGACTTACTGCTTATCAGCTTCGTGCCATTTCCGGGCATACAGAGCCCGATCCCATTATTGATTTAAGCGTAACCAATCTGAATTTTGGCTCCACCTATGTCGGCTACACCAACAGCTTAACCGTTGTCGTCGAAAATATAGGCGGTGAAGTGCTTGAGGGAACGGCCTCCGTTTCGGCACCTTTTTATATTGAATCCGGCGCGGCCTATTCGCTGTCGAATAGTCAGGAGCAGGTTGTTACGGTACTGTTCGCTCCGCAATCCATCGGCGAGGTAACGGAATCGCTCGTGTTTACCGGTGGCGGCGGTGCAACGATTTCTGTTTCAGGAACGGGTGTGGTGGAGCCGGAGGCCAGTATCGGTTTGAGTGTCAGCAATCTGGCCTTTACCACCACATATCTCGGGGCCACGAACAGTCTGACCGTGACGGTTCAGAATACCGGAGGAATGATCCTGGATGGAACCGCCTCGGTCGCGGCGCCGTTTCATGTGGAGTCGGGTGGAACCTATTCGCTCGGATTGGGCGAAGAGCAGGACGTGGTGATTCTGTTTGCTCCGGTAACGGAAGGTGATTTTTCGGAAACGCTCAGTTTTACGGGGGCAGGCGGTTCCAATATTACGGTTTCGGGCACCGGCGAACTCATTCTGGGAACGATTGTGGCGGACATTGCCGGCGATTATATCAGCCCGTCGGCAGAGCCCGAAGGCTGGGACTATCTGTATTCGGATACGGCCGTCGGCGGAACGGAAGTGTCGCTGACTCCGGACAGGTTGGTTTCGAGTTCATACGGTGGCGGCAACACCGGTTTCGGGGATCCGAACGGACAGTACGGTGTTCCTGGGGTTCTGGGCAGTTTGACGGGCTCCGGGCAGTATGAAATTTTCAGCGACGGCTATGACGGCAATGCCAGTTCCGACGGAAACTTAGGTGTCCCGGGCACGGATCTGCTGATCCATCCGGGCAGTGGTGAAAGCAATGACTATGTCATTGTTCGCTATACCTTCAGTGAGGAGGATCTGGCCGGGGCAACAGTGGTGGATATTACCGGAAGCTTCAGAGAACAGGTTGGCAAAACCAACGGCGATCCGGCAGATTCGATCCTTGGTGAGGTATATCACAATACGACACAGCTCTTTTCCGTGTCAGGGGCAGTCGGTCGCCTGTGGCAAACCGATGGCGTCTTTAATATCACCAACCTGACGGTTGCTGTTGGCGACACGATCAGTTTTGTTGTGGGCAATAATGGGAAGTTCGCTGGCGATGAAACGGCACTTACGGGTGTGATTGTGATACAGGAAATTCCTGCTCCTGTTTTGGTTCCCGGCGTTGAAGTGGTCGATGGCCATATCGAATTCCAGCTCGATGGCAAAATCGGAGTCCATTACCAGATTGAATCAACGGAGATGCTCAACCTTGCTGACTGGCAGCCGGTTCTGGATATTGATCCATTGACCGAATCGCCGATGGATGTTTCCATTCCGACGACTAATGCTGCGGCGTTCTATCGGATCAGGTATATTCCATAAACAATATCATCTCGCCGGCTCCTGTATTCGGCGGCATCCCCGGCACAGTTGTGCCGGGGATGTTTTATTTCAGAAAACGAGGGACAATCCTATGCACCGAGTAAAAAAATGAAAATACCTATGAAAAAAATCACCGGAATATTTCTGCTTAGCAGCACGCTGCTGACTATCGCTGACGCAGCAACCATTAACTGGAGCTTCAGTGCGATTACCGGCTATGCATCGGATGTTGTTACGAATGGAACGTTGGTGGAGGCGGTCAACGGTGTGGGCAACGGGGTGACGACATCTCCGACGATCAACGGGGTCACCTTTACTGCGGATGGAACACTTTTGGCAGATAGCTGGACGGGAGATCCCTGGACCGGGCCGGCCAGCGATTCGGATTACGATCAGCTGCTCTCCACGATTGATTATGAAGGATCGGGAACCGGTGCGGTTACGCTTAAAACGTTTTCCGGCCTTACCGTGGGCGAAGACTATCTTATCCAGGTTTGGCATGGGGATTCCAGCTGGCAGGCTCCGACGCCGGATCGTACCATGACCTACGCAGGAACCGGGCAGAATGTACTGAATGGCGAATCCTATGCCATCGGAACCTTCACCGCCGATGCAACCACGCAGGATCTGGTGGTCACGGCCTCCCAGAACGGGCCGCGACTGACCGGCTATCAGCTTCGCAGTGTACCTGAGACTGTGCCCGGGGATGCGATCACGCTGGAAGACCTTTTAAATCAAATGGTTGACCGTTCGGTGATTGCGCGTTTTCCGAAAACATCCACCCGCCTGATCAATTTCAGCAGCTATAACCGGGCTTCCGACGTGGGACCGCCGGAATCGGGAGTCAGCGATACCGCCAGTGGATGGTTTGCGAACGGTGATTTCAACGGCAAGTATCTCTATACCACCGAGGAGTATGGCAACGGCACGGAATATGTGATGGTGGATCACGAGGCGCCGGGGGCACTCGTGCGCTTCTGGACGCCGTGGCGCTCGATCACGAGCCCCACACTCAACGACTATATCCGCATCTATCTGGACGGTTCCTCGACGCCGGTCATGGAGGGCAACCTGTTGACGCTCTTCGACGGCACCGGCCTGATACCATATCCGCTCGCGCATCCATCGCTCCGGTCGGGGGTCTCCTTTTTCCCGATTCCCTATGCTGAGCGCTGTGTGGTCACGCTGGACCGCAGTCCGTTTTTCTACATCTTCACCCATCGTGAATATGACGAAGGCACCGAGGTCGAAACCTTCACCATGGAGGCGTTCAACGCCGCGAGCAACCTGACGGCTCAGGTAGGGCAGGCGCTGCTGGATCCCGCCGCCAATCTTCCGCCAACCAATGTGAGCTGGCAGGGAACCCTTGCGAGCAACGCTGAAGTTGTTTTGAATCTTCCGGCCGGAACCAATGCCGTGCACGAGTTTACGGTGGTACTGGATGAAAACAGCCGCGGCAACCGTTTGATGCGGTCGGTGATTGTGAAAGCTGAATTCGACGGGCAGGAAACCATCTGGTGTCCGCTGAGCGATTTCTTCGGATCCGGCGTGGGGCTGCACCCGTTCGAGGGCTGGTTCCGTACGGTTGAGTCCAATGGTACGCTTTCCTGTCGATGGGTGATGCCGTACCAGGCCAGTGCTACGATTACGCTTGAAAACCTCTATGATGAGCCGGTGGAGCTTTCCATGTCGGCGGCTACCGAGCCGTGGGAGTGGGATGAACAGTCCCTCTATTTCCATTCCGGCTGGCGCTTTCAGTCGCCGCTTCCGACCCGGCCCTGGTCGGACTGGAACTATATTACGCTTACCGGCGGACGCGGTGTTTTCGTTGGCGACACCCTGACCCTCTGGAACCCGGTGACCGGCTGGTGGGGTGAAGGCGATCATAAGATCTGGGTGGACGGTGAAGATTTTCCGTCGATGTTCGGAACCGGGACGGAAGACTACTATGCCTATTCGTGGGGCGGCCGAAGTACCGATTTCTATGACCATCCCTTCCATGCCCAGGTGCGCTGTCATGTGTACGACCAACTGAACCGTCATCCAGATTCTCCCGGCTACACGGCGAATACCCAGGGCTACAGCACCGAAACCCGCACCCGGGCGCTCGATACCATCGTGTTTACCAACTCCCTGCAGCTGGATATGGAAGTTTGGCACGGAACGGATACGGAAGTGGAATATGCCGTGGCCAACCATTGGTATTCTGACCTCAGCCAATCCAACTCGCTTTCACCCGATCCGGTTTCGGCCACACTTCCGGTGCGCGTTTCCGATGAACCGGAGCTGAGCCTTTCCACCGGAAGTCTGGATTTCGGAACCGTGTTTGTCGGCAAAACGAAAGACCTTACGGTAACGGTTGAAAACAGCGGAGCGGGCACCTTGTCTGGCTCGGCATCGGTTGCTCCACCTTTTTCAATTGTTTCCGGCAGCAACTATGTTCTGACAGCATTTCAGCAGCAGAATGTCGTGGTGCGCTATACGCCGACGGCGGCGGGATCGGACACCGGCACCGTGGTATTTGCGGGCACCCTCGGAACGAATGTTACGGTTTCCGGCACCGCAGCGGTTTTTTCCGGAACCATTATCGCCGATGTCGCCTATGATTATACCACGGCACCCGGCTATGGAGCAGGCAGTACAGCTCCGACCACACCGCCGACCGGCTGGGAATACCTCTATTCGAGTGCTGCTTCAGGCGGTACAGAAGTTGCTCTGACCCCCCGGAACCCGGTGGGCAATGCAGGCAACAGGGGTTTTGAGGGGCCTGCCGCCAACAATACGCCGGCCGTATTGGGCGGCATCGCCGGCGGATCCGAGTTTGAGATTTTCAGCGATGGCCAGGCGTTTAATGCGGGTGTGGTTGGAGACGATATACTGCTTCATCCCGGAAACTCGGCCGCAACGAGGTTTGTCATCGTCCGTTACACGATCAGTGCGGCGGATATGCTCAACGGAACCACAGCTTCCATATCCGGCAACTTCAGGCGGGGTAATTCTGTCGATAATGGTGGAATCAGCGCGAGCGTATACTACAACACGGTTTCGATCTGGACGGTCGACAGTACGGCCTCCGGGGGCACCGACCTGCCGCGCGAAGACGGAGCCTTCGTCCTGACCGGATTGACGGTTGCGGAAGGCGACACCATCAGCTTTGTGCTGGATAGTAACGGGAATTATGGCGGCGACGAAACGGCACTGACGGGGATGGTCGTTATCGAATCACCTGAAGATCCTCCTGAAATCCTGCCGGGCGTTGTGGTGACCAATGGCAACATCGGCTTCCAGTTCAGTGGTTCCACCGGGCAGCATTACCGGGTTGAATCAACCGATCATCTGACGAATCTGGTTTGGCAAACGGTATTGGATTACAATCCGCTACTGACATCACCACTACACGTTGCGATACCGGCAACGAATCCAGCTGCCTTTTACAGGGTGGTAAATCCCTGAAATGAAACAGAAGTGGAAAGGGTTTAAACTAATATCTGATGAAGGCACCTAAGGACGTTTGTACATTGAAACAGTTTTTAGACGACAGAAACCCATTATCAATATTGTTTCTTTTGTCGGCTCTGAGAGTTGCGGAGGCACCGTATGTCAAGAAAAGCTAAAGGTATTGTTAAGGGAGCTCCGAGTGGGTTTGTGATCAGCCTGCTGGTGCATGCAGCAGCATTCATGCTGGCGGGATTGCTGGTGGTGTTTTCGGTTACGCGGAAGGAGGAGAAGAAATTTGTACCTCCCAATCCGGTGGAGCGGCCGAAGATGAAGCTGAAGAAGCCGAAGGTAAAGGTGAAGAAAAATTCTAAGCCCAGGTCTTCAGAGCGAATCGTTACCAAGGTGCAGAAGGCGGATATGCCTGAAATTTATCTGCCGGAAATGAGCGGTATAGGGGACGGAGTCGGTACCGGCGGGGGATATGCCGGATTTGATCTTAGTGTTAATCTGGAGGATATATCTGCGTTTGGCATGGAAATGAGCATCGGCAATGATTTAGAGGGAACGTTCTACGATTTTAAGCGGGATCGCAGCGGGCGGGATATCCCTTATGACATAGATTCTTTTCTACATGCGCTGAAAACGTTTGTCGCCAAGGGATACAAGCCTTCCACGTTGTCTCGTTTTTATCGATCTCCCAAGAAGCTCTATGCCACGACCGTCATGGTTCCCCCCGTGTTTTCTGTACTTGCCCCTGAGGCCTTCGGCGAAGGTGACACTGCCGGTTATCTCTGGGTTGTACACTATAAGGGCCAGTTGGTCTGTCCGGCATCCCATCCGGATGGCATCACATTTCGCTTTTGGGGCATGGCCGACGATATCATGGCCGTTAGCGTACGGAAGGAAGTGGTCCTCAGAGCCTGTTGGCCGACGGAATGGCGAGGGTACTCTTTCAGGAGTATTGCGCCCAGGTGGCAAAGCAGTTCTGCGGATTCCCGCAAGTATTACCATGGGAACAATCTCGCGGAGGTCGGAGATTGGATCACCCTGAAACCGGGGGAATCCCAGGATCTGGATATTATCATCGGTGAAGCTCCTGGTGGTAATTTCGCAGCCATGTTGTCGGTTGAAGTGCAGGGTGAAACCTATGAAAAAGGTCCTCAAGGCAATCCGATCCTGCCGATTTTCAAAACCGCGAAACCCACACGCGACCTGATTGAAACCATCTATGAGAACCTTGTGCCCGGGGAAGTTTGCGTTACGAATGGTCCGGTTTTTTGCGACTATACAGTGAAAGGGACTTCATCGGCGGAAAGCCCGCCCGTCAAGCAACCCGTATTTCTGCAATCGGTGGAAAACGAAACGCGGATCTGGACTTTGGGCGATGGCAACAATATTGCGGGCCGATTTGTCACCAGGATCGGTGATAAGGCGGTGCTGACGGATGAACAGGGACGGCAACGTAAGGTGCCATTAACCCAATTTTCCGAAGAGGACCGCGTGTATATGGAACTGGCTCAGCCTCCGAAGTTCAATTTTGATTTTTCAAAGTCCAGCAAACAGCGGTTTTTCAAGGAGAGCATATTCATTGAAGGGGTTCGGTGGCTTCCCAAGCACATCGACTACACATTCAGTGCGCGTATAAAGCAGACGTTCGCAGGGGATTACAACCACCAGCTAAAAGTCGAATTTTTTGCGGTCGGGGAGGAAATTGAGGGTGATAATTATATACTCCTTGACCGACAGGAGAGCCATTTTACACCCACAAGGGAGAATAAACGTTCTCATTCATTTTCAGGTGCGACGGTCGGCTTGCGTGAAAGCGTTAATTTTACGGAGCGGCGGGGTCAGAAATACGGAGGCTATATGATCGTTGTGACCGACCAGCGCGGTGTCATTATTGATTATGCAGCGTCCCATGCGTGGTTTCCCGGTATTTTACCCCTGTTACGCAGCCTTCCCTTAGGGAAGCATTTCAACAAGGCCGGTGTTCGGGTGTCCCCCCCCCGACCAGAACCTATCGGCAGATATTGATTTTACGGGGCAAGCCTCTTATTTTCCTCGTAAACGAATTATGATTGGGTCCAAGACAATGAAATATGCAACGTCCGGGTAAGGTGGAGAAACTGCCGGCCTGAGTTGGTGTGTGTTCAGATCATATTTGATGCGAATGGGTCAGGTAGCACTCTGAAGTCAAGTCAGAGCAACAGGAGACATTTTGAGAACAGAGATTTTAAAAAGGAAGTACATACGATGAATAAGCAACATATAACCAACGGTCTGTTGTGCGCAGCGGTCGCACTGTCTGCTTTGTCGGCACAAGCAAAGGAATTCTCCTCCGCCAACGCTCCGGCGGGCGGGCCTGTATCCATAGAATCGCTTTTGAATGAGATGACGGATCGCGATTCGGTTGCACGCTATCCGGAACAGAATTTCCGGCTGAAGCAGCAGAGCAGTTATAACCGGGCATCGAAGACACCGGATGAACCTAAGGGCTGGTTCACCAACATGGATTTCAATACCAAGGGGGATAAGCGGCATAACTATATTCGTCGGGAAGAGAAGGATGGAAAAACGGAATGGGTGTTGATGGATCACGAGGGGCCGGCCGCAATCGTCCGGACCTGGATGCCCTGGCATAATCAGCATAACGGCGGCTCGGATATTACCATGCGGATCTATCTCGACGGCGCCGATGAGCCGGCGATTGAAGGCAATATGCTGGGCATGTTTGATGGCACCGGTCTGGTTCCATACCCGTTTGCGCACCCCTCGCTGCGCTCTGCCGTCAACTTTTTCCCGATTCCCTACGCCAAAAGCTGCAAGGTGACGACAGACCGAATGCCGTTTTTCTTTCAGTTCACGTTCCGGGAGTATGATGAAGGCACCCCGGTTAAGACCTTTACGATGGCGGACTTCGAAGCCGCGAAAGCTTTGACGGAAACCACAGGAAAGATGCTGTTGAACCCTGCTGCAACCGGTGCGGGTTCACCGCAGCGTTTCAGTGCAACACTGTCCGCACAGGAAGAAAAAGAGATTGCTCTTCCGGCTGGAACGGCGGCGGTTCGTGAGCTTTCGGTGAAGCTGGGCAGCTATGACGATCCGAATGTGATGCGTCAGGTGATTTTGAAAATGGAATTTGACGGCAAAGAAACCGTCTGGTGTCCGGTCGGGGATTTCTTCGGTACCGGGATCGGTCTGAACCCGGTGCAGGGCTGGTACCGCACGGTGGCGGAAGACGGCACGATGAGCTGCCGGTGGGTGATGCCGTATAAAACGGGCGGTAAGGTGACGTTACAGAATCTCAGTGGTGCTCCGGTGGAGGCCGAACTGGAGGTCAAAACCGGAGACTGGACCTGGGATGAACGTTCGATGTACTTCAATGCCATGTGGAGAGGGCAGTACCCCGTTCCGACGCGTCCGTTCTCGGACTGGAACTATGTGACGCTGAAGGGCCGCGGGGTCTATGTTGCCGATACGCTGACCATCATGAACCCGGTTGAAAAGTGGTGGGGTGAAGGGGACGAAAAAATCTGGGTCGACGGCGAGGACTTTCCGTCCATTTTCGGAACCGGAACAGAAGACTACTATGCCTACTCCTGGGGCGGACGCAGCACCGACTTTTATGAGCATCCGTTTCACGCTCAGCCGTACTCCCATAAATACAATAAGCTGAACCGGAAAACGGCAGCAGATGAACGCAACACACAGGGCTTCAGTGTGGAGAGCCGGAGCCGTGCACTCGATACCATGCCCTTTGGCAGTTCGCTGCAGCTGGATATGGAAGTGTGGTCCGGCACCGATTGCGATATGGGCTATCAGGTGGGCATGATGTGGTATGGGTTTGCCGACACCGCCTCCAACCGAAAGCCCGAGCCGACTGAGGTGGTCAATGTCCCGCCGCTTCCGGACATGACAGACGCTTCTGCAAAGAAAACGAAGAAAAAGGCCAATTAGGAACTGTTGTGAAGAACTCAAGGCTGAACATTTTGACGGCGGCGGTTTCGCTTTGGGCCGGGGTTACATTTGCTGATGTTAGTAAACCCAATATCGTTTTGATCTTTGCCGATGATCTCGGTATTGGCGACCTGAGTTGCTATGGCGCGACCAAACTGAAGACTCCGAATATTGATAAGCTGGCGATGGAGGGTCGACGTTTCACCGATGCCCATTCGGCGTCGGCGGTTTGCACGCCTTCTCGTTATGCTTTGCTGACCGGCGAATACCCGCACCGGAAAAACCTGTATGCACCCGTTTTCCTCAAAACCGGAATGGTTGTAGATACTAAACAGCAGACGATCGCCAGCGTGCTGAAGGATGCGGGCTATGAGACTGCGATTATTGGAAAATGGCATCTCGGTTTTGGTGAGAAGACCCCCGACTGGAACGGCGAGCTGAAACCCGGACCGCTGGAGTTGGGATTTGACTATTATTTCGGTGTGCCCGTGGTAAATAGCCATGCACCCTTTGTATACGTTGAAAACCACCGGGTGGTGGGTCTGGTCCCGGAGGATCCGTTTGTCTATGGGCAACAGGCGAAGACACAAGTGATTCCCGAGAAAATGAAACTCGATGCCATCGGAGGTGCCGATGCGGCCCACGCGCTTTACGACGATTATCAGGTCGGTACCACATTGACCGAAAAGGCGGTCGAATGGATTAAGGCGCGCGGCAATAAGAAATTCTTCCTCTGCCTGTCGACCGCGAACATTCACCACCCGTTCACGCCCGCACCCCGCTTTCAGGGCACCAGCGAGTGTGGGTTGTATGGTGACTTTGTGCATGAACTCGACTGGATCGTGGGGGAGATTTTCCAAACATTGGAAACGCAGGGCGTGGCGGATAATACGCTGATTATTTTTACCAGCGACAACGGCGGAATGTTTAACCATACCGGACAGGAAGCGTGGGAGATGGGACACGCATTGAACGGGAAATATCTCGGCTTCAAGTTCGATGCATGGGAGGGCGGACACCGTGTTCCGTTTATTGTCCGTTGGCCCGGCAAGGTGGAAGCCGGAACCACATCCGATGAACTGATTTGCAATGTTGATATGATGGCCACCTTCGCCGCACTGACCGGGCAAACGCTCGCCGATGGTCAAGGTCAGGACAGCGTCAATATTCTGCCTGCCCTGAAGGGCGAATCTGTGGAGCGGGATCATCTTTTGTTGTCACCCTTTAAGAAAACCCATCTTTCCATCCGCAAAGGAAAATGGATGTATATCAGCGGCAAAGGCGGTGGTGGGTTCAGTTCTCCAAAGGTTGGAAATCACGGCTTTGGCGGTCCGGCAGCGATCACGTTTTCCGGTCGTGAGAATAGTGATATTGAAAACGGTAAAATTAAAAAGAACGCACCGCCTGCGCAGCTCTACGATCTGGAGAACGATCCGGCTCAGACCATCAATCTCTACAACCAGCATCCCGAAGTGGTGCAGCAGATGGCTGCATTGTTGAAGACCTACAGGCCTGAGGCTTCGAGCGAACCCATGAAAAACAGGAATAAAAAGAAATGATGTACTGGTTTAAATATTTGCCCGTGGTTTGCCTGCTTTTTGGTGTGAGTGCATTTGCTGCCTCAGAGAAACGTCCCAACATCATCGTCATCATGGCGGATGATCTGGGCTATGCCGATGTGGGTTGCTACGGCTGTAAAGATATCCCGACACCGCATATCGACTCGCTGGCAACGGACGGAGCGCGCTTTACCGATGCGTATGTGACCGGTTCGATGTGCGGACCGTCGCGCGCCGGATTCCTGACGGGGCGCAATCAGGCAACTTTTGGTTATTATAAGAACGTCTCCGAGCCATTCGATCCTACGCAGGGTCTGCCGAAGATGGAAACGATTGCCAGTCTGCTGAAGCAGCAGGGCTATGTCACCGGCGGCGTCGGCAAGTGGCACATGGGCACCACGCACGAGCAGCAACCGGAGTCCATGGGTTTTGACTACTGGTATGGATTCCTTGGTGGCGGGCTGATGTATTTCCCACTCGATCATCCCTCGTATAAGGGCAAGTTTATGCCGATTAAGCGGCCGGCGAATGCGCGAGTCATGCAGCATACGATGCCCATTCTGGAGTATGGCAAGCCGGTCGAATGGGAGGGCTATTTGACGCATCGACTGACGGAAAAGGGCGTCGAATTTATTCAGCGGAATCAACAGGAACCTTTCTTCCTCTTTATGTCCTACAACGCGCCGCACGAAGAACTGGAGGCCCCGGAAGAGTCGATCGCTAAATTCCCGAAAGAATCGATGACAAAGATTCCCGGCGTGCCGCCCAAAAGTCGTTCGATTTATGGTGCGATGGTTTATGAAATGGATATGGGGGTCGGTCAAATCCTGGCCACGCTCGATGCGCTGAGCCTGGCGGAGAATACCATCGTCTGGTTTTTGAGTGATAACGGAGGGTTGAAGCGAACTAGCGACAACCGGCCGTTGCGCGGCGCGAAGGGCGCGGATTATGAAGGTGGCCTGCGCGTTCCGATGATCGTGAAATGGCCCGGGAAGGTGACGCCCGGAACCGTGTTGAACCAACCGGTGACCTCGCTGGATATCGGGGCCACCTCGGTGGCGCAGGCCGGAGGGGATCTGTCAACGGCAGGCCTGCATGGAGTGGATGTTCGTGACTACATTACCGGGAAGACGAGCCAAGCGCAGCACGAGGCGTTGTTCTGGCGGAGTATTCATCCCACGACACCGGGCTTCGGCGCCCTTCGCGTTGGGGATTATAAATTGATGGTTCGCGGCGATAAGGTGGAACTGTATAATCTGAAAGAGGATTTGTCCGAAACCCGCGACCTTGCAAATGCGCAACCGGAACGCGTGCAAAGCCTACTTGCTCAATGGAACAAGTGGGATGCATCCAACCCGAAAGCGCTCTGGATATCCCCCGGGAAGAAGGAACGGGAAAAGTATCAATACGCGGATTACGAGTGGCTCAAGGGCAGTCAGCACTATAAATCTGAATCGAAGTAAACCGGAATAATTTCTAAGGAAATACAAACTATGAATAAACGATTGAAAACCATTGGTCTGTTATGCGCAGGGGCGCTTTTGTCTGTTCTTGTCGCTGAAGCACGGGAACCCGTATCTATCGAATCGTTGTTAAACGAAATGGTCGACCGCGATTCGGTGGCGCGGTTCCCGAATACGGATTTCCGGCTGAAGCAAGAGAGTAGTTATAACCGGGCGTCCGTGACCCCGGATGAGCCTAAGGGCTGGTTCACGAATCACGACTTTAACAGCAATGATAAGGATCATAACTTTGTCCGCATCGAGGAGAACAATGGGCAGAAGGAATGGGTGCTGATGGATCATGAAGGTCCGGGGGCGATTGTTCGCACCTGGATGCCGTTTATGAAACCGGACAAACCCGATACCGATATTGAGATTCGAATCTATCTGGACGGATCAAAAGAACCGGTACTGGAGGGAAATATGCTCGGGCTGCTGGATGGAACGGGACTGATTCCATATCCGCTGGCGCATCAGTCGCTCCGTTCCGCCGTCTCGTTTTTTCCGATTCCGTATGCAAAGAGCTGTAAGGTAACCGTAACCGGACGGCCGTTTTTTTATCAGTTCACCTATCGGGAATATGCCGAGGGCACTCCGGTTAAAACCTTCACGAAGGCTGATTTTGAAAAGGCTAAATCGTTGACTGAGAAGGTCGGGCAACGCCTGCTGAATCCGCAGTTGCCGGAGTTTGAAAGCCCGCTTGCACTGAAGAAAACCCTTCAGCCGAATCAGGAAGAAAAGCTGAAGCTTCCGTCTGGCGAAGCTGCTGCAATTCGTGAACTGCTCGTCAAACTGGAAAGCTATGATGATCCAACGGTTACCCGTTCGGTCGTGCTTAAAATGGAGTTTGACGGGCAGGAAACCGTTTGGTGTCCGATTGGCGATTTCTTCGGTTGCGGGATTGGGTTGAATCCGTTTCAGGGTTGGTATCGTACGGTGGAGGAAGACGGAACGATGCGCTGCCGCTGGGTGATGCCGTATAAAAATTCGGGTAGCATATCCGTTGTGAATCTGGGCGATCAGCCCGTCGATGTTTTACTGGAAGCAACCACAGAGCCGTGGAAGTGGGATGATCGTTCGATGTATTTCAATGCGGCATGGCGTGGGCAGTATCCGGTTTCGACTCGGCCGATGTCGGACTGGAATTATGTTACGTTGCAGGGGCGCGGCGTTTATGTGGGAGATACCCTGACGATCATGAACCCGGTTGAAAAGTGGTGGGGTGAAGGGGACGAAAAAATCTGGGTTGACGGTGAGGACTTCCCGTCCATCTTTGGAACCGGCACGGAAGATTATTATGCCTATTCCTGGGGCGGGCGCAGTACGGACTTTTATGAACACCCGTTCCACGCGCAGCCGTTCTGTTATAAATACAATAAGCTGAACCGTAAGACCGATGCAAAGGAGCGGAACACACAGGGCTTCAGTACGGAAACGCGCACGCGTTCATTGGATACGATGCCCTTTGGATCTTCGCTTCAACTCGATATGGAAGTCTGGTCGTGGACGGAATGCGATATGGGCTATGGCGTGGGCATGTATTGGTATGGCGATGCCGGAACCACTTCCAACCGTAAGCCCGACCCGGAAGAGGCCTTGGCCATTCCGCCGCTACCTGCCCTGAGCGGAGTCGATGGGCCGGGAACGGCAGACATTTCGGAGTTCGAGGGCGCGGTGGAGTTTGAAGAAATGAAAATTATTTCCCAACCAAAGGGCATGATTCCGAAGCCGCAGAATCTGAAGAGCTATAAAGGAACCTGGAATGAAAATGATCACGTCTTGTTTAAAGGACTGGTTGTTGGCGATGTGGTGGAATTCCGAGTTCCTGCAGCCAGTCCCGTACCTGAAACGCTGCTTGTTTTTGCGACGAAGGGAGCGGATTATGGAATCGTTCAGTTCTCGGTGGATGGAAAGCCGGTGGGTGAAGCGGTCGATCTGTATGCCGGGAAGCCGGTCTCGGCCGGCCCCATTGCATTGGGAAAATTTGATCCGGTGGACGGTGCACATGTTCTGCGTATTGAAGTGGTTGGAAAAAATCCCAAGAGTAAAGGGGCCTTGTTTGGTGTGGATTGCGTAACGCTGAATTAAACGCAGTTCGAGCGAGAGAGTCTCCCGTCAGTCATACTAATGGGGGATCGATCATTCATATTTTCCGGTGTCCATTTTAGCTTCCTTTTACCGTTCGTTAAAAAAAGGTTTCAATGTCTGGACGTCCTATATCAATCGAACTGTGGACATGACAGATCGTCTGAAACAAGGTAGTCTGCTTCCTATTTTAACGAATAAGGAGTGCCGGATGCCTACGAGACAAAAATTGATAAAGCCGTTCCAATTGATGCTGTTGCTACTGCTGACCGCCCACCCGTTGACACCGTTCGCTGATTCGAAGGGACAACCCAATTTGGTGATCATTTATGCCGATGATTTGGGCTATGGCGATCTCGGGTGTTATGGCGCGCAGGGATATGAAACGCCGGCGCTGGACCGCATGGCGCAGGAGGGCATGCGTTTTACCGATTTCTCGGCCTCCAGTTCCATTTGCACGGCCTCACGCGCCGGCCTGATGACGGGTCGGTTCGCCCAGCGGTGGGGGCAGGATGGGGGCGTCTATTGGCCCCACAGTAAGGACGGCATGCCGTCGGATGAAAGTACGATCGCCGAGCTGCTCAAAACGAAGGACTATCAAACCGCTCTCATCGGTAAATGGCATCTGGGGCATCGGCCGGAGTTCCATCCGAACGCGCAGGGGTTCGATCTCTATTATGGAATCCCGTACAGCAACGACATGTGGCAGGATCCCGGAACGCCGCTGGCGGAAAACGTCGTGTTCAACGAAGGTATGAGCCGCACCAACTATCTGGATGCCGCCGGCGCGAAGAAAAAAGTATATCGGGATAAAGCCCCGCTCATGCTGGATGCTGAAGTGATCGAGTGGCCGGTGGACCAGTCGACGCTTACGAAGCGCTACACGGAAAAGGCGCAGACGTTTATCGTGGAGAATAAAGACAAACCGTTTTTTCTCTATCTGGCGTACGCGATGCCGCATACACCGCTGTTTGCTTCGGAAGCTTTTGCCGGAAAGACGGAGCGCGGTCTGTTCGGCGATGTGATGGAGGAGCTCGATGGGTCGGTGGGGCAGATTCTGGAAACACTGAAGAAAAACGGACTGGATAAAAATACACTGGTCATTTTTGCCTCCGACAACGGCCCGTGGCTCAGTAAGAAAGAAGATGCCGGGAATTCCGGTCCGCTTCGCGATGGAAAGTTCAGTGCCTATGAAGGCGGTTGTCGCGTGCCCTGTATTGCCTGGCAGCCGGGCACGGTTCCGCCGGGAACCGTTTGTGAGCTGCAGACCTCCACGCTGGATCTGCTGCCGACGTTTGCGGCGATGGCGGATGTTGATGTTCCGGCAGACCGTCCGCTCGACGGCGTGGACATCCAATCCATCCTGGCAGGTGATTTTACACAAGCTCCGGAGCGGGAATGGTTCCTCTATCGGGGACAGGCGATTCGCGTCGGCGACTGGAAATATGTGAAGGCTAAAAAGGGGGAACAGCTTTTCAATCTGGCTGAAGATATTGGCGAACGGAACAACCTGGCGAAACAGTATCCCGAAAAAACGGACCAGCTGAAAAAGAAATTGGAAGCAGTCAAGGCCGGGATCCGTCCTGAGTGATGTGTGTTCCGTACTGCGTAATTCGAGATAACAAATTTCGGACGAAAACCTTCAAATCATTGGAACGCACGCATGACGCGGTATGCACCTGTTCGTCGCGCTACAAGGTTGCAGGCAGGGTGCGGTCAGGTAGCATGGAGCCGTCGACCCAGGAGCCTTTGATGAGGAGTTCTGTACGGTAGTTCGGGAGGCCGTAGGCTTGCTCGTCGATCAGGGAGGTCAGCATACGGGTGGCGGCCCAGCCGATTTCGTAGGGCTGTTGGTCGATCCCCGCATCAATTTCGGTGTCGTGCACACTGGTGGTTGCTAGAGCGATATCCTCTGGAATCCGGTAACCTAGGTTATTGAGCATGTGCAGGCCAGCGGTTCCATCGGTCAGGATGGCATCCGGTTGGTTTTGCTGGATCCACTCGGCAAGTTGCTTCTGCTTCTGCTCAAAAGTGTGAGCTGGATTCTTAGTGAGCAGGGGGATTTGCTGGTTGGGCGGCAGTTCCCGCTGGGCCCAGATAAAGCCGCTTCCAAAAAACCGCATCCGCGAATACTGACACACGCATCCGATCCGCTGATAACCTAGACGGCGCATGTTGTCGAAGGCCAGCATAGCATTTTCCAATTGGGAGCTGTTTACAAAATGCGCCTCGGGTTCCGGGATTGCCTGCCCGAAGCGTACGACGGCAAAATCGTTCCAGCTGAATGTGTGCAGGAGCGTTGTGGGATTGCCAAGGGGGGGGAGCAGGATGCCCTGGATATTTCGGGCGCGAAAGATGGTTTTCAGTCGCCGTACCGGGAGGTCGGTGAGATTGAATGTTTCGAGGTGATAACCCATTCGCTTTGCATTGTCTGAAGCGCCCTGCCAGTAGAGATCAAACTCTTTTTGCTGCCGCAGCCGTTCGGGAGGATCCCATGTGTTGATCCAGGCCAGAGCGGAGTGAACCGGTTGCCCGCCGGAGTTCGTTCGATATCGGTTCAGTGCGGAGAGCTGTGGGTCGGGGCGGTAGCTAAGTTCTTCGGCCTTCTGCTGCACCCGCTCGCGCGTTTGTTTGGACACGGTGGACTTATTCCGCAACGCCATGGATACCGTCATTATGGAGACGCCTAGAGCTTTTGCAATATCAGACTGTGTGACACGTCGTTCCGCCCCGCTTTCTCTATTTTTGTTCATGAAACTCCCTCTCTATTTTGTAAAATCCCTTATTTGTATTGTTAAAGTTAATACGCGCTGGTGGGTCGATTCGGCAAGCGTATTCTGTTCCTTAATTCGGAAAGGCGTCGTCTTTCATGCATATGAAAAACGCCTTATTCGATTAGTAAATGCCGCGATGCATTTAGGGAAAATAAAAAAGGAAATGAGATGAAAAACAGAACTGCAATAACAGGCATAACATGGTGTGCAGCCATGCTGCTCGGAGCCGTTTCGGCGCAGGCTATAGTATGGAACAACAATCTTGGCGATAATGTCATGACGAATAATGGAAACTGGGCGGAAGATCTGTCCTCGTCATCATATCTCGATTTTAATTTAAGTGGTACGGATCGCGCCATTTTGAGCGATGGAATGAGCCTGACAGTGAATGATGTTCGCGTGGGGATGAGCGCTGCTGATCTTACAGGTGAAATTGAGATTGCTGGCGGGGTCCTGCGGGCTCAACGTACTACCGGTGACTGCCGCATTGGATATGCCGGTAGAACCGGAATCGTCAACCAGAGCGGTGGTCTGTTCGAGGTAAACCATACGATGGTCATCGGTTTTGATGGTACTGGCATCTACAACCTCAGTGGCGGTACGCTGGACAATCAGCGGGAAAATTTCGTCGTCGACGGTGCAAGTTCAATTATAACGATTTCCGGCGGCACGCTCTTAACCGCTGCTAATGCCAGAATGCGGGATAGCGGCACATTCAGGGTTGAAGGCACCGGCGCAAGTTCTATCCAAATCGGTGGTTCGGCTTCCGGAAACGGAACCTGGGGCCAGAATACGGGTGGTCTGCTGGATATCCTGATTGATGGCACTGCAACTGGCGTCACCAAGATTGAGGTTGTCGGCGTGGATGGCGACGTGACGTTCGATACGGCTTCCTACCTCAATGTTGACTTTGCGGGTGCCGAGAACCTCGGAACATTTGTCGTAATGGAATGGGACGGGGAGGTGTTGGCCAACAATCTGGCGTTTGATCCTAGTGTCGATACCGATGTATGGAGCTTCAATGTGGATGAAGCGAACAAACAACTCACGGTAACCGCCATTCCGGAACCGGCTACTTTAGGTTTAGTTGCAGCCTTTGGCGGAACCGTTCTGTTCATCCGTCGACGATTCATGATCTAGACATTTATTAACCCTGTCTCGGACAGCAGGTCAACTGCCCGGTCAGGCGTATGGGTCAAATTATTATAACAGGAGAAGAGAGATGAATAATGGAACTGCAATAACAGGTTTCGCGCTGTGTTCGGCCATCCTGCTCGGAGTTGTTTCGGCTTATGGAGCAAACTGGAATAACGCGTTGGGCGATAACGTCATGACGAATGTAGGAAACTGGGATGCAACGCCCGTCGATGCGTTCCTTAATCTGGATCTGGCTGGAGCCGATCGTGCTATTCTGAGTGATGGCATGAGCCTGACGATTAAAGATTTACGCCTGGGTATTAACGGTCCTTCCGGTGAGCTTGAGATTACGGGTGGATTTCTTCGGTCTGCTCGTGTCGGTGGAGATAACCGAATCGGCTACAGTGGAAATACCGGCATTATCAACCAAAGCGGCGGAACGAACGAGGTGGCTCAGGACCTGGCGATCGGTTTCGGCGGAACCGGAACCTACAACCTCAGCGGCGGACTGCTTTCGAATCAGGATGGTTACCTGCAGGTTGGTGCCGCCACCGGATCGGGGCGACTGGAGATTTCCGGTGGTACTTTGGAGACCATAAACCATGTGCTGATCAACGGAACCGGAACTTTTGCGGTCCATGGTGCCGGTGCGACCTCGATCGGTATTGGAAGCCAAGCCAACGGCTCGGCGTATTGGCAACAGAATGCCGGCGGCACGCTGGAGGTGCTGATTTCCAGCAACGGAATTACGACCATCGTTGTCGATGATTTTGACGATGGCGGTAATGCCAATGTGACCTTCAACCCGGCTTCATTGCTGGATGTCGGCTTCCTTGACGCCGGTTATGCAGAATCCAATACCTGGACCATTATGACCTGGGAAGGAACTGTAACGGACTACGGTCTGCAGTTTGCTACGAATGTGGATATCAATGTCTGGAGTTTTGAGGTGACCAGCAATGCACTGCAGGTTACCTATGGTGTCGGTTCTGAACCTCCGCCTGTACCACCGACCGGACCGCGTACCATTTACTGGTCCAGTGATGCCACGAATACCGACATGACGGTTGCTGCAAACTGGGTCACAAACGGTGCCAGCGGATATCAGCCGGCGACCTGGGGCCTCTATGAAAGCGATACCGTTTTTATCGGTCATAACGGGGCCAATCCGGTTGAGGGCCCGGTTTATGAAGCGACCTATGCCGGAGGGACGGCGAAAAATCAGAGTAAGCTCACCATCGGCTATGCCCGTACAGGCCTGTTGAATTTCAACAGCGGAGAGCTCGATTTTAATGCAATAAATAACCAGATCAAGCTGGGTGAGGGGGTTCGTGGACACGGCACCTTGAATATGAACGGGGGATCACTGGAAGGAGAATCATTCCGTGTAGGCATGTCTCAATCCAGTAACACCGGAACCATTAACATGTCTGGAGGTACTTTAACTGCAGCCCGCGGCATGACCGTTGGTACAGACGGTGGACTAAGTTTGTCGCTTGGTCAAAACGGTGCGTATGGCGAGATGAATGTCTCGGGGGGCGACATCAACTTCCGTTTCGGTGCCCTGCTCGGGCATGGTGACGGTACGGGCCGGTTCCATGTGGAAGGTTCGGGTGCGACGCGAATCGGCTTTGGTACCAAAGACACAAACAATAGCGGAAAGTGGATTCAGAATTCCGGTAGTACGCTTTCGGTTGCAATTGACGAAGGCGGGCTGACTCCGATCACCATCGAGGGGTGGGCCGCCAACAATGCAACCGCTACTTTTGAATCCAACTCGATTCTTGAAATTGCCTGGTCGGCCGGAGTCACCAATTATGGCATGTTCGACGTCATGAAAGTTGGCGGCGAGATTATCGATAACGGGCTTATGCTGAGCACCAATGTGAATGCCGATATTTGGAGCTTTGCCATGGTGGATACCGATAGCGACACGACCAATGACACCCTGCGTGTTTATGCAAATGCGGGGAACACAACCAACGGTACGCCGATTCTCTGGCTGGACGGTTATTATGACGTGCCGGGCGATTTCCCCGATTGGGATGCGGCGGCCCTGTCGGATACGGACGGCGACGGCCTGCTGGCATGGGAAGAGTACGTCGCCGGCACCGATCCGACCGATGGAAATTCGGTATTGAAGATCTCTTCTCTTGTCAGCGTTGGTGCGGACTACATCGTCAGTTGGCAGTCTGTTGAGGGAAAGAGCTACAGCATCATCACCAATGCCAGCCTGGCCTACCCGAACGCTGGAGTGGTCGCTTCCGGTATCCCGGGTGCGATAGGTGATGAAACGTCGGTGACTTCGAGCCTGCCGAATACATCAACCCTGTTTATCGAGGTGGGTGTACAATAACTCTCATTGCTGCGGGTAACCGCAGCAGCTCCTCAGCAGGGGGCCATTTCCGAACCCGTCGGTTCGGAAAT
>JAROBA010000099.1 GCA_029432815.1 Pontiellaceae bacterium B1224 | reverse complement strand
CGGATCGGTCGGGAAAACTTCACCGGAAGGAGACCTCTTTTGTATTTTACAGAAACATCGCTCCCCAATAAAGGGGTTAGAGGGGATTCAAGGGGTTGGACTTTACGGTGAAAACGCCGGTTGATTCGGTCTAAACGTTATGTGCACCGAAAGTCATCCCTAACGTTCTGCATGGATAAAAAATGGAAGTAGAAACAACAACACTATGGGATCTGCTTGCCCAACCATACGCCACATTGCATTTTCCACGATTTGCACTGTTTCTGACATTTGCATTTATCCTTGAAATCATCGTCTCTCGAAAGAGAGTAAACTTATTGTGCTCATGGTCGACAGTAGCCACACTTGTTGCAATCGAGCTAGCTGGATTGCTAGCAATATACTATATGCTGACCAGCGTTTGGGAGGGGCTACTGACGATTCCAATCTGGTATTACCCTGCCTGCACAATTTCATTTTTAATCCCAACCCTGATCTTTTCCAAAGGAGCAATAATCTTATGGAAAGATGGATTTAGGACCATTGCAGTAGCCAGAAGCATCATATTCCTCTTTGCCATTTACTTTGCGATATCAACCATCATTACTCCATCGAAGCTTAATTATATATGGATAAAAGATGAGCCAAATCGAATAGAGCGAAACCATCATTCCGCCGAAGCTTATTTATTTAGATGCAGAATGAATAACGTCAATCCCCCTCTAGACTGTTTCGGTGATGAAACTAATAAATATCAAACCTCTTCAGGCATGATTAGTTTTAAGGAAGGTGTTCAGTACGCCCAAGAACAAATGAATTCAGCGCTCGTGGATGCTGCAAAAAAGTTTGAATCACTCACAACAAACTCAACGTATTCGATATTGGATGACGATGGTTTTAGCCCTGAATTTGATCAATACCTTGAAACTGACCAAGTTTTCATTGAAGCGGAAGATTACTATTACTTCATGAAGGCAAGCTACAACCAAGAGATACTAAACCAAATAATTCAGGATTACAAAAAACACGGTAAGCTGATTGATGTAAATTGGATGAGTAAAGAAATGCATAACCAATAAGGCAGAACCAGCTCATAGACCCTACTTGGACAACGCCCGTCGATTCGGTCAAAGTTTGTTTCCCAAGCGGGTCATGAGTAACGTTGGGGAGTTAGGAAAAAATTATGAAATTAGGAAGGAATGATCCGTGTTGGTGTGGCTCTGGCCGGAAATACAAAAAATGTCATCTAAATAGAGAACAAGAGCAGTTGCCTAATATGGGTGATCTTGTTCGCGCTCAAAAAACATCCACACCAAAACTATGTTTACATCCTGATGCATCACCTGAAAACTGCTCTGGGAAAATCATCAAAGCTCATACAATTCAACGCAATGGTGGTCTAAGTAAAATAGCCCACAATGGGCATGTGTACACTGTTTCAACAGATATCGCCTCAGTGATCAAAAATGGAGGTAAGTTAAGTCTCCAATTAACAGGACTGAAAAATGCGACAACCTTCACTGGTTTCTGCAACAAACATGATACGGAGATTTTTAAACCAATCGAAACAGCACCTTTCTCCCCGTCAAATGAATACGCATTCATCTTGGCCTATCGAGTTTTAAGCAAAGAACTGTATGCTAAAATGTTTCAGAAAAATATATGCGGACAGCAAAGGGAACTTGATAAGGGAACTCCGGTTCATCATCAATCCTTTGTTCAATCATTATCAAATCATACAGAAATCGGTACAGATCTGGCACTCAGAGACCTTGCAACATATAAAAACCAATACGATAGCCATATGCTGTCAGAAACATACGCTAACACGAAATATCATATCATCCTTACCCAAGAGATTCTCCCGATTATGTGTAGCGGAGGTTTTCATCCTGAATTTACTTTTGATGGGTCTCTGCTTTACACCCCAGAAGACTTCAACAATCCAAGCATCACCTTAGATCTATGTACTTTTTCTGTAATTGCAACAGAACATGGCAGTGCAATTGTCTTCTCATGGGAAGGGAATCAAGCTATTTGTGAAAAGTTAGTCCAATCCCTCTTAACTATATCGGATGAAAGGCTGATAGATACCTTGGTAAAATTCTCCATGGAGTTCTTTGAGAATATCGCCATTGATCCCCAATGGTACGACCTACTAATAAAAGATCAAAAAACTCATATTGATGAGCGAATTAATACACATCTTCATGATCCAAAATGTTTCATCAACGATTCCCCCACTCTAATTTCCTCAAAATCATTTAAAGTACACAGCAATACGATCCCCAACCACCATTAACCCCGAAGATGGATAAGCACAAAAAAGGTTGAATCCGAAGAATTATCTTCTTCGGCTTTAAGCGTCCCTGAACAACGGATTCCTGCTTTATTTCGGTAATGGGTCTTCC
>JAROBA010000098.1 GCA_029432815.1 Pontiellaceae bacterium B1224 | reverse complement strand
GAATACGGAACAGAACTCAACAGAAACAAAACTGGTCGAACCAGCACATCGAGTTTACGTGGACAACGCCCGTTTGGTTTGGGCAAAGTTTCTTTTCCACGAAACTCACGTGTAACGTTAGACGGTGAGAATAAATCACACAAAACAGAGTCGAGTTTGAGGAAGTAAATCATTCAAAACTTCCGAACACTGGAAGAACAAAAACAAAACAGATTCTCCGAAATCAACGCAGCTCAACCGGAGAAACCAAACAGGACCATGTGAAAGAAATTCCGAACATCGGAAACCAAATCAAAACAGGAATAATTCCAATCATCGGAAAATAAAAAATCGTCTAACCAGTGGTTGGACTTTACGGTGAAAACGCCTGTTTGATTCGGTCAGAGTTTATGTTCACCGAAAGTCACCCATAACGTTCGAATGACTAAATGAAAAAGAAAATTCACCCCCAAGAGTATGGAAAACCATACACACCAAAAGAATTCCGACAGGTTGGGATTGGGATGATATTTTCCGGAATCATTGTCTTACTGTTTGGAGTCTCTGTTTATAAAAATGGATCAGAAGAACAATTGGTTATTACTAAATTCGGGAACCAAATTCAGAGTGCAGATCCACATAGCTCAATGTTTTTAATCATCGCAATTGCTGGATGTATTTTAATTATCGCTGGTTTGTTCATTTGCATGCGAGGGAAGAAAATTAAAAACTAAATTCGAACCAGTGGGTGGAGCCTACGGTGGCCGACGCCAGTTGATTAAGTGAAGTTTATGTTCACCGGCGGCTCACCCATAACGTTGGGCATCTATAAGAAATGACAACCTTTGAATCCATAGATAACCATGAACTTGAAGGTGAAGTCTATGCCATCCCTACAGAAATAGGTGGAAGAAAAACACCAATCCATTCTGGCTATCGTGGTCAGTTCTTCTGGCATTTTAATAATGATTTAGGAACTGATTGGATAGCAGAAACATATTTTGAAAATGACATTATTCAATTGGGTGAAACCGCAAATTGTAAAATCAAACTTGCTGGATCAATCCTTGAAATTGGAAAGAAAAATAAAATGCCTTCAGGACGACAATTTGCATTAAGAGAAGGTTCAAAGATTGTTGCTGTCGGCATAATCACAAAATCAAAATACGAATAGCCCAACCAGGGGGAGGAGCCTACCGTGAAAACGCCGTTTGATCCGGTCAACGTTTCCGCGCACGGGGCGGCTCACCCCGAACGTTGGCAGGAGAAAATGATGATACATGATTTTGACATTTTGAGATGGCTCACAGAGCACAGCACTTCGATTAGAGAAAATAAACACGAAATCACATTTACCAATGTTTCAGACACAACCTCATCCTTAATAAAGCCAGATGAAGAATCCGATTTGATAAAGATCAGCAACCCAAATATTTCAAACTTCTACAGCGAATTCCTAGGTGGTCACTTTGATGATAGTCAGTTGATCATTCCCACAGTTATCAAAGGTGGTTTTCAGATTAATAATGAATGGCATCTTCCAGATATTATTGAAGCAAGAGCCCAAGCATTAGAGCTTGGTGTTAAGATTCCAGAGAGTGAAGATATAATCATAATTGAAGCGGGCTGGATGTTCTTCCACACGATCAGCAACTCTACACCTGCAACCATAAAAGTTTATGATCGTGATTACGAAACGGTCAGTGAAGAGCAAAGCATTCATTCAATCTTTGATAATTCATGGGATATTCTAGAAGCAGATCTCTAAACAATCTGCCAACCAGAGGCTTGACCTTACCGTGAAAACGCCCGTTGAGCCGGTCAACGTTTATGTGCACGGCAGGTCAGCCTTAACGTTGTGTGTGGATAAAAATATGACATTCAAAATCGACATTATTGATGAAGATAAAGATTTGGGTGAAATCCAAATTGGTGACTTCATTGAGAGTTTTGAGGTCTGCCCGTGTTACTGGAACCACCAAAAGTACAAAGAAAAATGGATAGAAAATATCGAGTTGTTACTAACTGGAGAAGTTTCTGCGTGCTGCCTAACAACATGGATGCATAAACCAAATTCAGATGACAATTATCGAGGGTGGATTTTATATAGAGAGAAAGAGCATATCTTCATTCATGAAGTTTTATTTTGGCACCCAGGCAATGTTCCAACCTTTGATCAAAACGAAAACATAATTTCAATTCCCCTCCGAGAAACAGAGGATGAGGAAGGAAACGAAATTTCTGAATGGGAAGTGGATTTGCAATCAATCCAAGAATACATAAAAAGCACACAACCAGCGGGTTGACCTTACCGTGAAAACGCCCGTCGAGTCAGGCAAGGCACAAAGCACGGCAGGTCACCCGTAACGTTGAACTAAGCCGCTACGCGTCAGGCTCTCGCCAAAGCATTCATTTAGGGTAAAACTCCCGTTCGCACCGGTATTCATGAAGAGTACCTGGTTGAACCGGAGGCTCACCATGAGCACAACACCCCTGCGTGAACGCACTATCGAAGTCCTCAAGCTTGGACACTATTCCGAGCGCACCATGAAG
>JAROBA010000097.1 GCA_029432815.1 Pontiellaceae bacterium B1224 | reverse complement strand
CCGCGTTGCGCGGCTGTTTCAAACTATTCAAAAACTGTATTACTACATTACGGGACTGGCTCCTTAGACCGGCTCATGATGTGATAGATCGCTCCTGGATACTCTATGCGTGGTTTTCTTGGCATGGGAAAAAGTAACCTATTCAACCAACCGCCGCAAACTCAAAGACCAAAGGACTGACCCCTTTTTCCATATTGCCTTCCCATCCAGTTCACGTGGTCGGCTCTCGAAAAAAGGTGATTTCGGAGCTCAACAGCCCGCCTGTGCTTTCCCCTGTCAACGCTTTCCCACGCCCTCGCGGAACGTCGAGACATGACTCGGGGCCAATGTGGCTCGTTACACCTTCATTGTAAGACTCTTTCATTCTCTACTCTCTGCCGGTTTTAATCGGCGCTTTCGGACCCCTTTTAAAGATAACCTATTCAACCAACCGCCGCAAACTCAAAGATCAAAGGACTGACCCCTTTTACTGACCCCTTTTACGTAGAACCGATCAACGAAAAAGGAAAACCAGCAGGCCGTTGAGAAACGGCTATGGAAGGGTATTTTGTGTTTGACCGGAACCTCTAATGGGTGACCCCTTTTCTGCTCCCCTTTATCTGATCCCTTTATGAGCCCGTTAAGGCACCACTATAACTTCTATTCCTTTGCTCTCTAGCTCTTTAATGTACTCATCTGATTCCTTTTTTTCTCGCTCAGCCTCCCTTTGCTCATAAGCCTCGATACTAAGTGTTTCTACTACTGTCCCATTAATAACCCGACCGTCTGGATATATGAACTTACCCGGGACACCGATAGCACCGACTTGGTATTTACCACCACTCTCAGGAACAAATACCTTTCGCCGTAGAAAGGCTTCTATTTGTTCCAAGGTTATCTCATCCCCATCTTTAAGAGATTTGCCCGCTTTGATTTGCGATTTAGCACTCTCTATTCTAAAGAGAGACTTTTCTACCATAAGCTCAGGATCAGGCTTAAGGTTTAAAATTTTCTGCGCTACACCAAGGCCTGCGCTCTCATGCAACCTCCCTTCACGTAAACGTCTTAAAGTACTCGATATTGAAATAGTAAAACTTTCATTACTGAAATAGGAGGTCGGTAGAACATCCTCTAAATCTAGGTTATCAAAAACCGCCGTTATCTTATTGGAATCATCTTTAATACTAAAATCACGACAGCTTTCTATATACAGTGCAAGTGATGGAAGTGCTCTATGAATGAAATAATCTGTACGCCATAATAAAAGCAGCAGAGATGGCACGTCTTTCTCGGCAAAAAGCTCGTTCCAATCCGAAGTTTTCCCACCTTTCATTACCGCTTCCTCCAGTGTCTCCGATTCAGAGGCGATTATGAGCAGTCGATAATAGAATTTAAGCTTTTCAGCGTTTTCTCTTTTTACTTCTGACATCAAAATCCAATACTTTTCCGGAACCTCAGGAGGTTTCGTCTCTTTCAGTTTTGTACGCACAGCATCTATAGAAGGCGTAGTCTTCGAACTAAACACAGACTCCACTTCCTCAGGCTCATATACAACCTCACTGACCCTCATGCACAGATTCTTGATTTCTGGAGAGACGCTGCCAGTCGCTACCATATATCGAGAAAGGCTAACAAAGGCAATTCGGTCTATTAGCTGTGATATCAGTAATTCCTCATAACTATAGCTACCCTTGTTAAGTCGATCTCGAAAATCACACAGTAAGGTTAGATCCGTCAGTACCGCATTTTCATTTGAAGACACAAGTCCAGGTAAACTGCTCGGATAACCAAGGAGTTGCTGAATAATTTTTGCTTCTTGCGCCTCATTTAGTTGTATTTGACCCGAAACCACATTTGATAGGTATTCACCGAACCCTAGCTCAGCACTACCGTAAGCAGACAGCAACGATAAACAACACGTGAATATTGCCGCAGTTGAATTTCTGTTCATTTTATAGACCCTCCGTTCTTTTTAATTATATTGTAGTAGGGGATTAAATGTACCTTCGAAGGTATACTTATGCTTAAACGTTCGTCCAGCATCGCCTAGAGTATCATAACCAACCTGCATAAAGACTATGTCTTTATTGACATTAATATTCCAAAATGTGCTTTTAATGTTTCCATCCCACAGATCTTCAACGGTCCCTTTAAATAAGACTGATGTGACTACAAGATCACTCTTCCTGACAGTCACAAAAAGCTCTGTTCCGTCTAAATTACACCCTCCTATCGCCCCCTGCCATCCCGGATGTGGAGGTAATACCCAGTCGCCAAAGTCAATATCACCCGACCATTTGGTCACATGAAACACTCCATAATCCGACGATCCTGCCTTAGCAAAGTAGTCTATGACCGCTAATCTTAGACCTTCATTGTTTACTAAACTAGCCCTCACGACTCTTTGTACTTGCACCGTGTGTGCAAAGTTTATTGCCCAAGCATGCGTTTTGCATTAGGGGTCAGTCCTGAATGGCACTTCCTTAAGGGCTCCTTCCATACAAAAACCCCCCGTAGATTCGGTAAAAATAAGTGACTTTAACTTGAATTATCTTGGTGTATACAGAATCATCTTGCATGAATAATACAACTCCTTTCCTGCC
>JAROBA010000096.1 GCA_029432815.1 Pontiellaceae bacterium B1224 | reverse complement strand
TTCAAATCAACCGAGCAGTCTTTAGATCAGCAAAATGGAAAAGATTATAGGCCAACGCGATTGACAGTCCCCATAGAAGGACCGACACTGTACTTCATCTGCCGGACACCGATGCTTCTTCCTTAATCATTCCAAAAAACTAGCTCCACCTGAGGCCCAGTTGCGTGTAAAGTTGTTCCATCTGGATTCTTAAACTCATAAGAAGGAATCTCAGCACTAACGTATGCATTCCACTTTATCCCATATTCAGATGAAACTTTCATCAATAAATCGCGAACCGTAACAGGCTTCTGTATATCAATCTTGTACCTAGCTTCAATAACTCTTGATCGATGTGGATTCGCACCTATCCTAAGAGAGCGAAGTTTTTTTAGAAAAGCTACGTGATCTCCCTCAAAATAAAAATTATCAAGACGCATATCTAGCGGATTCGCATCAAGAGCTTTCACGAATGGAGTTGATACGAGAATGGCATTGCTATAAGTCATGCAACCGAACCCCATTTCCTCAAATTCTTTTAAAATGCTATCTAGAGACATTGGTTGCCCATCACCCAAAGAAAAAACTTTTTTTAGTTCGGGGGGATTATATACAGATTCACAGGCACAGCAAATCGGCATACCGCATTGATCACTAATTTGTGACAATCTAGCTCCTAGTGATAACTTAGGATCGAGTGTGATCAACTTATCCACTCCTCTTACCTTTTTTGTCACAGACTTCTGTGCAAATAACGTAGTGCTGCATACTTGAATAGATAGTATTAATAGTATGTATCTCATTTTCATATTTCCCCTATATATCATCATCAGTGACTGTCACTGGTACATCAGCGTATGGATCTGTACATGATACTACTCTTTTGAAATCGGGCGTAAGCTCGTATGAGCCTCCTACTCTTACCTTCATATCAGCACTTGCAGTATCTATAACATTATAACGCTGAAAAGCATTATATGATCCATAAAAGTTATATGTTTTCTGCTCCCATGCATCCAATATGCTCTGATCAAGAGTTGCATATATAGTGATAGTATAACTTGTGCTGACCGAATCAAATTTGCGCCCATCAATTAGTCTATGGTCTGGAATTATAATATGGCTCCAAGTGCCAGGAAATAACTCTTCAGGTTCTCGATTACTAAACATTTCCTCGACGACATAAGTGCCATTATATATACTGCTAAGAGTTGAGCCAAATTGGTCCTGAATCATAATCGTAACCATGCTACCACTAGAGCTTACTAAATACGTTACCCCATCTGCTGTCGAGGCACCATTAACTAAAATAGGGGCTCCAACCGAATGGGTTTGCGTTTTTGGAACAACTACCACTACAGGAACTTCTGCCACAACTTTAGTACCGTTCTTGGCCTGAATCTTGGCCTCCCCGTCTGGGCTCTCTGGCGGTGTTTCTGAGAGCCCCGTCACCTCAAGCACAACAACCTGATCATCTGATCCATCGGTTCGCGAAACCTCTGAAACGGTAGAGATTGTCGCATCATCACTACTGAAGGCAATCGAGCTTGCCAGAGATAGAGGAGTTATAGTTGCCGTTAACCGAAAGGGTTTCGTTGAACTTTCAGGATACCCGCTTTTTTCAGAAGTCCAATTGCTTCCTTCTCCTACTGTTACCAACTCCAAATTAAACGCAACACCCGCATTAGCATTATTATCCGAATAACAAAGATGACTACCAACTGCAATAAAAGAAAACAAAACCAAATATCGAATCAATCGCAAATCTTTCACTTTATTCACCCCCCTTAAAATCATTTCTGCTACTATAGGATTCCCCAACAAACTGCCCATTCTGGTATACTTTGAAAGTATGACAGGTCGATGCGTAAGAACTGTTAGGATGGAATAACCTGAACAGATATATACCTACTTCGTCATAGTCAGTATTCGCGATCCAGCGCTCTAGCGTATAGTCATCAAAGGTGACGCCTCCGATGATCACCTTTATCTGGATATCGACTAAATCGGGGATGTTCTTTCCGATGGACTCTACTTCCCACAGCTCAAAATCTTCATACCGTTCGACCGTCCAGAAGTAGCCGTCTGTCGCATTCTGGATCCAGAAGGGGGAGAGCCGCACGCTGTCTAATACAGGGCCACCGGGATACAATCTGGCTAACATCGTGTGGTCGCCATTCGTATCGTTTGCTTTCAGTGCGACAGTTAATCGTGAATTGTTATTCGTTATTAGGGCTGCTCCAGAAACAGACATTTCAACTGTATCGTCTACTTCCAGTACAATATTGGTCGGCATTGTACTTTCGAAGCTCCATGTGCGTTGCTGGCCGACGAGGCAGGCGGGGGATGCTGCGGGGAAGGTGCCATCGATGGCCACCACTGTGATGCTCGCCGCTGTCTCTCTACTCCCCTTGCGATATTCACCCGTGACCGTATAGCTTCCGGCTTCGTCAAATGCCACTACCAGAGGGCGGGTGTTGGGGGAGCGATGTGTTTCGCCAAAGACGGTGAGCGTGAACTGCCCGCCGCGGGCGTCTGAAGGAAGCGCTTCGAGTTTTAGCTGATCGCCTTTACGGATCAGGACTGTCTCGCCGTCGTGCTCCAAGAGGTTGAGCGCGGTCCATTCGATGTTGATCGGAATCTCGAGCGCACCATTCTGGAAAGTGGCGGTGGCAGTCGTGGTTCCGTCCTGTTCGAGCGGCAGGTTGGCATACCAGCGGGGGCCGGCGCCCTGGTGAATATCAAA
>JAROBA010000095.1 GCA_029432815.1 Pontiellaceae bacterium B1224 | reverse complement strand
CCTTTTTCGTTTCACAAACCGGTTGCCGCCGGATAATTGGCAGGCCCGCAGAAAATTGGGTCTGTGTCTGGGTGTTAACTCCGACAGACTGCTAGGGTTTCCTTCTCTCTTTTCAGAGGTTCCAGGCTCTAAAAATCGACGTCTTTATGCAGGCGGGTTTCGAGCATGGGCAGGGCAGAGTTCCAACCTTTGGAAAGGGCGTGCAGGTCGTGTTTGATGCGGGTGGTTTCCACAAAGCGCTCTTCGTTGGAAATGTCGGTACGCTGCTTCAGCTCCGCCTGTTCGCGTTCGAGTGCGCGCTTCCAAAAGATGAGGATGTAGCGTTGGGCTAAATCGACCGCGGAGGTTTCCTCATCCATCGTGCGCGACTCCTGCACCTGCACCTGGCAGATAATCTTCTGGGTCGGCTCATCAAATTCGTGAAAACCTTCAGTCAGTGTTTCCGGCGGATCGAGCATAAGCGTTTCGACGAGCTGCTTGCAGGTCGGATCGGTCAGATGGCCGGGCGGCAGGAAATCGTGCACGAGGGGATGCACATCGTGATAATAGTGAACCAGCAGCTCCAGCAATGCGGTTTCCTGCCGCGGATAGGTTTTCTTCGAAATCACCGGGCGCGCCGTCTCTTCTGCCTCGGCCTGTTTGCGGACGGGGCGCTGCTGCTGTTTTGCGCGGCGCAGATCCTGGCTGAGGGCGAGCGGCGAAATATTGAGCCGATCGGCGGCGGCATGAATCATCGGATCGCGGCGGGCGGCGGACGGACAATGGCTGATAAAGTTGAGTACGGCTTTCACCACCCGCATGCGGCCGGCTTCGGTTTTAATATTTTCCGAACGTTGGAATGCATCAATCAGAAAATCGAGCGCTGCGGGCGCTTCATCAATCAGCTTAATCAGCACCTCTTTTCCGCTGTTTTTAATGAGCGAATCGGGATCTTCTTTCTCCGGCAGCGTCACCACACGGACGCTCAGCTCGTTGGCCATAAAAATTTCGGAGGAGGCCAGCGCGGCTTTGAGGCCGGCGGCATCGGCATCGAGCACGAGGATGACTTCATCGGCATAGCGCCGGATCATTTTCGCGTGGTTGTCTGTCAGCGCGGTTCCCTGCGAGGCCACCACGTTGTCGAGCCCGGCCTGATGGCAGCGGATGGCATCGATCTGCCCTTCCACGACGATGGCCTGGCGGGATTCGACGATCGGTTTGCGGGCTTTATCGAACGCGAACAGTACGCGGTTTTTTTTAAACAGCAGGGTTTCGGGGCTGTTGACATATTTAGCCCCCTTTTCGGCCTTGTTCATGATGCGGCCGCTGAAGCCGATGACGCGCCCCATCTGGTCGCAGATCGGGAACATGACGCGATTGCGGAAGCGGTCGTAGTGGCTTTTCTGCCCATTCCGATCGGACGGCACCACGAGGCCGGCCGCTTCGAGCTGTTCCGCAGTGTAGCCTTTTTTCACCGCGCGGCTGAGCAGCTCTTCCCAGCCCGGAGGGGCGTAGCCGATCTGGAAATCTTTAATCACTTCGAGCGGCAGGTCGCGCTCTTCGAGATAGCGGCGGGCTTCGGCTCCTTCGGCGCCGTCCAGCAGCATACGGTGATAAAAGGCGGCGGCATCGGTGTGCAGTTTGTAGAGCACATCTTTGTTCCCGCTCTTTTCAGGCTGTCCGCCTTCGTAGACGATTTCCACGCCGACGCGTTCGGCCAGCACATTGATGGCGGTCACGAAATCGACCTTTTCATAGTCCATCACGAAGCGGAAGACATCGCCGCCGGCCCCGCAGCCGAAACAATGGAAAATCTGGCGGGCATCGTTGACGGTGAACGACGGGGTTTTTTCTTTATGGAACGGGCAACAGCATTTGTAGGTTGAGCCGCGGCGGCGCAGCTCGGGCAGATAGGCCCCGACCACTTCCACGATATTAGCTCGCGCGCGGATCTCTTCAATCGTCTCTTTGGGAATCATGGCCATGGTTGATTATTGATCAATTTCGTTTATTCCAACGTTTTTACTAAGGTTTAGCTTCAGTCTGTCCTATTTCACGCAAAGTGACCGGTAAGCACTCAATCACTATATAAGGAACCAAACTAACTACATAAAAAGTACCTTACGTGATCCAACGAGGCAATACATACCACTTCCGCATTGCCGTTCCGAAGCACTTGCAGGGACACAAAAGATCTCCCGCTCTGCACCCATATTCAAGAGGCTCTTTGCACTAGCGATATCCCGAGCCTTACCGAGGTCCAGGATATAAATTTACCAGCTTCTGAGAGGCGGACTGAGGATTGAGAACGGCTCTGTGAGCTTGGATGAGGTTGGCCATGGCCCTGTGTTCGGCTCATTGCTACTCAGATGCTCTATATTTAATCGGGAAAATGATTTTTAATGGAATGCGAATTATAGAAACGAAAATCCCATAGAGAAAACCTCCCAAGATTATAAGTGGCGTATAAAAAATCACTCCAATAATGAAGAGCAGTGGTATTCTTATAAATAGGTTTTCAGCAATTGCCCCAGAAAGGCATATCAATCCCCAAATAGTTAAAGTAGCCACGATATACTTAGCTACCGCATCGGCCAAACCAAAGACAATTGCACGTCCTGTCTGGCCATGATCCATATAAGCAAATATTGAACTCCTAAACCAAAACAATGAAGCAATCACGAATCCGAATAGTGTTGGTCTGAGCGCCCAAATAGGTATGTCCATGGGATCGGTGAGCCTCCCCCCATCATCAAACCAGTGACCTAAAAAAATAAAATATAATTTGGTCTGGTTTTATGCCGAGTGACCGAAGGTCGCGAGGGGCG
>JAROBA010000094.1 GCA_029432815.1 Pontiellaceae bacterium B1224 | reverse complement strand
TTGTGTTTTTGTCTTTGTTTTTTCATACCCTCCGAGTGGAGGATTTAAGACGCACTTACCAGCCTTTTTATTTAAGAGCTATGGGATGACAGTGTCTTCATATACATTTGCCGAACGTTACTCATGACCCGCTTGGGAATTTAACGTTGCCTTCAAAACGGCCGTTGTCCAAGTAGGGTCAATGAGCTGGTTGGCAACTTTTTTTAAGGTTGTTTTAAGCATCGATAAATTCATGACGCATTCCTAATTGTGCGCCGGAAAGAGTGTCTACAAGCATTTTTAATGCGTTAAAAACTTCAGGCATTGGTTGTCCATCGTGAATGAATGACTCAACAATATTTTCATTTTCATCTTTGAGCGCGAGTACCATAACACCTGGCAATTTGCTATTTGTTCTATGGTGCGCTTCAGCAATTGCCTCGTTAGGGGGAATGCTTTTGAATGAATGCTTTTTCTTATCATTAAGAGGATCTAACGTCATCGGATATCGAAACATTGTGCTGGCTTTGTCTGCTTTATCGATTAGTTCTACCTGCTCATCTACACCTTTTGGAATTTTCGTCCAGTCTGTTTTGCCAATGGAGTTTATTTGATCTGAATTTTTCTCAAGCAATGACCTGAATTCATCAAAGAGATGTGCAATGGAATGAACTCGAAATATTGGTTCTGATTTTTCTTTTACCTTTATCTTTGGAAAGTCGGTTTGCTTGATATTTGGGAATGATGAGCCGAAACGCCGATGCAAAATTGTTAATATTGATTTCATATATAGTTCTATGGCATGCCGGTAGAGATAGAAAACTGGTAACTTGCTTGAGCTGAGACCGAAACCGGTTTTATGCGCATCTACATCGAGAGCTTTTGCTGCTTCGTGAAATGAATTTGCGGTAGCTCCAAAACCAGAGTCAAAATGTCGGTCTAGTGGCATTAGGAATTCTTCAAACATGATTTTATCTATCTCCTGCCAACGTTACGGGTGACCTGCCGTGCCTTGTGCTTTGCCTGACTCGACGGGCGTTTTCACGGTAAGGTCAAGGCTCTGGTTCGAATGTTTATAGCCCTGAAACCCTGTAAATAAAAGATTGGGAAACGCGTCCCTCTCCTTCTCGCTTATTAGCTGCAATTACATATAGGTGCCCTGAGGAATCTCCGAGAGCATCAATATCTCTTTCCATTGCCCTTGCGTCATCTTCACTTTTGGTAACTAGACGAGCAACAATACGGGCGATCATGCTTCCATGATCGATGGACTCAACAAATGGTACCATCATCATGTGTTTGAAGGCGGGATGATATTCTCCTAATACTTTTGGAACTCGACCGTATAATCCATTCCAGCCAGCGAGACTTTCAGCAACGAGTTCTGCTGTCAGCAATCCATCTCCGGCAAATTTGATTATAAATTCGCCTTCAGCAAATATTCTTGTGTCTCCGTTGCTTTTCACTGACGTGATCTCCTTTTGTTAATTATATTTTTTTATGCCGAACGTTACGGGTGACCTGCCGTGCCTTGTTCGTTGCCTGACTCGACGGGCGTTTTCACGGTAAGGTCAACCCGCTGGTTCGATTATTTTCTTTTAATAGTGAAGATTCCCCAACCAATAAAAAATAGCATTGGGATAAAAAATAGTATGGATTGGATCTCCCATGGAATCTTAATCATTTCTTCAAGACCATTGGCTACTGATGGTACTTCCGGAACCATATATTTCTCATCACCTTTTACCCGCATATGTGCTACGACAAAATATGTGCAATAAAACCAAACCAAGGCAATGTACACACCGAATAGGATGAACAGTAAACCATCAATTTTGGATTTTATTTTGTTTAGCATCTCTCTGAATCGAACGTTAAGGCTGACCTGCCGTGCACATAAACTTCGACCGAATCAACAGACGTTTTCACGGTAAGGTCAAGCCTCTGGTTGTGCAATTTTTCTATTTATTCGGTGTTTTGCAACAAGACCACCAAGTGAACCATAGATTGCACCTGCAATAATGAAGTAGGTAAAGATACTCCACTGAAATTTAATATCAATTACCCAAAGTTCTAATGGTCCATTTGACCATGCTGCGAAAGCTCCTCCTGACAGAATCGCTCCTACAATAGAACTGTACTTTGGATTAGAAAACGATCCAGCTAAAGCTCCGGTGATAAATCCAACAAATGATGAAGGGCTTAACCCCTGAATCATTTCTGTTGAGCTTAACTCTGATATTTTTTCTGCATGTGGAATGCAGAATATGACTATTGCTAGGGGACGAATCAGTAATCCTGTGATTGCTCCTGTGATTATGCCTAAAGCGGTTGGTTTTGTTTTCTTCATATTATCCATGCACAACGTTATGGGTGAGTTTCGCGGAAACCACCCATAACTATTGCGCGTTCATTTGATGTTAAAACAACCGAGCGTTTTAAGCGTAAACTCCACCCACTGGTTCGAAAATTATTTTATTTCTATCTCTATTTCTTCTTCTATTACTTTTCTGATTCCAGATTCTGAAAGGTCAGTTAGTTCTCTTTTATTTATCTTCAGTTTGAATTTTGGATAATCTTTTTTGGATTTGATTTTGTCATAAATCCACATGGAAATAACGCTTGCTGGAATGCTGCCGAGGAGAAGTGTGAACTGAATGATCATGTCAGTATCAGCTTCACGTTTTGCGTCACCAACAAAGTTTGTTTTTGTGACTCCCTCTGGTGGTTCCGCAAAACCAAGAGGGGGAAATGTGGTTTCAATATTTATCATATCTTTATCTTTCGAACGTTTGAGATGAGGCTGAGCGCAAATGATTTTGACCGGATTGACCGGCGTTGTCGCGATAGCCTTGTATGTTCTCATTTATCAATTTCTGGTAAGGAAAACCATTTTGAGAATGAATGACATTACGTCGGAAAAATGGTTTTCCTGTGAA
>JAROBA010000093.1 GCA_029432815.1 Pontiellaceae bacterium B1224 | reverse complement strand
CCCTAACCGCAGTCATGCGCAAACTAGTCATCGCAGCCAATTCAGCTGTTAAAAATCCCGACTTCGAGCTTGCTGTCTAACACCGTTGCTCAATTTCTGCGAAGCCGATTCCAAATTGATCGTTGGGGCGCATCTTGTCGATATAGGGATCAACGACAGTCAGGCGGACATAGCGGCATGTGGTTTCCGGGAAGGTATGCATGAGGATTGGGCCGACATCCAGAAGGGAGTTATATTGAACTTCAATCAGCGTCTTTGCATCAGAAAAGTCGGCCTGACGGGCTCCTTCAATTCGCATTTTTTGCGGAATATAATAGTCGCTCTGGTTGTCAAGGGGCGCGGTATGGCTTGGCGCAACCGAGTGAAAATTGACCTGGTTCAGGGCATAGGGGTTTCCGAGATCAATACTCATCCATGCATTTTCTTTAATTCCTACACCAAGCATGCGGAGGCTGGGCTGGCCTCTGCCGCTATCCATCAAAAAGGGAAGTAACCCGTCCGTTAGGAAGCGCGGTTGCTGTGTTTTATATTTATTCCTGATTTCGGAGGAGGTTTGTACCGGCCTTCTCAAGGCGACATTTTCCGGGCCGCTGAAAATCATGATTTCAGAGAACTTTAAATCGTAGTGTTTATCGAAAATTCGACGCGTAAGGATCGAGGTTTCCACCCGCACCCAGGATGCGGTGATTGAGCAGGGCACAACCAGCGGAGCAATCCGTGGCAATAGGTGATCCTGTTCGCTGAATGTTGCGATAATTTGTCCATTGGTGTCGGAGCCGGTGCCGGCAAGAATCGTAAATTCCAGGGGAAAAGCATTCGCCTGAAAGCCTATTTTTGAATTTCGACCGATGGAGGGAACCAGCACGATTTGGTCGATGTATGTTTCCCGGTCCAGTTTAATGTAGACCCATTCCCGTGCTTTGGGGGATGTGTACCTTGTTCTTGAGGCATAGCCAACGGAGCCGAATCCGGTACGAAGGCTGTAATTAGAAAGCTGTTCCAGTGTTGAATCAATGGTCGAGAGCCTCTGTTCGAGTTGGGTAAGAGACTGTTCCTTGAGCGGCAGGTCGTCCGGCACATCCGCCACCGGGCGAGCGCCGGCCTGCAGGAGAGCTGTGGCCGGTAGCAGGCAAAAAATCAGCATTTTAGAGTGGTTCATGAGAACTGTTTAGGGGGTCGGAACATGCTGTGCAACCCTTTTTTTTATTGAATGGTTTTCGGTGGGCACTAGGTAAACGCCTAGCTGGCGGGATTCCCTAGATTTGGCATTGTGTACAGGATATCGGTGGATTCTCGTCTTTCCGACTGCGGTGCGGTCGTTACAGCAGGAGCACCTATTTTAGAATGACATTTATATAGGAAATGCATGAAGAGATTTGCTGCAAATAGGATACTGGGACTGATGCTGGTGTGTGCGGCGGAACTGCTGGCAGGTAATCCGATCCTGAAAGAGACAGATCCGGGGTTCCTCTATGCGGCGGATCCGGCGGCAGAGGTTTTTAACGGAAAGGTCTACGTCTACTGTTCGCACGATCAGCCGGATGCAACGAGCTATGCTCCTATGCAGGACTACATGATTCTGGAATCGTCGGACATGACCAACTGGGTCAACCACGGGGTGGTGCTGGAACCGCGAACGGCTGCGGGTTTTGAATATGCTGACGGACAGATGAATGCGCCGGATGCCGCCTATAAAGATGGCTGGTACTATTGGTATTTCCCGTACGACAAAACCTATGTGGGTGTCGCCAAAAGCACATCTCCCATTGGGCCGTGGGAGTCGGCGGTAACCAATGCCATCACAACCATCTTTGATCCGACCGTTTTTGTGGACGACGATGGACAAGCCTATATCTATGGCAGCGACAATAAGGTCAATATTGGCGATTCAGGCCGGCATATCATGGGCGCGAAGCTCAAAGATAATATGCTTGAGCTGGATGGCGATTGGTTTCGTCTGACTGCAGAGACTGTCAGTGAAGGGGTACATCTGTTTAAACGAAACGGTATCTACTATTTCACCGCGCGGAACGGGAACCCAACGGATTACTGGATGTCAGATAATCCACTCCCATACCCTGGAAACCCGGAGAATCTGGCGCCGCCCGTCTATTCCGACCCCAGCGGATACGCATCCTATCGGGGTGTTTTGGCCCCCAGTGCTCCAACGGCACCCAACCATGCCTCGGCCATCGAATTTAATGGTAAGTGGTGGTTCTTCTATCAACGGGGCGATGTGAACAGCGGTACGAACCATCGTCGTTCCTCCTGTGTGGATGAGATGCATTTTAATTCGGACGGAACGATCCAACAGATTGTGTATACCTTGGAAGATGTGCCGGAAGATCCTCGTGGTGCGGGAACAATGAGCCAGGAAGCAGAAGGCTTTTCAGCACAGTCGGGGGTCGAGGTGGAAGATGCTACCGACTTTGATGGTGGTCAAGAAATTGGACTGATTGAGAACGGCGACTGGACAGCTTATGCCAATATATATTTTGGCAATGATACTAATGCAGTCGTCCCATTCTATTTTCGGGCTTCGAGCAATAAGGACGGAGGGGATATCGAACTTCGTCTAGACGGTGAGACCAACGATGTGATCGGCACGGCAGCCGTGCGCAATACCGGAGGATGGGACCGCTATCAGACATATACGGGAACCGTGACCGGGGTCAGCGGCACGCATGATCTCTATCTGACCTACAGCGGCGAGGCTGGTTATCTGATGAACCTCAACTGGTTTGAGTGGACGCCGGCCAATGTTTCCACACAGCAGTCAGCTTTGATTGCGGAATGGACGTTTGATAATCAATCGCTCGAAAATGTTGGAACAGCGGGGGCGGTTCATGATGGAACATTGGTTGGGACGGAAGCCTATTCAACTGATACCCATTCCGGCTCTGGCTATTCTTTGGATCTGACTGCTGCATCGACCTTCATGCAGGTGAATAACAGTGCCAGTGGCGATGCCGCGTATCTGAGCACCTTCGATTCTCCTTCCTTCAGCTATTCTATGTGGGTGAAGAATACGGACGGAAACTGGACCCAGTGGTATGAGTTCGGCGGGAAAGGAAATGAAGGAGCAAGCGAAGGCTGGTCGTTGCGGTGCCGGTCCTTCTATGGGGACTGTCAATCGCGTTGGCCTATAATCTTTTCCATTTTGCTGATCTAAAGACTGCTCGGTTGATTTGAAAGTTCGTTCAG
>JAROBA010000092.1 GCA_029432815.1 Pontiellaceae bacterium B1224 | reverse complement strand
GATCCGGCCATCGCCGATACTGATGCCGATGGTTTTGCGGATCATGAGGACGATCAACCGCTCAGCCGTGCAGTAGCCATTTGGGGCTACCCGGATTTCACGGACGGAGATACCTACAGCTATATAGGTCCTCAGTGGTGGGCCGGTGCCGGTAAAGATGGCGGTGAATGGATCAGTACGGAAAGTTCCTGGATGGTTGCTGCAGGCACGGCGGGCTCCCTTTTCCTGGATGTTGACCGGATCCTGCTTTCTGAAGATATCGTGCTGGAACTGGGTCATCTCGATGTTCCGGGTTGCAATGTCAGCCTGAGTCTGCTGGACACCAATGGAGTAACTCTACTTGAAGGTGTTTCCATTTCTCCGACCGGCGAAACCGGAGCGTATCGCCTGGATCGCTATGCTGTTCCGCTTTCCACTTATCCAACTGCCTCCAGAATCCAGTTAAGTGCACAGGCTGAGACTGAGACCTATAAAGTATACATCACCGTTCTTTACATCGATGCCGATGGTGACGGTCTGGATGCCGACCAGGAGCAGCAGATGGGCACATCAGATCAAACTGCCGATAGTGATGACGATGGACTCTCCGATTTTCAGGAAGTGCTTGCTCTAGGCTCAGATCCAATGAAAGTGGATACAGACGGGGATGGCCTCAAGGATTCCGATGAGCTACAGCAAGGAACCAGTCCATCTGATACCGATACCGATCTGGACGGTCTTTCGGACGGTGCCGAGGTCGCGTTGGGGCTTGATCCTGCCGTGGGCGGAATGGACAGCGATGGCGATGGACTGAGCGACGAGGTGGAAAACATCCTGCGCTATCAAGTGGTGAATTCCATCATGACTTGGCCGGATGCCAAGGCGTTTGCGGAACTGTGCGGCGGGCATTTGCTGGTCGTGTCTAGCGAAGAAGAACTCAAGGCAGTGAAGACAATCTGTGGAAAGACCTTCGGAGGAAAGCCCTGGATAGGCGCGTTTAAGGAGGAGGATTCGTGGAAATGGGTGAATGGCGAGGCTTTTGCTTATACCCGGTGGGCACCCAAGGGCCCGAACAGCGATCCCACGAGAACCGTTGCCCGAATATTCAAAAGCAGCCTTCATTGGAACAACGAGACTGTCGAGTTTCAGAGTCCGGCTTTGATTGAATACGATGAAGGCCTTGACCCATTCAATCCGGACACGGATGGGGACGGTCTGTCCGATGGGGACGAGTACAGAATCCATGGCAGCAATGCGCGGTATGGGGATACGGATAATGACGGAATCGGCGATGCGGAGGAAGTCCGGCTGGGCCTGAACCCATGTCTGGATGACACCGATGATGATGGCCTCAAGGATCTTGACGAGTTGCAGCTGGGAACCGATGCATCCGATGCCGATACCGACCAGGACGGCCTTTCGGACGGGGACGAGGTCGCGTTGGGCCTCAACCCATTAGAGGCGGGGGTTGACAGCGATGGCGACGGGCTGAGCGACGGGCTCGAAAATATCCTGCGCTATCAGGTTGTGAAAACCAAAATGAGCTGGCCGGACGCCAAGGCATTTGCGGAGCTTTGCGGGGGGCACCTGCTTGTCGTGTCTGGTGAGGAAGAAGCCGATGCGGTGAGGACGATCTGTGGAGACGCGCTCAAGGCGAGCCCGTGGATAGGTGCATTCCAAGAGGAGGGCGAATGGAAATGGGTGAATGGCGAGGCTATGAACTATACCCGATGGGCACTCAACAACCCGAACACCAACAGTGCCGCGAAAATCTTTGTTCGAGTACTCAGAAAGAGCCTTCGTTGGAACAACCGGGGTTTCTATGACTCCAGTCCGGTCTTGATTGAATTCAGTGAAGGCCTTGATCCATTCAATCCGGATACGGATGGTGACGGTCTGTCCGATGGGGACGAGTACAAAATCCATGGCACCAATGCACAGTGCAGCGATACGGATAAGGATGGCCTCGACGATGCCGAGGAAATCCGGGTTGGTACAGATCCATGCCTGAACGATTCGGATAGGGATGGCCTTTCGGATTCCGATGAGCTTGCAGCAGGGACGGATCCCCTGAATCCGGATACGGACGGGGACGGGCTGAAAGACGGCTTGGAGGTGGCCCAACGCTACCAGATCCTTGATGAAATGCTCACGTGGCCGGAGGCGAAGCAAAGAGCCGAAGAGCTGGGCGGCTATCTAGCGACGATCACCAGCAAGAAGGAGCTGTATTCGATCCTCAAGCAAATCCCTCATTTTAGGCGTTTCATACCCTGGCTGGGTGCTGAAAAGTCGGAGGATGGCGTGTGGCAGTGGGTGACCGGCGAGGCTTTCGACTATACAAGCTGGTCCGCTAATGAGCCGAACAACTATGGCGGCGTGCAAAAGTACCTTAGGATTCATTATGGCGGCTGGGACGACCAGAGCCCCGACTGGAAGACGATTCCCCTCATTGAATTCGACGAGGGCTTGAATCCGCTGGATCCTGATCATGATGATGACGGTCTTTCGGATGGAGACGAGGTTCTCGTCTATTGGAGTGATCCGCGCCGGGCAGACTCGGATGGCGATGGCATTGCGGACGGCGACGAAGTGGCTGCGGGATTGAATCCGACGCAGGCTGACTCCGATGGCGACGGCATCGACGACAACATCGAACCCGGCCTCGGTCTCGACCCCTGCACCGCCGATACGGATGGCGACGGTCTGGATGACTGGGTTGAGCGTGCCATAACCGGAACCGATCCGTTGGCGGTGGATAGCGACTCCAACGGCGTCGCGGACCTCACCGTCGTTCAGTCCATAAAGGGTTCAGACTTTTATAGCTTCTATGACTCGCACATGAGCGCCACGTGGTCTACGGCGGGAACCGCCGCAATCGTGGGGGCGGTGTACAAGAATCCCGAGGTTACCTACCAGCTCACGGTCGAAACGCCAGGCATCCATCAGTTGACGGTATTTGCCGATGCGGAAAAAGGAGAGATCTTTGGCGGTGAGATCGAGTTGCATATCGAAATCGACGGGTGCGCCGCAGGGCAGGCGAAACGATGCGAGGTCGATAGCAGTGTCCGCTACACACTTTTCACTCCGTGGCTTACCGAGGGAATGCACTCCGTCAAAATCACGCTGGTCAACGAACGTTATATCAGCGGCATACCATTCACGGTCCATAGCCTTGAATTTGGCATGGTCGATGGTGTTGACTCGGATGGTGATGGATTCGCCGACTGGATGGGGACATTGCTGTTGTCCGGTACCGACACGGATGGAGATGGAATCACCGATTTCGATGAGATTGGTATACATGGAACCAGCCCGACCGATGCCGATACCGATGGCGATGGCCTGGACGATGGTGATGAACTCAGCGCCCGGACTGATCCATTGGATTCGGACTCCGATGACGACGGCGT
>JAROBA010000091.1 GCA_029432815.1 Pontiellaceae bacterium B1224 | reverse complement strand
TTGGTTTTTCATTCGTATCCTTTGGTTTATTTACTTATACCACAGGCACAAATTATATCTTAACCACTGGTTCTAAATTCGGGGGGAAGCGCAGTAGGAATCAATCAAACGAACTTCCGCCTGTAAATGTTGCATATACTCAGATTGGCTCATCCCTCCTTTGTTCTCTTTATCCGCCTTGAGAATATTCGATTGAACATCATGAAGGTCAACAACCTTTACCCCTTCAAAACGATCAGGAATACACCCACTTAATTTGATATAATTAACTAAAACCAAATCCGGATTCAGTTCACGAATTAGGTTACGACATGCTTTTCTGAAATTTGCCGGACAGGAGTCCTCTGTTTGAAACGGATTGTTCGGTACAGAAGAAACCTTCTTGAGCACGGCGTGACGAACCCTGTAGCGGGGCTTCCCCATACGAGGATGCCGCCGCACCATAGCGGAACTCAAACGAGGATATGCCCCCATTAAATCATTAACTACTTCTTTTGACGTACGCACACGCTGTGAAGAATTAAGACATGCTAAATGAACCTCAGCATCTAGTTCCAAAAGCGCTTCAATGGTTAAACTAATTCGATTCTGATTCCCTTTGAACACAGGATATGGAATTTCTGGGCTCACAATTACAATTTTTTTCATTCTTACCTTATCTCCAACAACGTGCAGAACAGATTTTTAAAACTTCAAGCTCACTACTGAACAAACAGCGTTCCCGTTCGGCTGATATCGAGCAGCGGTTGTACATAAATGCGGATAAATTTGTAGTATTCGGCGGCAAAGGCATTGGCCACATAGATGATGTCTTTGTCCTGCATGGCAAAGGAGCGCGACAGGAAAAAGGCTTCGGGCTGTTTAAAATCGAGCCGGTAGATGGTTGCTGCCCGGCCCTGGAAGAGGACGCCCGGAACTTCCCGGCCTGCCGCTCGCAGCACTTCTGGATCTTCAAAACGGAACAGAAACACCCCCCCGGCATCGGCCATTCCATCATTGAGTCCGCCGGACTGCGCCAATGCTTCGGCCATGGAAAGGGTTTCCGATTCGAAGGCATGCCGGCTCTTGGTGGTCACAGCACCGAACGCGGAAAACGTCCGCGGTTTATGCATCAGTTGCACCGTATCGCCGGGCATCATCCATACATTGTTGTTTTTCCGTCCGAGCACCTCATCGAGCCGAATGGTGTCGGAGATTTCGCCGCGCACAATTTTGGCTTCGGCTTCATAGAGCGGAGCTCGCGATCCTCCAGCTGCGGCAACGGCATCCAACAGGCGCACCCCGCCAATCGGCAGAGGATAGCGGCCGGGCTGATTCACATCGCCGACGACGACCAGATTGTTACTGACGTTGGTTTTGAGAGCCACCTGCACCTGCGGCTCAATCGCTTTTCCCTGCAGCCCTTTTTGAATGGAGGACCGAACCTCTTCAATATTTTTTCCGGCCACCTGAATCTGTCCGACATAGGGAATAAAGATCGCCCCGCTTTCATCGATGATCGAGTCGATGTGCGACTGCTTCTTTTCGAAGGTGGAGAACAGGCCGTCGCCGGAAGATTCCCAGATGTTGATGACAAGCTGATCTCCGATTCCAAGAACGGATTCGGGCTTCCCGTGAAGGGTTGTACTGAAATGTTCATTCAGTTGGATCGGCCGGTGGTCGCCCAGTTGCTGTATGACATCCACATTCATTTGGATCACGGCATATTCGCGATCGTCAGCGGGCTCGTCCTGCACCTTTTCCATTTGGCGGCGGGTCGGCCCGGAAGTGGGCAGCGTTGAACAGCTGCAGAGAAAAATGCCGACAGCAGTTGCCGTTCCCAATGAATTAAATAGATTTCGTATGTTCATCATTTCAGTGCAGATCAACCTGCATTCCTGATCTTAAGTTCAATTTTTTCGGCGGCATTTTTCTCCTTTAGTTTTGAACAAACGCTCCGGCACGCCACCTCGATTCCGCGGGCGGCATAGAAATCGCCTACCGCAAGGGCTCGGTGCTTCACCCAGCCTAAATAGGTTCTTCGCGTCTCGAAAGATGCCACCGCCCCACCGGCCCAGAAGGAGTCAAAATCCGGGTTTCCATCTCCACAGGTCACCAGTTCCGGGTGCGCATAAAAGGCATTGCCGACCACCAACAAAGGAATGCCATGATAGATCGCCGAGAACCCGGAAGTACTGTTAATCGTAATCATTCCGGCACTGTAGCGCGTCAACAGACCGAGCGAACCGGTATCGAGCACATCAACACGGTCGCTGATGCCATAGGCCTTGGCGGTTTCCCGAATGAGATTTTTATAATTGCTGTGCCCGCGCGCGAGCGGATGGATCTTAAACACCAGCCGTTTTTCGCGCGGAGCCCGTTTTGCAAATGATTTAAGCGTTTTCGAAATCAGGTCAACCTGACTCCAGCCCATTGAAAATTCTTTTAACTGACAATCGGAATCCACCTGCAGGGGAACCAGAAAATAGTTCCGGTCGTGGTGCTCCAGCAGATTCTGAATAATCATGAAGTTTGTAGTCTGCCCGCTGGCTTTACGCCAAACACTCCGCGCCCAGCAGAAAATTTCTGTCACCAGTGAAAACCGTTTATGATAAAGCTTCCGTTGCTTCCCATAGGTTAAAAGGTTTCGCAGGGCATAATAGACAATGTTGTGCCAAACCTTTACCCCCCCTTCATGGAAGTTCTCGATCGGCTTTCCATCGTCCGGGTTAACTTCATCTGTGTTCGTGGGCAGGCGCCGGGCAATCGGAGAACTCGCGTTATTTCCGCTATGCTCAATCGTGATGAAGCCTGGACGAATATAGCCTTCTTCCAATGAAATAATCTTTATGTTGCATTGGACAGCAACCACCCGGGCAATACGATGAATTTCGCGTTCTGAACCGAACAGGATGATGGCATCAATATCTGCGGTGGTAATAAAGTCATTTAACCAGTTTTTCCAATCCTTGAAATCCCCGTTGAAACTGATACGTCCCTCTTTTTGCGAAAAAAAATAATCTCCGGCATTAAAACTAATCCGCCAGACCTCATATTCATTCTCCCGCAAAAAGCCTTGCAAGTGTTTAAAAAACGGACCAACCGGTCCCTGCAAAAGCATAACCCGTTCGCGCGTTTTATTCCGAAAAATGGACTTTGTGCCCCCCTGAATAAAGGGCAACACCCGCCTGCTTTCACAAGCATCGGGTTCACGATCGGACCCTAACCTATCTTTAATCCTCTCCACCAAGCCCCCTGTAAGCTTCAAAATTTAATCTTTTCTAACGACCTCATGACGCCGCTAGACCCGGCGGAATAGACAATTAATGTTGATTCTTATCAAGCATTTCCTGCCGAGGAATGTTTATACCGCAATCTTACCTTTCCTCCACCCACTGCATAATTTTCGGATGCCGGAGCTGTTAAGTGCTTTGATTTTCCAACGCGGCATCAAGATACGCTGC
>JAROBA010000090.1 GCA_029432815.1 Pontiellaceae bacterium B1224 | reverse complement strand
ACCTATGACGATTATTGGGAATGGAGGAAAGCCCGTCAGGCTCAAGCATTGAAGGTCGCCGCATAAAGTATCCATAGATCTCAACTGCACCCTACGTTTGGGTTTAGTCGAGGTGGAACTCGACCCTCCATTGGATTAAAAACTAATCCGCTAAAATAAAGCCCATGCTTCCCAGTTTGCGCTTCAGTTCCTGCCCGGCGCCGGTGAGGTGCAGGGTGGTGTTGCTGAATTCGCGGCGCATGCGGTAGTTCTTACGCAGGGCATCGAAGTTGCGCGCACGATCAATCTCGCCATGCACGGCAGCTTCGCGAATCAGGCGGTCATCCTCTTCGATTTGATAAACCTGCTGAATGATCTCGTGCAGAACATCTTCGTCGTCCTTCCCGCGGCAGTCGGCTTCAATGAAGGGAACCGCGGGTGCGGGAAGCGACGCCGCTACGTTCCAATCCTTGGAAATCTCGAAGAAGTTACACAGCTCGTTGTAACACGCCACGGTGCCGTTCAGTTTGCCTTCGTAGGAGTGGCCGGCAATATGCGGTGATGCGAGATCGGCCAGTTTTACGACGTCGGGCCGGAAGGCCGGTTCCGGGGACCAGACATCGAGAATGGTCCGGGAAACCGCGCCGCCGTTTTTTGCATCCATGAGCGCGTCATAGTCGCAGATGTCGCCGCGCGCGGCATTAATGAACAGGGCGCCGGGTTTGAGCTGCTCGAAAAAGGTGTAGTCGGCCATGCGGGCTGTCGGCCAGGGTTTATGTTTTACGAGAGGAACGTGCAGCGTAACGATGTCTGATTCCGCAAGCAGATTTTCCAGGGATTGGAAGTCCGGGTCGGTTGAAACAGCGGCGAGCGGGGGGTCGTTCCGCAATACATTCATGCCGAGTGCATGGCATTTTTTCACAACGCGGCTGCCGACGTTTCCACAGCCGATGACGCCGATAGTTTTTCCTTCCAGATCAAATCCATGGCGGCTGCGGAGTGTGAGCAGACCGGCAATCAGATATTCTGAAACGCTGTTGGCATTACATCCGGGGGAGGCGCACCAGTAGATGCCGCGCTGTTGGAGCCAGCCCGCATCGATGTGGTCGGTCCCGGCGGTGGCGGTGCCGACAAATTTTACCGGCGTGCCTTTGAGCAGTTCTTCGGTGGCTTTGGTTTTTGAGCGGATGATCAGCGCATCGGCATCGAGCAGATCATCCCGTGTGATTTCGCGATCCGGGATGACGATTGTTTTCCCGGCATTGGAAAAGGCGCATTCGCCCAGCAATACAGTTTCGGCGCAGACAATTTTCATGAGGGCATTGTCTGCCTAAGCCGAGAGGGGCTCAAGTTCCAATGTTTGGAAAATCAGCGGTGCTTGTTGCGGGGATATTCTTTTTTCTGATAGGCCGGATGATGCTTGGTATGTTGCTTATGCCGCGCGTGACTTGAGTTTTTTTTCCACAGATGCGTGTACCAGAACTTGGCGGTGGCAACAACAATCAGGAAGAGGCTGAGCAGGCCGGTGATGATCAGGGTCAGGATGCCGTGTTGGCGATAAATCCCGGTGCCTTCGTCTTTTGAGAAGAACGACATGGCGAGCAGAAAGCCGACGATCAAAATCATGATCAGCAGTCCCGATACCACCGGATGCGGCCGCATGGAAAAATGCGGAACCTTCCCTCTGGACATTTCAAAAGCCATATCGCTTTGTAACCTCCGTTAAACTAAAAATGGTGGGCGAGGCGGGACTCGAACCCGCACGCTTGTGGGCACGAGAACCTAAATCTCGCGTGTATACCAATTTCACCACTCGCCCTTTGAAAAAGTGCGGGAAATGTAGAGATTGCTCACTGTCAGCTCAAGTTCAAAAGACGTGAGTTTTCCAAACGTCCTGCAGGTGCCGGATAGCACTGGCTGGATCCGAAGCCTGATTGACCGCGCTTACGACGCAATAATTCCGTACTCCGGCTTGAAGCAATGCCGGTAGTCGGTCGGCTGAGATGCCTCCGATGGCAACCGAGCTGAGCGGTACGGCCTGCGCAATTCGTCCCGCTTCTTCCGGCCCGAGTTCGGGGCCGGCATCGGCTTTGGTTTGGGTGGTATAGACGGGGCCGATACCGATGTAGTCGGGCTTTTCTTCCAAAGCCTGGAAAGCCTGCTCCATGCTGTGCGTGGAAAGGCCGAAGATTTTACCGTTTGCTGGCCAGCTCTTCCGGGCTTCGGAAACCGATTGATCGGTCTGGCCGAGATGAATACCGTCAGCATCGGATTCGATGGCGATGGAGAGGTCGTCATTCATTATAAACCGCGTACCCGTGCCTTGGGTGATTTTTCGGATGAGTTTCGCCTGTTTCAGAATTTCGCTTCGCGGGGAGTTTTTTATGCGCAGTTGTAAGAAACGGATGCCTTCGTTGACGGCCGCTTCGGCTGTTTTTTGATAGCCCGCCACTGGGGCTGTTAAGATGAGGTAGAGTCCGTATGAGTCGTTCATGCTTGTATAGTAGATTATAAATGTCGGATGGCGAGCCATTCCATCGGCCGGGAATTAAATGGATTTACACTTGCTGAAGTAAAAAAAATTATTATTCTTTATATCTGTGTAAGAACTCTTTCTTGCATGAGACGATAGGGGGCAGTAATGAAGTTCATTTTTGTGATGTGTCTGGCACTGGTGGGTACCGTTTTTGGCGAAAATCATACCTTTACGCTTAAGGATGGCCGAACGCTGGAGGCTGAAATTATGGGAGTCAGTGCCGGAAAAGTGTCGCTTAAGCGCAGCGACGGCAAGACCATTCCTGTTCCCGCAAATGTTTTTGTGGAGGCTGATGTTGCATATATTAAACAGTGGGCCATGTTTGAAGGCGTTCGTTCAACCTCTAAATTTAAGCTGTCGATTGAGCGTAAAAAGGTCAAAAGCTGGGATCAGGAACGGTTGGGAACCATCAGCTATACCGATGGGTCGTCTGAGGAGGATCAGGTGGTCGGCAAAACCGATTATGATGAGGTTGCCTTTGAGATTGTGCTGAATAATCGCAACAAGTATGCGCTGTCTGACCTGATATTGGAATATAATATCTATTATGAGCAGATGAGCAATTCACAGGAAAAGGAACCTGGACAGTATGTGCTTTCCGGGAGCATTAAACTCGATACGATCGGAGCCCAGTCGAAGCAGGAACTGCTGACCAAAACCGTGACGGTTTATAAGGATGAATCGGATTCTTCGTTCCTGAATGCGCAGGTGTTAAAGGGGGATGTGCATGGTATTGTCTGCCGGATTTGCACCATGCAGGACAAGAAAAAGGTTGTTCTCCGAAGCGATGGATTGCCGGAAAAACTGAGTGAAACAAAGGCCTGGGCCAGTGAGAGTAAATTGTCAGTACTGCCGAAGTTCAGGACAAAGGATTAAGCCCGGATTGCGTCCAGCAATGGTTTAACATCCGCAATGCTTTCGGTTTTCATGAGGTTGGCGCGCAGCTCGGCAGCCCCATGAAAACCTTTTGAATAGATCGAATA
>JAROBA010000008.1 GCA_029432815.1 Pontiellaceae bacterium B1224 | reverse complement strand
AAAAATCGGAACTGACTATATGGAACAGACATCAAAAACCTTAACAAAAACGGGTGCTTACGCTTTGTTTGCACCCTCTATGGGATGACAATGAACTGAACACATTATCTGAATCTGAATTTTTCATATTAACTGCTACGAGGAAGAATCCAGCCTCTCATCAAAAACATCTTGAGAAACTATTGAATTACACCCCATTTGATTATCTGTACTGGATTAACTTTGCTCATTCAAAAATCAAGTTCACCACACTCGAAAAATAATCATTCTGTCCTAATTATTCTGTATAAATAAATTTGAACTCATGAAACTGAACTCTGGATATGAAGCAAAGAAGGCCCGGGTGGAGATGCTGCCGCTGATCGATGTGGTGTTTCTGCTCCTGGTCTTTTTTATCTACGCGATGGTTTCCATGGCGGTGCATCATGGCATCAAGGTGGATCTGCCCAGCGCCGGTACGGCTTCAATGGAACCCAATGAATCTATCTCAATCTCCATTAATGCGGACAACCAGGTATTCCTGAACAAGGAACCTATGGATGCTGCCACGGTGGCGCAACAGGTGCTGGCGCTGCGCAAAGACTCCAGCAAGCCGGTCTATATTGACGGGGATGCTCAAGCCGATCTCGGCCTTGCGATTGAACTGCTGGACGACCTTAAAAAAGCCGGTATTGAGGAAATATCCTTCTCGTGCAAAAAAGAAACACCATAGTCAATATCCCGCTGATCGGAGGCATTTCGCTGTCCATTGCGGTGCATGCGGCGGCGCTTTACAGCCGGGGCGTCTATACCCCGGCAAAGCCTCAGCTCGAGGCCGGACGTACCGTCGTCCAACTGACGCTGATTCCATCCGTTGCTGCGAAATCCGCCGAAACGGAACCCGTGATTGACCCGGACCCCGAACCGCTTGCTGAACCGGAACCAATCTTCACTCCCGTTCCCGTTGTTGCTTCCGTCCCTGCTCTCGAACCGGTTATTAAGCCCACGGAAGAACCTAAATCTGAGCCCGTTCTGGAAGCGACGCCCGAGCCGGCTATGGAAGATGCAACGGAACAGATTGCCTCGATGATTGAAGAGAAAGGCGTTGTCACACAGGCATCTCCAATCGTCGGTATTCGCGCAACCTATCCCCGTTCCTCGCAACGACGCGGCCATGAAGGTACTGTGGTTCTCTCCATTCAAGTACTTAAAAATGGTAAAGCCGGGAAAGTGACCGTCCTCTCATCCAGCGGATATCCACGGCTTGATGAAGCCGCAGTGGACGCCGCAAAATCCGCAAACTACAGTCCCGCACAACAATTCGGCAACCCGGTTGAAGCGCACCTGACCCAACCCGTCACCTTTGAGCTGACCCGATGATAAAACACTTCTATTTTTTATTCATGCTTGCCCTGCTAGCCGGCTGCGGCAAACAGCCGCCCCCCCCAAAACCGACCGGAGTTCCGCAGCGGATTATTTCCATGGCACCGGATATTACTGAAATCGTTTATGCCCTTGGGCTCGGCGACAAACTGGTTGGAGCCACCACCTACTGCACCTACCCCGAAGCGGCAAAAACTGTTCCAAGGGTTGGAGGATTCGGACAGTACAATTTCGAAGCCATTGTTTCGCTTAAGCCCGATCTGGTGATTCTTCACTGGAAATATGAAGCCGAAAAAAACCGACTCGACACCCTCGGCATTCCCTATCTGGAAACCCGCACCGAATACATGGAAGATATTATCAGCTCCATCCAAAAGGTCGGAGATGCCTGCGAAGCAACGGTTGAAGCAGATGCCCTTATTCACGACATCAACACCCGGATTTCCAATCATCGGAACTCCAGCAATCACCCACCCCGCGTCCTCGTGACCTTCGGTGGCGACGCAGCCGCACTGGAACAAATCTACGCATTTGGCGCCGATTGCCTGCACAACGAGTTGCTCGAACTGGCCGGAGGAACCAACGTGGTTCAGAATAAACTCTCGTTCTCCACCCTCTCCAAGGAAGCCGTCATCCGCCTGAACCCGGACATCATTATTCAGCTCGCACCCGGCACGGAAGCCCCAGCCGATCCTTCCAAACCCTGGAAAGAACTCAGCAACATCAACGCCGTAAAAGACAATCGAATTTATACTCTGACCGGTAACTACACCTGCATCCCAGGCCCCCGCTTCATCCAGATCCTCGACGACTTTGCAGGGATAATTACACAGAATGATTAGGACAGAATAATATGAATACTAGTGAGCCATTTCCTGTAGAATATCGTTCTGTCCTAATTATTCTGTAAAAATAAAATCCAATGCCCAATTCGATCATCAACATTAAAGACCTCTCTATCAGCTTATCGGGAAATGGAATTCTGAAAGGAATTTCACTGGATATTGCCGAGGGCGAATATGTTTCGATCATCGGCCCCAATGGAGCCGGTAAGACCACGCTCATTAAATGCATGGCCGGAATTTACAGCGAGTGGATAGGATCTTTCCTCATCAACGGGCAACCTTATGCAAAGCTGAGCAGTCGAGAGCTTGCCCGTCTGCAAAGCTATGTCCCGCAGGCTGAAGGGCGCACCAACCCGCTGACCGTTGAAGAGTTTGTTGCCACCGGGCGCTACCCGCATCTCTCAGCCTTCACATCCATGAAACAGGACGACTACCATGCCGTAGACCAAGCCCTTCAAACGGCCGGGCTGCTGGATTTCCGCAAACGCAAAATCGCCACGCTCAGCGGCGGCGAACGGCAGATGGCCTTCATCGCCGCCGCCCTTGCGCAGGAAACTAAAATTCTCCTGCTCGATGAACCATCCACCTTCCTTGACTACCGGCATCAGGCAAACGTCGCCGCTTTGCTCAAATCAGCCTGCCGCGAAAATGGTATTACCGTAGTGGCCGTACACCACGACATCAATACCGCAACCTCCTGCTCTGACCGGATTGTAGCCATCAAAAACGGAACCGTGGCCTTTAAAGGTTCTCCATTAGAAACCTCCGATGCAGAGCTCTTGAATAAAATTTACGATACCAAATTTGAAATCACCCCCACCCCCCATCGCCCCCTCCCCCTCGTCACCCCGGGAGGCGCATCATGAGGAAACAAGTCATAACGCTGTCGCTGCTTTTGATCGCAGCAATCGCGGTGTTATTGCTCAGCCCTCTGTTCGGCATGGCATTTATCCCCTTCCACGCAACAGGACAGGAACGCGAGATTCTGATGGGCATTCGCCTGCCTCGCGTACTGTGTGCCTTTGCAGCCGGCTCGATGCTTGCGCTCAGCGGCATGGCCTTTCAGGCATTATTTCGTAATCCATTGGCCACCCCGTTTACACTCGGTGTGTCCAGCGGTGCCGCGCTGGGCGCCGCCCTGTTTATTCGCTTCGGGATCGCCTTCTCCATTCTAGGCATTTCCGGAACCTCTATGGCGGCCTTTATCGGCGCGCTGCTCTCGATCCTCCTCGTGTATGGACTGACCACACTGAAAGGCGGGTTTTCAACGCCGACCCTGCTGCTTTCCGGTATTGCGATCAGCTTTTTCTTTTCGAGCCTGATTCTATTCATTCAATATATCAGCGGTCTGACCCATTCCTTCAGCATTGTACACTGGATGATGGGCACCCTTTCGACCGCCGATTACAGTAAGCTGGCCAACCTGCTCCCCTTTCTAGGAATCGGGGGGCTGCTACTGACCTTCCTTCATCGGGAAATGAATCTGTTTATGGTCGGCGAAGATATTGCCATCAGCCGCGGCGTAAATACCGGACTGGTGAAAAAGCTCATCTTTCTGGCCGCCTCGCTGATGGTCGGCGGCGTCGTAGCGATCTGTGGTCCGATCGGATTTGTGGGCATGATGTCGCCGCATATATGCCGCCTCATCGTCGGGGCCGATCACCGCTTTCTTACTCCTGCCACCTTCCTGTTCGGTGGCATGTTCCTCGCGCTCTGCGATACCTTCACACGCGTCCTTTCCGGCTTGAGCGGCGGCGCCGAACTGCCGGTCGGCGTTCTTACTGCCCTGCTTGGCGGCCCGTTCTTCATCCTCCTTCTGCTCAACCGCAAGGGCGGACTTGATCTATGAGCTCGAAGGCGATTGCATTTCTCGGCACCGGATCAGACGTTGGCAAGAGCATTGTGGTTACAGCCATCGGACGAATCTTCCGGAACATGGGCTACTCGGTTGCGCCGTATAAAGCGCAGAACATGTCGAACAACTCCTATGTCACACTGGAAGGCGGCGAAATGGGGCGCGCACAGGTGGTACAAGCCGAAGCGTGCGGCGTTGAACCGCACACCGATATGAATCCGGTCCTGCTGAAACCGAATACCGATATCGGGGCTCAGGTCGTGCTGCAGGGCAAAGCGATCGGCCATGCATTGGCTGCCGACTATTTCAAAGACACCTCTAAGATACGTGAATCCGCTTTCCAATCATTGGAAAAACAGAAAGCCACCTACGACCTCGTTGTGATCGAAGGCGCCGGGTCATGCGGAGAAGTCAACCTGCGCTCCCGCGATTTCGTAAACTTCGAGACCGCCCATGCGGCCGATGCCCCCGTGATCCTCGTGGCAGATATTGACCGTGGCGGCGTCTTTGCCCAGCTGATCGGCACGCTGCAGGTGATTTCCGAAACCGACCGGAAACGCGTAGCCGGATTTATCATCAATAAGTTTCGCGGTGATCCATCGTTGTTCGATGACGGCATCCACTATCTGGAAAAAGAAACCGGCCTTCCCGTGCTCGGTCTCATTCCCTACTACCGAAATATTGAAATTGATTCGGAAGACGGATTGCCGTTGGAAACAGGGATTGATCCTCCGGAACTTCCAATGCCTGGAAAAATTAACATTGCGTGCATTCGTCTACCGCACATTTCAAACTTCACCGATTTTAATCCGCTGATTCGGAATCTCTCCGTGCGCTTTCACTATCTTTCCAAACCCCGGAATCTGGATGGTTATGATGCCTTGCTGATACCAGGCACCAAAAATGTGCGCTTCGATCTGCAGTGGTTGAAAGACGAAGGGTGGGAGCAGCCGATTAAATCATTCCACGGCCAAATTCTCGGAATCTGCGGCGGCTATCAGATGCTGGGACGCGTCATACAAGACCCCCTCGGTGTTGAAGGCGAGCCGGGCGATTCTACGGGCTTCGGCCTGCTGGATGTTGAAACCGTACTGGAAAAAGAAAAGATCCTTTCCCGGTCGCAGGGAGAACTCGGTGACGGCACAGCAATCGACGGCTACGAAATCCACATGGGACGAACCACGCTGGGGCCGAGTGCAGCTCCCATGATCATGGTGCAAAGCCGTAACAGAGTGGCCGAGTCAGACTCCGATGGCGCGGTTTCCAATGATTGGAAAGTCATGGGTTCCTACTTTCACGGGCTGTTTGATTTTCCCGATTTTCGGAATGCATACCTAAAAAGGCTGAGCGCGGATTATCAAGAAGATATACAGGCAGCAGCTGTTTTTAAAGAAAGCCAGTACGACCTGCTCGCCCGGCATTTTGAAAAACATCTGGATATGGAGAAGCTGAAAGAAATTGCATTTGGCAAATCTGGAGGGTCGGGTTCCACCCCGACTTGTGCATGATCAAGACTCGCTCCGCTGAATAAATTCGGTATGATACGTCCATGAATTTAATCGATGAAAAAGAGCAGATGCTGCTCGATGAGCTCCGTTCCTACGGATCGATCGCCGTTGCCTATTCCGGCGGTGTTGATTCCACCTATTTAGCTGCTTGCGCGCATCAAGTGCTCGGTGCAAATGCAATGATCGTGATTGCAGACTCGCCATCGATCCCGCGTGAGGAACTGCAGCAGGCCATTAATATGGCCACCGAACGCGGTTGGCATTTGCGCGTCATCAAAACCGAAGAACACCTCAAGGAAGACTATCTTGATAATAAGGGCGATCGCTGCTTCCACTGTAAAAACGAACTCTTCACAAAAATGGAAACCATTCTTTCCGAATTTGGCGATATTGTACTCGCGCACGGCGCCATCGAAGACGACAAAGGCGATGTCCGGCCCGGCACGCAGGCCGCCGCCAACCATTGCGTGGTCGCCCCGCTTCAAAATGCCGGACTCTATAAAAAAGAGATCCGAATTTTGAGCGAACGGCGCGGACTTCCAACGGCTGGAAAAGCATCGTTTGCCTGCCTTGGCTCCCGCTTCCCGACCGGAACCCGCATTGAACTTGAAGCCATGACGCAGGTGGAAAAGGCCGAGGCCATTCTGAGTGCGCGCGGCTATGCCCAATATCGCATTCGCCATCACGGCGATCTATGCCGTATTGAAATCGATCAGACCGACTTTGATAAAATGATGGACGAACGCATTGAAATCGTCAGTGCCATCAAAAAGGCAGGCTACAAATTCGTCGCCCTCGACCTCAGCGGTTATTCAATGGGATCGAGTGCGTAAATCGCAGAATGGGCATCCTGCCCATTTAAACCCCGCAGGCTCATGGGTACGATGCCCATGCCACTTTAATAACAGTAGCGCGTGCTGTAGCGGTGGCGTTTCCAGAGTTTGGGACGACGGACAGAAGAGCCCGGAACTCTGGTATTTTTCAGAGGAGGCGCGGGAGCTCCTTCCGGGATCGGCTGACCACTAAGCAGACCGACCACCTGTTCCTGCACTTCTTCGAGCTGGTCGAGTTTGAGCTCGGGATCGATGACCATGAAACTTTCGTTGGTCTTTTTATGTTCGTAGACACGAAGGCGCCGGCCGTCCTCCATTTTGCTGACATCCCGTTCAACCAACAGTTTCTTTCGCTCGAGCATGACGGTCAGAATAAAAATGGCATTCAGGTCCTCGTCGTTCTCTTTGGCAATCAGACGGCGCAGCAACGACTCGACGTTTTCCTTTTTAACGACCTCTTCCTGCGGGGGCGGCGGAACAATGAAGGTGGTTTTCCAGGAACTTAATCCCTGATCCTTTTTATCCCAGCAGGATTTGCAAAGGTCCAGACGGATATACTGCCCGTCGTCAAACGTCAGCTTTGAAAAGAGGACTTCCTTATCTTCAAACGGGCGTTCACACGCGGAGCATGCCTTCGCACACTTCTGAACACGCCAGTTATCTATATTTTCGCGGCCCATCGGAGATCAGCCTTCCTTTTCCCAGATCGTGTGGCGCTCCTTCCAGAAGTAGACGATACCCGACCAGGCGGTGAGCAGAGCGGCACCAAGCCCCAGCCACCAGGCATAGGAATAGACCATGCATTTATCGGCACCCGGGGACGGCAGATACGGGGACTCCCAGATGAGGCCGAAAAAATAGAGGCAGATGGCCAGCATCTGCACCGTGGTCTTAATTTTTCCCCACGGGCCGGCGGGCATCACAATCCCTTTCTCGATCATGAGCAGGCGCATACCGGTTACCATAAACTCACGGGCAATGATGATCACCACCATCCACGCGGTTATACTGCCCAGTTCAACAAACCCGACAAAGGCCGCACAGACCAAAACTTTATCGGCCAGCGGATCCATCAGCTTGCCGAACGAAGTCACCCCGAAAAAGTTGCGCGCCAGATAGCCATCGAGCGCATCGGTGATACTGGCAATGATGAAAATAGCCAGTGCCGCAATGCGGGCGTATGGGAAATCGAGGGTCATACAAACCATCATGACGGCGGTCATCCAAAAGCGGCTGATAGTGAGGTGATTGGGAAGATCTTTCATAAAGATTCTCTTTGTTAACGTTCCAGGGATTGGAAATCAGTTGCGGTCCACTTCAACCACACCCGGTTTGGCAAGATAGGCATTCGGAACACCGTCTTCGATCGTGGCGTGCTCAATCGATGCCGCTCCGCTAGCGGTCGATGGTTCCGCTTCCTCGTCAGAGCACTGTGTTGCTGAAAGCACAATTATGGCGATCAAAATCAGGCCGCCCACCACGGACACAATCAATTTAATTGGAAGACCGGAACTTGAAAGGCCGGCAATTGCTTCGTTCACATCCCCGAATACAGCTTTGGCGCGATTGCTCTTGGGGGCGGAGGAGGAAGGTTCGGACACGCTGCCGGAATCAACCGGCAGGCGATCGGCTTTCGCCAGGTTCTGCCGGACTTCATCCGTCATGGTCGTTTTATTACGCGGGGCGTGCTGCGCCACATATTCATCCACGAGCGGAGAGGCATCCACTCCTAGATACTGGGCATACATGCGAATAAAGCTTTTGGCATAGACCGGTGCTGAGAGCGCCCCAAAGTCGTCCGATTCCATGGCCTCAATAAATTTGGATAGAATTTTGGTGGCCCGCCCCGCTTCCGAAACGCTGACCCCTTTGGCCTGACGGGCCGCTTCGAGCCGTTGCCCAATGGTTCCGATATTCAGACTAGCTTGTTCCATGTTGATACTCCTTAACAGTCGTTGCTTTCACAGGCTTAAGCCTCTCGCTCTTCGCTTGAGTCGGCGGCATCTGCGTTCTGAGGAATTTCCCCATCCAGATCAATTAAAATTTCACGCGGTCCGGCCCCATCGGGCGGACCGATAATACCACGCTCTTCCAAAAGATCCATCACACGGGCGGCGCGGGTATAGCCAATACGCAGTCGGCGCTGCAACGAAGAGGTGGAAGCGCGCTTGGTCTGACGGATGACCTCCATGGCCTGCTCGACAATTTCATTGTCTCCGCCATCGTCCATCTCAGGAAGATCGGTGGTCGGCTTTTCAATCTTCTCATGAATTTCGGTGATAAATTCCGGTTTACTCTGCTCTTTCCAGAAGTTCGTAACGTTATCGATTTCCGGATCGCTCGTGAAGGCACCCTGCGAACGAATCAGTTTGTCCGATCCGGGAGGAAGCACAAGCATATCGCCTTTACCCAAAAGAGCATCGGCGCCCATACGGTCGAGAATCGTGCGGCTGTCCACCTTCTGGGAAACCTTAAAGGCAATGCGCACCGGGAAGTTGGCTTTGATTGTTCCCGTGATGACCTTCACATCCGGGCGCTGCGTTGCGAGAATCATATGAATGCCGGCCGCACGGGATTTGGCGGCCAATCGCGCAATTCCAGCCTCGATTTCCGCCTGGGCCACCGCCATTAAATCTGCCAGCTCGTCGATCACGATTACGATATACGGCAGTTTATCCGGAATAGAACTTTTTTTCTTTTCCGGATTATCAACCACCGTTTCTTCGCCGAACAGTTCTTCCTGTTTCACTACCGTCCGGGCATTAAAGCCGGTCAGGTCGCGAACACCGGCCTGCCGGAACCATTTAAAACGGCGCTCCATTTCGTCAATCGCCCACTTGAGTCCCAACGCCACTTTTTTCGCATTGGTGATTACGGGCACGACCAGATGCGGCAGATTGTTATACTGATGAAATTCAACAGTTTTCGGGTCGACCAGAATCATACGCAGATCATCCGGCGAATGCTTCATCAGCAAGCCGGTCAGGATGGAGTTCATGCAGACTGATTTACCGGCACCGGTTGCACCGGCAATCAACAGGTGCGGCATTTTCGCCAAATCATAGACCATGGTGGTGCCACTGACGTCTTTGCCGAGCACCAATGGCAGCGCACTTTTTCCATCCCGGAATTCCTGACTTTCAATCATGTCGCGGAAGAAAACCGCCTGACGGGAGGTGTTCGGCACCTCAACTCCGCAAACGCCTTTTCCAGGGATCGGAGCCTGGATACGAATGCTTTCCGCATGCATTTTGAGTGCAATGTTATCGGACAGCGCTTTAATGCGCTCCACGCGCACACCGGCGGCCGGCAGGATTTCATAGCAGGTCACCACGGGACCCTGCTGAACGCCGGTCACCTTGGCCTCCACACCAAACTCTTCCAGTGTGTCCTGCAGAATCTGTGCTGTATCCGCCACTTCAGAGGCAGACATCCCTTTGGATTGCGCGACAGCGGCATCGAGCAAATCAAGCGATGGCAACTGATAGTCGTGCGCATCCCTTTCAAGAGTGGCGGAGAAAGCCGCATCTTCACTATCGTTCTTTTTCGCCTTCACTTCCTGCTTTGGCGGGACCTGCACCGGTTTCGCTTTAGGCTTGGGATCCGGTTTTCTTTTCGTGATCATTTGCTGCGCTTCCACCATGGCCCGGATATCGACAGCTTTCGCGTCCTTCGTTTTTTCTGCCTCAGCCAGCTTGGAGTCCGGCTCTTTTTTCGGTTTACGCGGTGTACGCTTTCGCTTGGGTTTCACCGGCTTAGCTTCTACCGGTTTTTCCTCGAACACTTCTTCAGCGGTGGGCTTTTCAAATTTGATCGTTTTAATCTTTCCCCAAAGCAGCTTGCAGAGCTCAACAATATGCAGATCCAGCATGCGAACCACGGCGATGAAAAAGAGCACGAAGAAAACGATGCCGGCACCGGCATGTCCGATCCAAAATCCAAGTGAGCGCTGCGCCAGCACCTCACCCATCAGTCCGCCGGGAGTTCCGATGTTGAGTTTCTCCACCCAGCCCATCCAGAACTGTTCATTCATATCCACGAGTCCGGCCAGACAGAACAGTGCCAGAATGAACCATAGCAGACGGGGATAGATCTTACGCGCCGACCAGAACACCGAGGAAATGCCGATCCAGAGAATACAGAACGGAATCACATATCCGGCCACGCCGAAATACATGAAACAGGCATACGCCGTCTGAGCACCGAAGGGACCAATCCAGTTATGCGAGCCCGGTTTCATGTCCGAATTCGACCAATAGCTGAACAAATCGATATCTACCGGTTTGTATGATAAAACCCCTAAAAGGAGCATTAAACCTACCGTTCCAACCAAAATCCCTGCGATTTCGCGCCATCCCGAACGAACGGGCTCTTCTGTCTTCGTTTTTGCCATTGCGGGAATATAGAGGAACCACCCTGCTCAAATCAACTAAAGGAACGGCTAATGCGCATGAATCGCCGCAAGTGTCTGAAAATAAACGTCCCGACTGTTTAGCTACCGGGTATGTCCTGCTATGCATCGTGGTATTAATAAGTCATTTTAACTCGAAGTCAGATATGAGCAGACATGAAACCTCAACCGGAGAAGATCTGTTTTTCCGCCATTCGACATAAACTCACTCCCTCATAAGAGGGAATCTTTGTGCTTTTTCATCAGCCCGCGGAACTGATCATAGGTAAGCTCAAGCAGCTCAGCTGCCCGGCGCTGATTAAACCGGCTCCGTTCCAGCGCCGACTGCAAAAGCAGCTGCTCATGCCGCTTAACCGAATCTTTGAATGATCCATTGAGTACCGGCATTGGTTCTGCCGTTTTTCCAACCATTGGAACTTCCTCTACCGGCGATTGTGCTGATTCATTCAGCGGCTCAAAGGGATAGGGCGAAATAAACGGATTAAATACCACGGTATCAATCAGACCACCGTCGGCCTGATATACCGCCCTCTCCACTACATTCTTAAGCTCACGGACATTGCCCTTCCAGGCATACCGTTCCAGCTGATTGATCAGTTTTCGACTGAAGCGCGGCATTTCATCATATCCGAGTTCATAGGCCATCCTGCTCGCGAAATGCTCTGCCAGCAGCAGGATGTCCCCGCGCCTGCTCCGCAGCGGTGGAAGAAACAATACTTCAAACGAGAGACGATCCAGCAGATCCCGCTTAAATTCATTTCGGGATGCCATCTCCGATAGATCCGCATTTGTGGCCCCGATAATCCGCACGTCCACCTCAATCGGCTCGGACCCGCCCACCCTTTCGAACGAACCGTATTCCACAACACGCAGAATTTTTTCCTGCACAGGCAGGGGAATTGTGCCGATTTCATCCAGAAAAAGTGTACCGCCATTTGCCAGCTCGAAGCGCCCGGCCCGACGCTTTTCCGCGCCCGTAAACGCCCCCTTTTCATGACCGAATAACTCAGCCTCAATCAGCGAGGAGGTCAGCGTTGAACAATTGAGCGTAATAAACGGCCCCTCCCAACGATGGGAAAGAAAGTGCAGACGTCCGGCGGCCAGCTCTTTACCGGTCCCGCGCTCGCCGATCAAAAGAACCGGCCGATTAATCGGCGCAACCTTTGCCAAACGCGACTGGAAGTCAAGAAAGGCTTCGGATTGCCCCAGTGCTTCAACGGCATTTGATATATTATCACTCATTATTGGCTTTTTTAACCTTACTTTGGCCTTTATTACCTTTTAACTAAAAAGTGTCAATATACATTAACCATTACATTTTAGCCACTTATGTGTAATCAACAGAATGGCATACATTTTGTTATAAGGCACCTATACCCACAACAGGAGGTTTACCATGGGAATTTTCACCAGATTCAGAGATATTGTTAACTCAAACATCGGCGCAATGCTCGAAAAAGCCGAAGACCCGGAAAAAATGATCAAGATGATGATCGGGGAAATGGAAGACACACTGATTGAGCTTAAATCTTCCTGCGCCCGTGTGATTGCAAACAGCAAGAAACTCGAGCGCAGAAAAGACGGGATCGCCACGCAAACAAAAACCTGGAGCGACCGCGCGGAGCTGGCCGTTGAAAAAGGACGGGATGACCTCGCCCGCGAAGCGCTGCTGGAAAAGCGCCGCTTTTCCGAGCAGGTCGAGCTTGCCGAACAGGAACTGCAAAACCTGAACGAGCTGATTGATCAGTACAAAACAGACATTGCCGAGCTGGAAAACAAGCTGACTGGCGCCCGGGAAAAGAAACGCTCGCTGGTTGAACGCCATAAACATGCCAACGGCAAAAAACGAGCGCAAAACGGCATCCGGAAATATAATAGCACCGATACTCTCGAACGTTTTGATAAACTCGAAACCCGCATCGACCAGATGGAAGCAGAGGCTGATCTGATCAACCCGAAAACAAAGCCGACGCTTGAAGAGGAGTTTTCACAGCTTGCCACCGACGACGAAATTGAAAAAGAACTGGCCGAACTCAAGCAGTCGAAATACGATGGCACCGACAATTCTGAAACATCGTCATAAAAGAGTCTTCGAGGAGAACAGCATATGAATGTCGCGGTTATAGCAATACTCATGGTCTTCGGCCTCCCGATGGTTGCCATCATTTGCGGAACAATAGCCTCCATCGCAAGCAAGAACAGCAAACAGCAGGACGATCCGGAGCAGGCGCGAATGATTCAGGAAATCTACAACAGCCTTGAACGAATGGAACGGCGCGTTGAGTCGCTCGAAACCATTCTCGACCAAACAGACAAAAAGGAATCACGCTATGAACGATAACAATCGAAAAGGTGGTCCATATAAATCGCGCAAGGGAATGGTCTGCGGGGTGTGCGCTGGATTGGCAGAACATTTCGGCATTGCCAGCTTCTGGCTTCGCATCGGCGTGGTCATCCTCTTTCTGGCCACCGGCCTCTGGCCGACGCTCATCCTCTACTTCGTCGCCGCCATGATTATGAAACCGAAACCGGTGCAACCGTTGCGAAGCTCAGAAGAGGAGAATTTTTACGATGCCTACGTGCGCTCGCCCAAATACACCATCCATCAGATTCACGAAAAATTCATAAATCTCGACCGGCGGATTCAGCGCATGGAAGACACCGTAACCGCCCGGGGCTACGACTGGGAACGCCGCTTCAACGCGTGAATAGATTTGCCCGGTAAAACGCCAGCTCGGCAATGGATGCTTTGATATCGAAAAGCGCGTCGTGGGCGTTGGCGGCATCAATTCCTCCGCCGGGAAAATACTGATTCAACTGATCGACACTCTCTTTATCAAATGCTTCTTTGGCCTCCCAGTCCTGCCACTGAGTTTTAAGGGTGGAGACATCGAGCAGACGGTAATGAAGGCGACTTCCAAACATTGGAAGAAAACGACGCATCAGATACCAGTCGTTATGCACACTGTTTCCAGCCAGCACCGGACGGTCCCCGATCGATTCAAACGGGGTTCCGGCATACTGATCCAACATTGCGGCGATTTGGCGATCGGCTTCTTCAAGAGTAACCGCATCTGCAGAGCGACATTGCGACACAAGCCCGGACAGGTGCTCCTCAACCCATGCGCTGACCTGCTCGCCCTCTTCGAGCTTAATGCAGAGATTCAGATCGGCCGTTTCCGGATGAAGTCGATTCAGCTCGGTATCGGTGATGATAACAGCCACCTGCAGCAGACGGGCAGTCTCCAACTCCAGCGAGGTAAATTCGGCATCGAACCAGACATAAGCCGATGTTTTTTTCTGTTCGTTTTCACTCATGCGCCGGATTGAAGCATAGATCGGCCCCGCTTTACACGGATAAAGATTCCGCGAAACGATCAACCCACAAAAAAAGCCGCCCCGAAGGACGGCTTGAATTTCCAAGCACTGGAACTTACATGATATCGTAAGTCAGACCGGCCAAAACGGTGATATCGTTATTTTCTTCGATACCCGCATCCTTTTCGTTGTCATAATCATCGCGGAACTCAATGAAGAGCGACAGGTTGTCCTTCACTTTGCTCTTCAGGCCGGTAACCAGAAGCCCCGTGCTGTCTTCTACATCTTCAATATTACCGCTGTAGGAAACATTCAGATAAAACGTTGAGATTTCCGTGAAATCGATGAGGTAATTTCCGGCCAAACGCCAGGCACCGTAATCCCGTTCTTCCGTTGCGGTTCGTTCGTAAACATAGTTGAGACCGAGTGACACATCGAACTTATGCTTTTCTTTGTTGATGAAATAATAACCGGCATCCGGACCGATGGTTCCCCGGAAACGAATTTTTCTGATCGCATCCGAAAGTGCTTCGCCGAATGCACCGACGAAAAATTTCGATCCGCCGACTTTATAGCGATAATCCGATTGTGCACGGATTTTACCTTCCGTTTGGGCGTTCTCGGTTTCGCCATATTCACCGTACAAACTGTTTATCCAATCATTTTTCGGTGCATATCGATTCCAATTTAGGTCCATCGTATATAGCGATTGATCCGTGTTACCGGATTTAAAGGTCGCACCCAGTGAAACACTGCTCTTATACGTCACATTCGTCACTTCATCTGCAAGGCCCGCAACCGGCATTGCCAAAAGTGCTCCCAACACTATTCCCTTTACTAACTTCATCTATTTCTCTCCTTAATGATGATTAAAGCGCAGGATTATAAATAAAGGTCTATGGGTAGCAAGCATTAACAAAGTCGATAAATATCAAAAAACCTTAGTAAAACTGCAGGTGCTGAAAAAAAACTCCAACCCTTGGAAACAAATCGGACTAAATTCATCTATGATATCTCCCCCGCCCTGTGATAAATAATTTACACACACTCAAGAAAGCAACCGGAGAGACACCATGGCAGACTATTCCTACACGCCCACCGTCCAGCATAATGATGATCAAACCACCTACCGACTCTTAAGCACAGACGGTGTAAGCACCGAAACCTTCAACGGCAAAGAAGTTCTTGTTGTGGACCCCGAAGCCCTTGAGCAACTGGCCTATGCAGCCTTTCACGACGTCTCCTTTTTCCTGCGCCCCGCCCACATGAAGCAGGTCGCAAAAATCCTCGACGATCCCGAAGCAAGCGAGAACGATATCTTCGTTGCCCGCGCTTTTCTGGAAAACTCCATCATTGCCGCCTACGGTGAACTTCCGACCTGTCAGGACACCGGCACCGCCATTGTCACGGGCACCAAAGGTGCTCAGGTCTGGATCGACTTCGATGAAAAAGAAGCCTTTTCGAAAGGTATCTACCGCGCCTTCCAGGACTTTAACCTGCGCTATTCCCAGATTGCCCCGCTCGATATGTTTTCCGAGAAAAATACCGCCAACAACCTGCCGGCGCAAATTGACCTCTATTCCGGCAAAGGCGCTGAAATGCATCTGACCTTTGTTGCCAAAGGCGGCGGATCCGCCAATAAATCGTATTTATTCCAGAAAACAAAATCGTTGCTCACCGAAGAAAACCTGACCGAATTCCTGAAGGCTGAACTCTTCAATATCGGCACAGCCGCCTGCCCGCCCTATCACTTTGCAGTCGTCATCGGCGGCACCTCTGCGGAAGCCACCATGAAATATGTCAAACTCGCCTCCATCGGCGAGCTCGACGATCTTCCAACCTCTGGAGATGCAACCGGCCGCGCCTTCCGCGACCTGGAGTGGGAAGCGAAAATTCTAAAAATGAGCCAAGACTCTAAAATCGGCGCGCAGTTCGGTGGAAAATATTTCTGCCACGATGTCCGCGTCATCCGCATGCCGCGCCATGCCGCCTCCTGCCCCGTCGGCCTTGGCGTCTCCTGCTCGGCCGACCGGAATATTAAAGCCAAGATTACCAAAGACGGCGTCTTCCTTGAACAGCTCGAACACGATCCCGCAAAATATGCGCCTTCCAACCTTGGGAAACTTAAAGACGAAGCGCCGGTCATCGATCTCAACCGCCCGATGGATGAAGTGCTGGCCGACCTTTCCCAATATCCCGTCTGCACACGCCTGCGCCTCAACGGAACCCTCATTGTTGCCCGCGATATTGCTCACGCCAAAATTCAGGAAATGCTCGATCGCGGCGAGCCCATGCCCGATTACTTTAAAAACCACCCCATCTACTATGCCGGCCCGGCTAAATGCCCCGAAGGCAAACCCTCCGGTTCGTTCGGCCCGACCACCGCCCAGCGCATGGACCCCTATGTTGAACCCTTCCAGGCAAAGCGCGGCTCCATGATCATGCTCGCCAAAGGCAACCGCGGCCAAAACGTCACCGATTCCTGCGCCAAACACGGCGGCTTCTACCTCGGCTCCGTCGGTGGTCCGGCCGCCCTGCTCGCCGAGAAAAACATCAAGCTGGTCGAAGTCGTCGATATGGAAGAGCTCGGCATGGAAGCCGTCCGCAAAATTGAAGTGGTCGATTTCCCCGCCGTCATCATTGTCGACGACAAAGGAAACGACTTCTTCGCCGATATTCTGAAGGGAAAATAAAGTTTTCTTATCTACACCTAGTCATAACAGCGAACGCATTAACCCCGGAGGTATAAGATGAAACGCATCGTGATCTGTGCAGATGGAACCTGGAATCGGCCCGAACGAATTGGCAAAAATGATTGCGTCACCAATGTGCTTCGGTTTGCGCGCGGTATTGCCCCGCATGATGCTGACGGGGTTAAGCAGGTGGTCTTTTATGACTGGGGCATCGGGTCGTATCACGACAAGGTCAGCGGCGGAAGCTTAGGGGAAGGCCTCGAAAAAAACGTGATGGATGGCTACCGTTTTCTGGTGCACAACTATGAACCGAACGATGAAATCTACCTGTTCGGTTTCAGCCGGGGTGCCTACACCATCCGCAGCCTTTGCGGGATGCTGAATAACTGCAGCATTCTGCGCGGTGAGCTGGGAGGCATGGTTGAAGACGCATTCGATCTCTATAAAACCAAAAAATATTCGCCGAGCTGCGCATACTCCCATGAATGGCGGAAAAACTATGCGGTTCAGCAGGAGGTGAAAATTAAATTTGTCGGTGCCTGGGATACGGTGGGTGCGCTGGGACTGCCGATTACCATTTTCGGATTAATTAAAAACAAGCATCTGTTTTATGATCGTAAACTCGGTAGCAATATGACCGTGGTGCGCCATGCGCTGGCGCTGGATGAGCTGAGGGATGATTTTAAACCAACCATGTGGGACCCCAAAGTAGGCGTGGATCTGAAACAGGTCTGGTTTGCGGGGGTGCATGCCGATGTCGGCGGGGGCTACCGCCCGGATTCCGATGGCACGTTGCTGGCTGATATTCCGTTTATGTGGATGCTCAGGGAAGCCGAAAAGCATGACCTTACGTTTGAGCCCTATATGAAATCCATTCAGCTGAATCCGTGTGCGAAACAGCATAACGAATACAAAGGCATGTTTAAACTTTTGGGCGATTTCAAGCGCTATATAGACTCTCCGAATGTAATGCCGACCACCGTTCATTCCAGCGTGCGGGATCGCTACAACGGCATGAATTATAAAAGCCAGGCCATTGAGTCCTACATTTCCAGCACGGGAAAATGGCCTCCGCTGGAACCGTAAACCAAAAAGACCCTGCGGGCCGGTTTACGTGCAGCAACTCGCCTAAAAACTAAGGAATTCTCAGTCGTGACATATTCATGGGAATCCTGCTATGTTCATCCGCTTTACGCGTTAGATGACATTTTTCGTACGTAACAGATTTATTTTTAATCAAACAGGGTCAGAGGATATGCTTTCACTAATCATTTCAATAATAGTTTCAGTCTCACTGTTTGTCGGCTTACCGGCGGCAGGTGTTAACAAACCGACATCGATCTTTTTCGGAATTGTCGGCTTCATTGCCGCCTTTTATCTCGTCGGTTTTCTGGTCCGCAAGAAAGTGGCGAAGGTTCAGAAAGAACTTCAGGATAAAATGCTGGCCGGGCAGCAACGGATGAACCGCAAAATTCAGCAATTCCAGAGTAAACCCGGGGGTAATATTAAACTGATCCAGCGCCAGCTTGAGGCGGATCAGCAGGTTATCTACAAAGAAGGTCTGGAATTCACTAAACGACTCGAACCCTTTAAAAAATGGTCGATGCTGATGGGCCGTCAGATTGCCACCATGCGGCTGCAGTTTCTTTATCAGCTCAAAGAGTTTGATCAGGTGGATGCCATTCTGGCTAAAGGCGGAATTTTCACGGGACCGATGCTGATGGAGCCGATGCCGGTGGCCATGAAAATGGCGCGGCAGTATAAAAACAAGGATATCCCCGGGGTAGAAAAAACGTTCAAACGTCACATTAAATGGTTCCGAAGCGATCGCGGTACCCTGCTCTATGGCGTCATGACCTGGATTCTGGTTAAAGAAGGCGAGTTCGATAAAGCACGCGAACTTTTAACCAAAGCAAAAGATGCCACGAGCAACCCTACCTTTACGCACAACTGGGAACGCCTCTCGAACGACAAACCAAAAAGTTTCTCCAACGCGGGCCTCGGAGAGGAATGGTACGGTCTCTATCTGGAAAAGCCGCCGCAACCCAAGCAGCAGCGGGCGCGTCGCAGCGCCAACAACGCCCGCGGATTTTAGTCCCGGCATTCCCGGGGTTATGACTCTTCTTTAACATATTTATTCCAAACTTCGGAATAGACCTCCCAAAAGGGAAGCCAGGTATCCTGCTCGGCCTCGCAATCGCGAACAATGTTCAGAGAAATCTGGAGATTCTTAAGTGCGGTATCGAACTGACTTTTTGAACAACCCGTTAGCTGAACCATCTCCTGTCGTAATTCGGTGGTGGTCCATGGTTCCACGCGGATTCGCTCGAAGGTCTGCTGTGCCAGCGAATTCAAAGAAGCAACCGGCCGGTATGCCGATTTAAAATGCGTTTTCTCCAGATACGCCATATCCATCAGGACCGCGAAGCCGCCCTTTATTTTTCCATAGTAGATTTCGTTCGGATACGCGGCCGGCAACTGATTTTTCCAGGGCCAGACCGCTTCCATCCGTTGCCCCCACCCCGATTCACCGGGCTGCTTTTCAGGCAGGTCGACCTGTTCATACAACGAGGTCAGCTCCGTCTTTTCCGAAGGGAAGATGGTACAGACCTTTACAGTTTGAACAAAACGGCGGGCATCTTCCATGGTTTTAATTTTCATAATTCCGATCCTCAGAGAACGTGAACAGTATAAACACGAAGTTCCTTGTGAGCACCTTGAAATCCGGTTGAAATATGTTTTCCGCAGGATAATAAGCACGTTCTATTCAACAATATGATGGCTATCAGCGCACCCAAATGAAAATTCAGACCATAATGTAAAAAAGTTCGAGCTTCAAATCAGACCGTTTTATTGGTAGGTTCCTTCCGTTGCACATAGGCATGAACAAGAGACAGTGCACACCTTGACGATGAAAAAACACACCATCAGCACGCTTGGTCTGGTTGCGGTTCTTGGAATCGGTGCCGTGGTGTATACACAGCGCACGCCACCTGTAGAAAGCGCGAGCCTCCCTACGGAACCGGCTGTAAATCTACCGCCTGATGAAACACCCCTTCCTGAACCCGAAATAGTCATTAAAACTACGCCCGCTTCGGTTGTTGTAAAAAAGGAACCGGAGCCAGAGCCTGAACCCGTTGTCATGGCTCCCACAGTGCCCCAACCAGAACCGGTCGCCCCAAAACCACAGCTTACGAAGGAAGAGCGGCGGCAGCAGGCAATGGACCGCTATTGGGATAAGATGGCCCGTAATTTTGACCGAAAGTTGAACCAACTTGACCGTGAACAGAATCCGGATCGGCGGCTTGACCTGATCCAGTCAATTGCCCGCTACGTTCGGGTGGACACGGTGGCCACACTGGAATGGGCCGCCACGCTGACCGATCCTGATGAACAACGCGCCGCTCTGAATGCCATCAACCAGAATGCGCTGACCGGAATCGGTGCCCGCATCGACACCGATGAAACCGGCCTTCCTTATATTCGAAAAACCACCATCCTCAGTGCCGTGGAATCGACCGGCATGGTGGAAGCTGGCGATTATATTTCCGGCATGGTTAACCCAGATGGTTCGCAGGTTTATTTCAAAGACTGGCCGCTCCAGAAAGTGGCGCAGGTGCTGCGCGGCGAACCGGGCACTGAAGTACAGCTGATGATAGAACGGGTTACCCCGGACGGGGTCTGGTATTCCTTCGACGTTCCGGTGCAGCGCTCTTTAATTGTGATGGAACCGCAATTCTGATTTATGCTGCTCCACCTTTTCCAAGCATTGGAAAACATGCTAGGTTGCATGAATTATGATCAAAAAGCCTAAACTTGAAACGGCCATCATCATTACCATCATCACGGTGATTGTGCTTTATGGTGTCGGAGCACGTCTGATTTATAACGGGGTGAAACAATACAGCTCTGAAGCACAGGCCAGCTATGGCGGCGATGCGGTCGGAGCCCTGATTGCATTGGTGGAAGATGAAAATGCTCCCTTTGAAAAACGTAACAGCGCCATCTGGGCGCTGGGCCAGCTCGGCAGCGATCGCGCCCTTCCCATCCTGACGAAGCTGAATACGAACGAAGTGCAGGAACCGCCCTACGATTCCACCGCCTACATTGTTCAGTACAGCGTTGAAAAAGCTATTAAACAGATCAACGGATTCAGCATGGTTCGCTGGATGTATCGCGGGCTTTAAGCATGGCATACGCCGCCAACGCATGCTGGCGAGACTCTTTCAAATCAACGATCGGCTTCGGATAGGTTTTCCCCAGCTCCACGCCCGCTTCACCAAGCACTGCCTCCGGCGCTTCCCATGGACTGAAGAGATATTTATTCGGCAGGTTTCCAAGCTCTGGAACATTGGTTCGAATATACTCGCCCGCCGGATCAAATTTCTTTCCCTGCGTTACGGGATTGAAGATTCGGAAATACGGCGCGGCATCGGCTCCGCAGCCCGCCACCCACTGCCAGCTCGCGCTGTTATTCGCAAGATCCGCATCCACCAGCGTGTCCCGAAACCAGTCTGCGCCGTGATGCCAGTGAATCAGCAGATTTTTCACCAGGAACGACGCCGCAACCATACGGACGCGATTATGCATAAAACCCGTCCGCCACAACTCACGCATGCCCGCATCCACCAGTGGAATACCGGTCTGCCCTTTTTGCCAGGCAAGCAGCCACGCTTCGTTATGCTCCCAGGGAAAGGCATCAAATTGACGGTTCAGATTTTCCGAAGGTAAATTCGGAAAATGAAACAGCAGGCAGGCAGAAAACTCCCGCCACCCCAGCTCGCTGCAGAAAACATCCACCTGCTCCGATGGCAGAAATTCCCGCGCCGCATACCAAACCTGATTCACCGAAATTTCGCCCCAGTGTAAATGCGGCGATAAACGCGATGTCTTTTTTTTCGCAGGAAAATTGCGTCCGTCTTTATAATCGCCGATGCCCTCTGCCAAAAAATGTCGAAGCGCCTGTAGAGCTCCGGCCTCCCCGGGTTTCCAATGGTTGGAAAATTCGGCATCCCACGCAATTTTCGGAAGCAATCCCAGATCATCAACCGACAAAGAATCTGACGCCTTCTGATAACGCACTCGCTGGGCCTTCTGTGGTTTCCGCGGCGGCATCGCATTCAGGCAGCCGCGTTTATAAAACGGAGTGAACACTTTGTAGGGCGTGCCATCGGCCTTCAGAACTTCTTCAGGATCCCATAACAAAGAGCCGTTAAACGTCTGCACATCCCGGCCGCTCGAGCGCATTTCCTCAGCAACCGCCTCGTCTCTCTGAGGGCTCTGAGGTTCGTAACTGTGATTCCAACAGACCTGATCGACCGCATGCTCCTTAGCCAACGTTGCCAGAACATCCTGCGGATTTCCGCAATAGATATTCAGTGCTCCGCCCAGCGAATCATTCAGCTGAACCAGCGAATGATGGAGCCACCATCGGGAAGCGCCTCCGGGCCCCAGCTCTGCGGCACATTCGGCATCCCAAATAAAAACGGGCAGAACAATACCAGCTTCGGCAGCCTGAATCAGGGCCGGATTATCCGTCAGCCTCAAGTCATTCCTGAACCAATGTATGCTTATTTTCAAAATCGCCTCGCTATTTTTGTAGGGGATGTTCGTTTTGCAGGCCCATTCCTTACGCTCTGTTTTATCCGCTTTATTCTTCCAGACTCTGGAAGGCATGCTAGGCTTTTTTGCAGTAAAGCCTATGACGATTTTTCTTACTATCCTTTCTCTGATCGCCTTCGCAGCCAATTCCCTGCTGGCCCGGCTTGCCTTGGCGGAAGGAACCATCGATCCACTTTCGTTCACGGCCTTCCGGCTGTTCGGCGGCATGCTCGTTTTAGTCCCGATCTCCCGCATTCTCTTTCATGAAAAACCGCAGGCGAAGCAAAAACGGGTTTGGATTTCCGGTCTGGCTCTTTTCGGCTATGCCCTGGCATTTTCGTTTGGATATGTGACAATTTCGGCCGGAACCGGAACGCTGATTCTGGTCGGGGCCGTTCAGGTCAGCATGCTGGGCTGGGCACTCTTCCGCGGCGAGCAGATCAATTTGTTTAAATGGATGGGCATGCTGATTGCGTTGGCCGGACTCGTCTATCTGCTATCGCCCGGCATGGCCGCCCCCGACCCGGCCGGAGCGGCGTTAATGCTCGTTTCCGGAACCGCATGGGGAATCTACTCCATCCGTGGACGCGGGGCAAAATCACCGATCTCGATGACGGCCACCAATTTCACGTACGCATCGCTATTGGTTTTGATCGTCGTTGCAGTCGGTTTCCAATCATTGGAAATTTCGCACCGCGGGGTGTGGATTGCGCTACTGTCCGGCGGCTTCACCTCCGGCCTCGGTTATGTCATCTGGTATCGGGCTCTGCGAAATCTGTCCACAACGACTGCCTCCATTGCGCAGCTCTTAATTCCGGTTTTGGCCGCCATAGGCGGGATTCTTTTTCTGGGCGAACACCTTAGTCAACGTCTTATCATCGCCAGCGCTCTGATTCTCGGCGGAGTCGGTCTGAGCATCGTGAAAAAGCGATAAAGCAGACATCTCATCTTTTAAAAACCGGCAAAGCTGTGTATCACTTGTCCCCATTACTAATTTTGAGGTCATTATGAAAAATTTATTCCGTGCATTGCTCATCATTTTCGCAGGCTCGTCCATTTTACTATTTTCCAGTTGCTCAACCACAAAACATAAAGAAGCCGACGAAAACTGGATCGAGATATTTACACCAGCGGGAAGCCCCGTTGCCTCCGAAAAATATTCCCTTACTCAGGTGCAGAACGATTATCAGCGCCTAATGGCATTAACCCTCGAACTGGATCAAATTGCCGACGAAACCACCGCCCTCCGACAAACCCTGCTCTTTCAGGAATCGCCCTATATCAGCGATGTGGAAAATAAAAGAATTGAGTTGCTGATTTTCCGCTTCCAGAACGCCCTCGACAGCCTGGTGAACATTGCCGACTACTATCGCCAAAACACCTCTCCCGACATCGAGGTGCACACCCGCGGCGCCATCGTCGGCATGAACGCAGCACTGAAACACACCTACTACAGCTCACGATTTGTGAGCCTGTATCACGATAAGAAAGAGCTTATCAAAATCTTCAACAGCGCCCATCCAAGCTACGAAATTCCGGCCGGCTTTTATGATTCCGTCGCCTACAATGTTACCACGATTGATAACCTGGAGCAGTTCGACATTTCCTGGGCACTGTTTTCCAAAGAACTCGCAAATCCGGCGAGTACCCTCTCCAGCGTAAAGGCATCCGATCCGGTTTATGGAAAGCTGATAGACGAAATGGATGAACTTCATGCCACGGCGCACATCCAGATGGAATACCTGCTATATGCCCGCTATAGCCACTATCCAGAACTGAAAGACCGAATCGCTCACAGCCGGATTGCCAGGATTGGCAATGATATCGGCTCGGACTACGACAAAAGCGCAACCGCATCCCGCGGATTCATCTTCAAAAATGTTGCTCGAATGAAAAGTCCAACGGCGCACATTCTCACGTTCTCCGACCAGCAAACGAACGAGATTAAATCCATGCTTCAACCGGGGGACATTCTGCTGACCTATACAGCCGGTTACATGTCGGATGTATTTCTTCCCGGAAACTTTAAGCACGGCATCACCTATATCGGAACGGTTGAACAGCGCCGCAAGGCCGGACTGACTGATGCCGTTCTGAAAAAAGAGGCGGTATCCGAACAACAGGGCGACGCGTTGATTGAACATGTTACTGCCACTACCACAGAGGACGGGTATGAAATCAATATTGTGGAGGCGGTTGCTGAAGGTGTGGTGCTCCACTCTCTGGATAAACTGCTCGAAACCCACATCAACCGGTTGGTGGCCATCCGCCCGAAAATCAGTGCAGAGGAGCGCCTGAACCAGTTGATCTTATTAATGCAATATGTCGGCGCCCCCTACGACTTTAAGTTCGATTTCCAAAACGATGCCTATCAGTGCTGCACCGAAGTGGTCTATCGCATCACCGATCAGAAAGGCACCATCAACTATTCGCTCGTGGAGATGAAAGGCCTGTGGATTCTCGCGGCTGACGATATTCTGCGCTACTACCTCACGCAGAATCCCGGCGGTTTTGACTTTGTCTTTCTGGCCGATCAGTCCTCAAATCCGAAGGACTTCAATGCGGTCATCCATACCGGTCCGAAAGGATTGGAGGCTCTCTGCGAACTGATGGACGTTAAGCCCCCCGCTCAACCCTGAATTCGGCAACGATTCGATCCACCGCCGAAAGCAGCAGCGAACGCGGGTGCGCGCAGTTGATCCGAAACCAACCCTCGCCGGCCGGGCCGAAAAAGGTACCGCCGGACAGAGCCACGTTGGCATCGTGAATCAGTTTCTTGAAAACGGTCTGCCAATCGCCGAACACCCGGAAATCGCTCCAGACTAGAAAGGTGGCCTCGGGCTGCATCACCCGGAGTCCGTCAATCTGTCTGAGCCGTTCGCAAACAAGTTGGGTGTTTTCGTGGAGATAAGCCACCAACTGCCTTTTGTATTCAGCACCTTCAGGTGATAGTGCATTCGTTAATGCCACTTTTCCGAGCAGATTAATATCCATTGCATGCACATGCTCCTGGGCAATCGTAAACTGCGAGCGCAGGCGCGGATTTTTAATGATGGCGAAAGAGGCCTGAAGCCCACTGGTATTGAAAGTTTTTCCAATCGAATGTGCAACAAGCGCAATCCCATCCGCCTCTGGAATATTCAGAACCGACTGGTGTTTATTCGGTGCATACACGATGTCGCTGTGAATTTCATCGCTGAATAATATCACCCCGTGTTCAGCACACATTTTCACCACAAGTTCCAGACATTGGAAACTCCATGCCCGCCCGCCGGGATTCTGCGGGTTACACATCAGCATCAGCTTCACTTCGGGGCGGGCCAATTGCTGTTCCAACGCCAGGAAATCGATCTCAAATTTTTCATCCGTCACCTTTAGCGGACAGTCGGCCACCTTTCGGCGGTTCTGTTTGGTGCATCCGAAAAACGGGCCATACACCGGGGAAAGCAACGCCACCGATTCTCCGGGCTCGGTGAAGGCCTGGATGGCCAGAGAAATACTGGTGACCACCGAGGGGGACAGCGCAATCCATGCCGATTCAACATCGGCTCCATGTTCATGCGACATCCACCACTTGATCGATTCATAAATTGCATCATATTGTTCGGTGTATCCAAACATTGGATGACTCAGGCGTTCCTGCATTTTGCGCACAAGAAATTCCGGCGTCGGCAAATCCATATCCGCCACCCAGAACGGCTCCACATCGGCTTTGCCGAAAAACCGCTGCCGCGCTTCATACTTCTCCGCATAGGTTCCGGCCCGCGAGACCGGTGTGTCGAAATCGTAAACTATTTTTTCTTCCATACCGTCACTTCCGAAAGAGTGTGTTGATGTTTGTGTTTGGTCTCGCGAATTACAAAAGGAACTTGAACCGACTCGCCCTGCAGCTCGAAGGCGGAATCGAGCTGAGCATGCAAACCATCGAGCGTGGTGACCGGTTCGCCATCGCGCTTAAACCCGCCCAGCCAGTTTTCCTTCGGCGTGAATTCTTCCAGCCAGGTATAGGGTGAGGCGATCAGCAGGATTCCACCGGAATTTATCCGGGAGGGAATATCCCTCAAAAAGCGCGCCGGGTTGCTGAGCCGATCAATCAGATTGGCGGCAATCACCAGATCATAGCCGGTGTATTCCGGTTTCATGTTCATGGCATCCTGCTGCATAAAACGAATGTTGGAATAGTCGCCGGTCAGCCCGAGGTCCTCGAGCGTCCGTTCCTGAAAGGTGACCAGGTCCCCTTCTTCCGGTCGCTCATATAAAATGCGGCCTTTTTCCTGCAACTGCACCCCAACCTGCACAAAGCGGGCGGAAAAATCGAGCGCATCCACCTGCTCGAAAACTGCGGCAATTTCGAAGGCCGAACGCCCCACCGAACAGCCGATATCGAGCGCTTTCCCCTTTTCACCTTCACCAACCGCCCGAAGAGCTAGCCGTGCAATCGCTTTAGGAAAATTCGGCGTATTGAAGTTTTCATCACCATAGTGGAATTCACAATACTGGGAGACCAAGTCATCGGTTTCGTACACGTCGAACTCCTTTTTAACGGGTTTATCGGAGACCACATACCGGAATCCGGCATGCTGATAGAAATGGCGGCGGAAGGCATAGCGGCTGTGCAGCTGGATTTCATTGCCCGTTGAAATCCACGACCCGCCCTTGATCAGGTTATGGCGATTATCAAAGGTGGGTACGGAGAAATCATCATAGAGCGGATGGACGTTGAATCCATCAAAGCCATAGATCGGCGTTTCGTTCCACTGCCAGATGTTACCGACCAAATCATAAAAATCGCCGTGCGCGAAGGTATCCACCGGAACCGAGGAGGCTCCCTGTTCCAGATTCCAGTTGGCAGCAATCGGTTTATCGCAGTGTTCGCGGTCCAGCCCGGCAACCTCCAGCATGCGGCGGTATTCCGCCTCGTCCGGCATCCGCACCTGCTGCCCTGTTTTTTCGCTCTTCCAGTTGCAGAATGCTTTGGCCTCAAGATAGCAAACCTCTGCCGGCCAATTCATTGGTAGCGGAATTTCTTCGGTCATCAGGCGCAAACGATACCCGTTGGGTTCACCGCGCCAGAATTCAGGTTTATCAGCCTTGTGGTAGTTCCTCCAGGCGAGCCCTTCATCGTCCCACCAACCATCATCCCGATAGCCGCCGTCTTCGATAAATTTCAGAAATTCACCGTTGGAAACCAGATAACGCGAGGCCGTAAAGCTTGGCACTTCAAACGCAGCGGCTCCGTATTCATTATCCCAACCATAGAGCGGATGATCTACAGGTTTCCCCAGTTTCACCGTTCCGCCCTGCACAGGCAACAGCTCATTGGCCGGTGCGGATCCGTATTGCGTACAGGCTGGAAAAAGCGAACTGCTCCGGACCTGACTCAATTCCAACTGACGAATGAGCACTGAGCTGGTTTCCAGATGAATCCGCTCATGTTCGATACCCATCATGATGGGCCACATCGGACTTTCCCACGGTATCGGGAGGGTAAATTCAATTTCATCAATTAACTGATTTATGACCGCACGAACCTGATTCCGATATTCACGCACCGCCTCAACCGCCGGCCAGTCATAATGCGCATCATTCAAATCGTCCCAGCTCATTTCATCCACGCCAATAGCGAAGAGCGATTCAAAACGGGCATTGACGCGCTCCGAGAGCTGCTTCGAGAGTATCAGCTTATTGATGTAAAAGGTGGCGGTGTGACCAAAGTAAAATATAAGCGGGTGCCGCAACGGCTGAGGCCGCTGATAAAAAACCTCATCCGAAGCCAGGGTCTCAAACAAACGCTCATAGATTTCCCATGTGGCAGTAAAGTACGTTTTTATTTCCCGCCTTTTCTCCTGAGCAGAACCGATACGAAGATCGATGTTCTTTGTGCTGTAATACATCTCTATTTCCCTTTCCTCTCTTTGGAAGATCCTTCCATTGGCAGAGCGATTCGACCGATTCACACACCAATAGTAAAGGCAAAAGGCCAAAGTAAGCATATTCCACGGCATAAATCAGCTAATGGTGAACCCAAGGTTCGTTTGATCTCTGATTATATTACATGCAACAAAGAAATTTCTATTTGATTTACCAGATTGAGCAGCATGAAGAGAGATGGTATTTGGCTTCCATCCCGTTCAGGCAGGATGAATCTCCTGTTTGCGCTCTGAAACATGCGTCGGGAAATCGTGAAGGTATAACGCTGATTTGCATCAGATTGGCCAACCCCGCCCTGACAATCAGGTTTCTCTAATTTATCAGGAGATTCCCGAAATTCATATTTATTAATCATATTCACAATTTGGTATTGCGATTCCGGTTAAGTCACTCTAGGTTCAACACAGCATTAGGGAGTCGTTAGGACGATGAAAAATAAGACCAGCGAAACAATTTGCCTAGCTCCGGAAGAGGATCCACCGGATTCGAATCAATCAGGCTGTAAAGCGTTCAACAAATTGACCAACTGGCAGGTCGACCAATATCGAATGGCGGTCGATGAGAACAAGTGGTATATGAGCGAACGCCTCGGTCGAAACGTCGAATGGGAAGAAGCAGAAGACGATTTTCTGCATAACGGCTACTACGGGTGCGCGCCGAAATGGCGAAAAGAATACTGCGCCCGACGCTGCACCCACTTTGCGACCTGCGGACTGGGCCGTGAATTCGTGAAACCTCGATAATGCGACGTGTGGTTTCCGCAAGCCCCTCTGCAAAATTCTCCTGATCGGTTCCATTCACCCTAAAATGCTGTTGGGAACGTGTTTCCAATCCTTGGAAAATCCAGTGTTACTTTTTCCAGAAGCTGGGTAGGAAGAGAATAAGCACCGTGTAGAGCTCAAGTCGACCGAGCAACATTAAGAAGGTAAGAAAGGCCTGCCCCAGCGGAGGAATTCCGGCGAAGTTCTGGGTGATTCCAACCGCATTCAGACCGGGACCAATATTGCCCAGAGTGGCAATCACACTGGTGGAAGCCGTCACGAGATCCGGTGTAAAAAACGTCATCACAAAAGAGCCGATGGCAAAGATGAAGACGAAAATGGCAAAGAACGCCGATATATGGGAAACAATTTCCTGTTCCACCGGCTTGCCGCCGAGCTTCATCTGAATGACAGCGGACGGGCGCATGAATTGTTTTAATTCCCGCAGCATTTTTTTAAACATGATGAAAACGCGCACCACTTTCATGCCACCGGCGGTTGAACCGGCACAACCACCGATAAACATCATCATCACCAACAGCAATCGCGATGCATTCGGCCATTCGTTGAAGTTGGCCGTTCCGAAACCGGTGGTGGTCATGATCGACGTAGCTGTAAAGGCTGAATCGCGAAAACAACGCGTGAAGGTTCCCCAGTCGTTGATCCAGATATCGAAGGTAAAGAAAAGCGTGGTGCAGAGCAGAAAGATGGCATAGAACCGAAATTCCGGATCCTTGAAATAGCGCTGCGGCTTACCGGTCAGTGCGTAATAGTGCAGCGAAAAATTCACGCCGGCGAGGAACATAAAAAGGGTGATAATGCCGTCAATCATCGCACTGTCATAAGCCCCGACACTCGCTGAACGCGTCGAGAACCCCCCGGTCGCCATGGTTCCGAAGGCGTGGCAGAACGCATCGAACCAATCCATGCCGCCGGCAAATTTAAGAAGAACGGCTTCCACCAGCGTCAACAGCGCATAGACTCCCCACAAAAGTTTGGCGGTGGTGGCAATGCGGGGTGTGAGCCGATCCTTCGAAGGACCGGGCATTTCCGCACGGTAAATCTGCATGCCGCCCACCCCGAGAAAAGGCAGAATCGCCACGCACAGCACAAGTACCCCCATGCCGCCGAACCAGTGGGTTAACGCACGCCAGAAGTGAATACCGCGCGGAATCTCTTCCAGATTACTCAACACCGAAGCCCCGGTGGTGGTGAATCCCGACATCGTTTCAAACATCGCGGAAACCGGATGATCAATCACCCCGGAAAACAGATAGGGTAATGAACCGAAGAGCGTCGCAAAAATCCAGCCGAAGGTAACGATGCCAAACCCATCCCGTCGCGACAGATTAATATCACCACGCGTGCTAAGCCCCACCACAGCAGCAAAACTGATGGCAATGACCCCGGAATAGATCAGACTCAACTGATCCGAAAGCGGCTCATGGTATAGGAAGGAGATCCCGGCACAGAAAATCATCGCAACACCGATCACCAGCGTCATGTAAGAAACCAGATGAAATACCGCGCGTTTGTTCATGAGGCGTGACCCGTGATTCGTGATTCGTGATTCCGATGTTCATTCTGCATCATAAATAAATCCCTCTAAACCTGTATGCGTGGCTAACCAATTAAAGGAAGATGGACTGAATCTTTTTAACCGCATCCGGATGACAGAAAACCAGCACCTGGTCTTCGGCCAGCAACTGAAGATCGCCGGTTGCCGTAACCACTTCGCCCTCACGCATGACCACGGCAATAATGGCCGTCGATGGGATTTTAATGTCTTTAATTCGCTTCCCTTCGATTTTGTGGTTCGGGGTAATGACAACATCCAATAACTCGCCGGGAAGGTTATGCAGCAGCGAGGCAGCACGAACTTTTTTCGATCGCAGCCAATGGAGAATGGCATTGGTGGTCGAGATATACGGGCTCACCACCCTGTTAACGAGATAAAGCGATTCCACCACCGGAATAAAGTCGGTGCGGGTTATTTGCGTGGCCGTGAATGCCGCACCCTTTTTCTGCGCCATCAGGCAGTTCATAATATTGCCTTCATCATCCCCGGTCAGCGCCACAAAAGCTGTTTTTTCATGCAGGCCGGATTCCTCCAGCGCACTCTCGGTGAGCGCATCCGCGCGAAGAATGAGGGCTTTATTGAGTTCCGATGAGCAGAAACGAGCACGTTCCTCATCCTGCTCCAGCAAGACGGTATCCACTTCGTTCTCAATAAACTGAGCGAGCATCAGCCCCAGATCACCGCCGCCGGCAATAATCACTTTATCAAACGGTTCAATGTCCGGGTGAACCCAGTTGAAGAAAATTGTAATATCATCCCGCTTGCCCACCAGATAAACGAGGTCGTTCTGCTTGAATACGGTATTCCCGTGCGGCACCACCAGTTGATTATCGCGACGAATCGCAATCACCCGCACACTTTGAATCAGATCCAGCCGATCGCACTCCGCGGGTGTCCGGTCCAGCAGCGGACTCATCGCATTCACGGAAAAACCGGCCACCATCACCTTGCCGGCAAACAGATCGAACGCTTCAAGGGCACCGGGCATCTGCAGCATATTAAACACTTCGCGAGCGCACTCATGCTTCTGGTTAATCACCAGATCAATGCCCATCTTTTTCAGATCAAACGTACCGGCATCACCAAGAAAGTCCGGATTGGTGACCCGGGCAATTTTGCCCTTCACTCCCGCAGCATTTGCCAACAGGCAGGAGAGAATATTCACCTCATCGCAATCAGTTACAGCAATGAGCAGATCGGCTTTTTCCACCCGGGCTTCCGTAAGCACACAAGGGTTCGAACCCTGCCCGCAAACGGTTAGAATATCCAGGCCGGCTTCAGCCTGCGCCAAAGCCTGCGGACTTTGATCCACCATCACCACAGCGTGCCGTTCTTCGCACAGGCGCATCGCCAACTGCCGCCCCGCATTTCCTGCTCCGATAATTACGATTCTCATAGAGATCCCCACTGGAAAAGTCGTCGTGTATGCTCAAAGTACGGGAATTTATCAACTCTAAATCGGAATAACAATCTCGCAAAGGTTTTACAAAAAAACGGGATTACGGCGCTATCGCACTGCAATCCCGCCCCATATCCTGTATCGAATCTCTTCGAAACTGCCCTTCATGATTTCAACCACCTTGACGGATTCAGCATCGGTCATATAGGAATTTCCCGTCTCGGCAGCGGTTTCCTGTCGGGTTGGTGATATCCATCGGAAGAAGTATCCGCCAAACCGAAGCATCGCGATTCTGTTTATGGGCAGACGACGCGGTGGAAAGTGGAGCTGGTGCTGACAACGCGGTCGGTGACGGTCGCGCCATCATTCCCCACGTCGAATCCATTAATCAGCAGCGTGCTCGAACGCATCCAGCGCGGGCCGACGTCTTCGGGGCCCAAAGGCGAAAACAGCGGAGCGGACTCATCAATCTCATCGGCACCGACATCCTTGCTTCCCGTTTCTCGTGACTGCCTATCCATATCAATCAACACGTCCGGATAACTTCCCAAGGCGGCGTTAAGCACCGGACTGTTCGTTCCAGGTCGCCATAATCCATCCGAAGCCAGCGAGAGCAAAGGATCGACCACAATAATCCCCGGTGTGGGCGGCAGACCTGTCGCGGCCCCAAACATGATATTGCCTTCATACAGCATATTGACCGGCTCGTTAATCTCGTCAATCAGCGGCCCCCTGTTGCTGAGCACAACGTTGTTTGCAATCACACAATCCGCAGGCGGTAGCGTGGTGTCGCCCCCGGAGGATTCGGTTCCAATGGCAAACGTCTCCTCGCAATTCACGAAGGTATTGAAGGCAATCACGTCATTGGTCGCCTGGAGATAGCGGTTCAACGGAGAATCGGGTACGCCGTTCATGATAGCAATCGCAGCCCGCGTGCCGGTCCCTTCCAGATCAGCAAAATAGTTATTCACAATCACATGATTGGGTCCGATGACCCGCACGCCACTGCTTCCCGAAACGTTGTTACCGAAGAAAAAGTTTCCTTCAACCCGGCAGCTTCCGCCATGCCGCAGCGTAAGCTGACCCGCGCACTCGACGAATGAGTTGCGACGGTATTCGTTGCCGATGGTCTTGTTGGAAATAATTTCGATCTCCCCATTGCACCGGTAAAAACAGTTACTTTCCACCACGGCACCCGCTTCCTGATCCGATACCCCGCTCGTACCGATCCGGATGGTTTCAAACCCGTTGCCCGTTCCCGGTGCCCGGTCGCCGAAATAGTTCCCGTCAATCCGTGCATAGCCCGGTGGGCCACCTGATGTAGGCCAAACGGTCAACGTTACGCCAATATGATTCATGCCCGAAAAATGGCAATGGTCCACCCGATTACTGACACCATAGATCGAGACCCATTTATAGTTCACCGTCGGATCGACCGGATTAAAACCGATCATGACGCACTCGGTCAACCGGGAGTTGTTGGACAGGTCCGAGCTGCCTCCACGAAATTCAATCACACTGCCGCTGGAAGCTGCCCCGTTCGTGAAAACCAATCCTCGCACCACGAGGTAATCGCCCGCAATCTGCAGCTTGGATGCCCCTTCCAACGAAACCTGCCCATCGACTTCCGCTCGGAGCGTGATGGGTTGTCCGAGCAATCCGTCGGCATCGAAATCAATAACAACACTGTTCCACACCCCGTTTTGCATCAGAATCGTATCGCCCGGCTGCGCCGCGTCGATCGCGGTGTTTAGCTCCGTCATGTTGCCAACCAGCGTATCCGACCGCGTCACCGCAGTGAAGAGCACGGACACCAGCAACACAATGTATCTGAAATAATCCCGTTTCATCAGAAGGAAAAGCTACCACGCGAGCGGCTTGGAGGGAATGGTTAATAATATAAGCTAAGAGTCCCTGCATCCAACGGATCAAACTGAGTTCTCAGAAGACTAAGAACTTCATTTCACAGGCTCTTTTTTACTGACCCGTTTTTATCGATACCCTCAAGGTTCTTCTTCGCGCTCCAGAAAAAAGAATCTGGAGGTCGATACCACAGGTAGGTCAAGAAACCAGTTACCCATGGCGTCATCCACCGGGTCCATCAGCACGGTGTCCCAAACTTGGGTATTAACTTGGTTTGCTCCTCTCAACACCCATGTATTGCCATCCTGAGGCCAACTGATCCGAAACTGCCCCGCATCGGTCAGCGACGACGATAACGTCGGCCCGACAATAATCGGCATACTAAGGCGAAGCACCAACCCACCGGCACCCACCACCATAACGGATTCAGCACCGAAAACGTGAACGGAGTTCAACCACAGATCCGTGAGTAAGGGCGTGGGAGGATCAAACGGGTTCTGTATCGGGTTGAAAATTAACTCCCAGTTATCTCCTCCGTCTGAGGTGCTCACCATCACCCCGGACTGACCCACGGCCCAGCCATGGTTGGTATCGGCGAAATGAATTGAGTTCAAGCTGGTGTTCAGATTTTGAAATTGATTGAGCGGAAAGACGGTAAAAGTCCAGTCAGCCCCGCCATTGATCGTACGATAAATAACTCCAAGACCCACGATCCATCCCGTTTGAACGTCTTGAAAATAAACGTCATTCAGGTTACCGGTAGGTGCATTCAGCACCTGCTTCCATTCCTCGCCTCCGTCCGTCGTATGAAGAACAGTGCCTGTACGCCCCACGACCCATCCGGTATTTTCATCAATGAACTCAACGGCCCGCAAACCCGCAGCGACACCGGACATTTGTGGAGACCAGATTTGACCGCCGTTTGTTGTACGTAGAATGGTCCCGTTGTCGCCCACCACCCAGCCGTTCTGAGCGTCCAGGAAGAAAACCGACCGGAGCGTGCGACCGGAACCGCTGGTCTGTTGCACCCACGTTGCACCGCCGTTTGTGGTTGCATAAATCCGACCGACGGCACCCACACACCATCCGGTTTGCCCATCGACAAAATCAACAGACAGAAGTCCGCTGGTAAAATTGTCCGGCAGTGGTTGATGACCCCAGGATTGCCCGCCATCCGTCGTCCTGTAAATCGCCCCCCACTCGCCCACTACCCAACCCAGCGTGGCATCGACAAACGACGAGTCATTCCAGCTCAGGCGCACGCCGGGTGTCTGGTGAGTCCAGATCTCGCCACCATCCACGGATTTGTAAGCAACGCCCGTCTCTCCGGCCACCCAGAGGTTGTCCGGATCGCGGAAATCCATCAACCCCTTGGCTCGTCCGTCCGGCAGTCCAAGAGTTGACTTGCTCTCCCAGGTGTCGCCTCCATCCACCGTCTTCCAAATCTGGATAGTGGTCGTCAACCAACCTTCCTGAAGATTGTAAAAATGCACACCCGAGGGGGTTTCACTCGTCCCAAACGATGGCAGCGACCAGAGCGTCCAGTTCTGCCCCCCATCCGTGGTCTTCATCGGCAAGCCGCCGCCCAGAGTCCACCCGTTGTTCTGATCCAGAAAATAAACGTATTCAATCGTGCCCACCAGACCGCTGGTTGCCGGGGACCAACTCGCGCCCCCATCCGTTGTACGAATAATAGTCCCCCCGGAACCCACCGCCCAACCATGCAGGTCATCCACAAAGAACACGTCGTCTAGCCAAACAGTGAGCGGCAGGCCCGTAGCCTGTGGCGTCCATGAGTTGCCACCATCGACAGTACTGTAAACCTTTCCTGAACCGCCCGCAGCCCAACCTTTCTGATTGCTCACAAAATGCAGCGTATAAATCACGTCGTTCACCGAAATTCCCGTTTGTTGTGACCACGTAATTCCACCATCCGTTGTGCGCAGCATGCCGCGCTGACTACCCACCCAGCCGTTTTGTGCATCCGTGAACCACACGGCGTTCAGTTCCCAAATGCTGCCACTATCCTGAACTGTCCATGTCTGACCACCATCGTCAGAACGAATGATTGTTCCCACCGTTCCAACAGCCACGATCGTGTTGTCATCAATCGCGTGAAGGTCGTTGAGGTCGTTGCCCTGCGGGGAGGGGTTAAGCCAGGACCATTCCGAGTCCGCACCGAGAACGGATGTTGCCATTTGCCCAAGAAAAAGGGTCAAAGCAACCAGACATGCTGGTTTCGTTGAAAGTTTCATAATGCCTCCATGTTGACTGAACAGGAAGTCGCTTTCAGGCGATGGGGGCACACGCCCCGATCAATCGTCCGGGTTGCGCTTTCATGATGAATATGATAATGATATCCGGTATTTTATCAAGAGCATATTTAAATCCGTCGATGATAAAAGTTAATGTATTGAACTTCGGTTTCTGAGGTTTCCGATGCTATTAGGCGTTCGCCAGATTCATGCCCCTGACAAATACATAACAGTTATATGCACGAATTGCTTTCCTGCGAGAGAATTAAAAAAATACCTTGCAGTTTAACAAGCGGACTTTTCACAAATGGTGTCCATTTCCCAAAGATTGTGGAATGCACCTACAGGTTCAAAATTGCTTCAGTTCGGTGCAGCTCTAAAAGTACACGCAAAACCAAAACCTTAAAGTCTCCACCCTTTTTTCCAGACATTGGAACGGTTTGCCCCTATAAAACCCGAAGTTTTCCACCATCATTGGAATTTTAAAAAAAAGGGGTTTTTCATGGCCAACCTGATTCAGCACCCGGCACCGGGCGAGCACACGATCCATTTCCGCGGCGACACAATCACCTTCACGCTGGAAAATCATACCGGCCAAAAAGGCAAGGCCTGGCTGCGGGCCAACATCGGCCACGCACATGTGCGGCACACCGAAATTATCCAGCACGCGGAACAGGGCCTGCCGCCGCTGTCGCGCGACTGGCACGATTTTCCAATGGTTGGAAACGGCTCCTCTTTTTCCATCACCCTCCCCCTGCTCGGTGTGGGGCGGTTTGAAGCGAAGGCCTATTTCATTGCGACCGGTTCGGACCTGATTCAATGGCCCGATGGCGGCAACTCGGTGCTGAAAGTGGAACCGGCCGAAACCTGTGCGGGCAACACGATGTATACCGCCTTTGTCCGCCAGTTCGGCGAAGCCAAATATAAAGGCGCCATCGATTCGCACGACGAGCAGGCCATCAAGCAGCTGGATTGCGCGGGGTATACCGTCATTCCAAAGGCTGGAAAATTCCGCGATGTCATTAAGGAGCTCGATTTTATCGTCACCCATCTGCGCTGTAAAATTGTTCAGTTGCTACCGATCCACCCCACCCCGACCACCTTCGGGCGAATGGGCCGATTCGGCGGGGCCTTTTGCGTGCTCGACCTTTTCGACGTCGATCCCGCCCACGCGGAATTCGACAAACTGACCACGCCGCTCGAACAGTTTCAGGAGCTGGTCGACGAAGTGCACCGCCGCGATGCCCGGGTCTATCTCGACATGCCGATCAACCACACCGGCTGGGCCGCCAGCCTGCAGATCAATCATCCCGATTGGTTCGAACGCAAGGAGGACGGAAAATTTAAGTCGCCGGGCGCCTGGGGCGTTGAGTGGTCCGACCTCGTTGAACTGGACCACAACCATCGCGGCCTTTGGCACTATATGGCCGACGTTTTTCTTTTCTGGTGCCGCAAAGGCGTCGACGGTTTCCGCTGCGATGCGGGCTACATGGTTCCGTTCGAAGCGTGGGAATATATCATTGCCAAAGTCCGCATGGAATATCCCGATGCCATCTTTATGCTGGAAGGGCTCGGCGGACATAAACACGTGACCGAACGCCTGCTGGCCGACTCGGGAATGAACTGGGCCTATTCAGAAATTTTCCAGCAGTTTGATCAGGGTCAGGTCGATGGCAATCTGCCGGAATCAAGCCGGGTTTCCGAAACCATCGGCAACCTGATTCACTTTGCAGAAACGCACGACAACGCGCGGCTCGCGGCCACCTCGCCTGCCTTTGCCCGCATGCGCGTGGCCTTCTGCGCGCTCACCACCCACAACGGCGCCTTCGGGTTTGCCAACGGGGTGGAATGGTATGCCGATACACAGATCAACGTCCACAATGCGCATTCGCTCAACTGGGGCGCTGAGCCGAATCTGATCGACTGGATCCGCCGTATCCACGCCATCATGGAAGTCCACCCGTCGTTCCATGCCGGCGGGCGGGTTGAGCTTATCACCGAAAACTATCACAACTCCGTGGCGGTACTCCGCACGGATGCCACCGGTAAAAACCGCCTGCTGGTACTCACCAACCTGAACCACGAAACCGACTGCAGTATCGAATGGCGCGGCGACTTCGGCGCGTTTAAAACGGATCTCCTGACAGGAAGCCCCGTGGAGCATCGACACAGCTCCTATCACCTTCAGCCCGGCGAAGTGGTCTGCCTGACCGACGATCTGGAATGGGTGAACCGTACGTTCCAAGCATTGGAAACCCCCTTCTCTGGAGCCGAAGCCAGCAAAGCACAGCTCCTCAAAGCCAAAGCCATGGATGTGTTCGAGCATTTCCAGGCATTGGAACAGTTCAACGCGAACCGTTTTCTTAACGACCCCAAAGAACTCTGCGAAGAGCTTGCCGCGGGCGCACCGGTGGTGAGCAACTGGAAGTGGCCGCAGGATACACGGCGTACTGTGTTGCTGCCCCCGCAGCATTTCCTGCTAGTGAAAGCGCCGTGCGGATTTATTGCCGAGCTGAAAAACGAGGCGGGCGAAACGCTGGCTCACGAAAAATCAATGCAGCAGAACAGCGGCGAAATCTTCGCACTTTTCCAACCATTGGAAACGCCGGAGACTCACCAGACGCTTACGCTGAAGCTGACCGTATTTGAAGCGGACGGAATCCGGCATGCGGAATCGCCGATCATGCAGCTGTGCGAAGAAAAGAACGCGACGGTCATCACCACCTGCCTTGCCGGCGAAGTACACGATCGCGATCGCTATGCCGTCTGCACCAACGAACACGGGGCCCTTTCGCAGGTACGCATCGGCTGGGCGGAGCTGTGCAGCAAATACGACGGGCTGCTGATTGCTAACCTGCACAATGAGGTTCCGGTGGATCGTCACACCATGCTGACGCGATGCCGCGCCTGGGTGGTTTGCCGCGACTATTCCAATGAACTTTCGCTGCATTGCCAAAAACGTTTTTCGGTGGCCGACGACGGTACCGTGATCTGGGATTTTGCAGTGCCGGTCGGCGAAGGCCAGCTGATTCCACTGAAGGTTACCCTGCAGCTGCACCCCGACACCAACGCCATTAAAATGAGCTTTGTGCGCGGCGATGCCGGCAACGATCCGGAACACCTTGCGAACAAACTGCCAGTCTCGCTGATTCTGCGGACCGACATTGAAGACCGCAACAACCACGAAGTCACCAAAGCCATGAACGGCCCGCAGGGACATTGGCCGCACGCCATCCAACCAAAGGAAGATGGCTATGTCTTTGCGCCTTCCAATGATCGGAAACTGAACGTATCGCTCAAGGGCGGCGAATTTCATTCCGAGCCGGAGTGGTATTATATGATCGGCCATCCGGTCGACCAGGCGCGCGGCATCGACGGCGAGTCGGATCTGTTCAGCCCGGGCTATTTCAAAGTCGAGCTTAAAGGAAAACAGATGGCCGAACTGGTGGCCTCCATCGGCAAAGTTCCAACCTTTGGAAAACCGACGCTGGCTGTTAAAGAGGATACCGTTTCGATTGAAGACGCGATGAAGCTCGCCATGAAGCAGTTCATCGTGAAGCGCGACGATTTCCAGACCGTCATCGCCGGCTACCCGTGGTTCCTCGACTGGGGCCGCGACACCCTGATCTGCCTGCGCGGTATCATTGCGGCCGGCTTCCTTGAAGAGGCGCAGAACATTCTGCTGCAGTTTGCGAAGTATGAAAAAGGCGGAACCATTCCGAATATGATCCGCGGTAATGACGATAACAACCGCGAGACATCCGATGCGCCGCTCTGGCTCTATGTCGCCTGTGACGAACTGATGCAGGCGCAGGGCAATAAAAAACTGCTCCAGGCCAACTGCGGTGATGGGCGCACCGTGAAGCAAGTGCTTATTGCACTCGCCAAGGGACTGATGAAGGGCACCGAAAATGGCATTACATTCGATCCCGACTCCGGCCTGATTTTCAGCCCGTCGCACTACACCTGGATGGATACCAACTATCCGGCCGGCACGCCGCGTATGGGCTATCCGATTGAAATTCAGTCGATGTGGAAATATGCGCTGAACATGCTGACGAAACTCGATAAATCCAACGATTGGAAAACGCTGGCGGGCCAGGTGGAACAATCCATCAGCGAACTCTTCCTGGTGGAGGCCGCCGACTTTACGTATCTGGCCGACTGTCTGGCCTGCGCGCCGGGCACCGGTGCCCGCGACGCCGAGGTTGACGATGCGCTTCGCTCGAACCAGCTGCTGGCGGTGACGCTCGGGGCGGTTACGGATTCCAACCTATGCAAAAATATACTCGCCGCCTGTGAACAGCTCCTGATCCCCGGCGCGATCCGCAGTCTGGCGGATCGTCCCGTTCAGCACCCCTGCCCTGTTTACAACGACGGGCATCTGCTGAACGATCCGCAGAATCCCTATTGGGGTCACTACACCGGCGATGAAGATACCCGCCGCAAACCGGCCTATCATAACGGTACGGCCTGGACGTGGCCCTTCCCGTCGTATGCCGAAGCGCTGGTGATGATCTATGGCGACGCCGCTCGTGAAACCGCACTGGCCATTCTCGGAAGCGCCTCCGATGTGCTGAACCACGGATGTCTGCGCCAAAGCCCGGAAGTGATCGACGGCAACACGCCGCACATCCAGCGCGGATGCGGTGCCCAGGCCTGGGGCGTCACGGAACTGTATCGCGTGGTGAAACAGCTGAACGGGTAGAACGCCATAATTGTGGTGTGGACTTTCCAGTCTGCGCTGAGCAGGCTGGAAAGCCTGCTCCACATTTTTTCTCATCGTTTTCAACGCCTGACGCCAGCGCTGGTCCATAGAAAGAGTTTGCGGGAAAGGTTACCGAAGGGTAGATTTTCCGGAGTTTTTTATTATGGAGATTTGTATGACACCTTTGATGCGCGCCGGCCTGATTGTTTTATCCGTTTTTCTGACCCTCTCCCCGCTTTCCGCCAAGGAGTTCCTGGACCTGGAAACCATCAAGGTTCAGGCGGCCGCCGCGACCATCGAAAAATATCCTGATTCGGATGAGGTTCTGCTGGATGATTTTATTCAGGTGGAATATCAGACCGACGGCTCGTCCGATTCGTGGGACGACACGGCGGTGAAGATTCTGACGGAAAAAGGAAAGCGCAGCCAGCGCACCATGACGCTTGGTTTTGATGTGGCTTATGGAACCAACTATTTCGAGCGGGTTCAACTGATCAAGCCGGACGGTTCTGTGGTTGAGATCGATCCGGAAGCCAACAGCAAAGTGATGGTGGACTCGAGCCAGATGAGCGCCAACATTTACAATCCAAACTCGAAGCGGTTGACGCTGTCGATTCCGGGAATGGAAGTGGGCGACACGCTACGTTATGTCATCCGGCGTCTGCGCCATAAAGCTATTGTTCCCGGAACGTTCAGCGAATACCAGACCTTTGAATCGAGCACGCCTTATGAGCGCATGACCTTCCAGGTGATTGCTCCGAAGGAAAAGCCGCTGGTTAAAACGGCATTGAAGAGCGAAATTGAAGGCACTGTAACCTTCAACGAAATGAAGACCGAGCAGAGCGACCAAATTGTTTATACGTGGGAAGTGAATGATGTTCCGCGCATGTTTGAAGAGCCGGACATGCCGGCACCCTACACTGTGGTGCAACGCCTGCTGATCAGCACGATGGAAAACTGGGAGGACCTTTCCAAATGGTATTGGGACCTCTGCCTGCCGCGTCTGGAATCCACCACCCCGGAAATGGAAGCCAAGGCGCATGAGTTGGTGGAGGGTGCCACCAACACCATGGAAAAAATCAACGCAGTGTTTAATTTTGTTTCGCAGGATATCCGCTACATGGGCATTACCACCGAAGACGAGGCGCCGGGATATGAACCGCACGATGTCAGCATGACCTTCTCCAACCGCTATGGCGTCTGTCGCGATAAAGCCGCGCTGCTCGCCGCCATGTTGCGGATTGTGGATGTAGAAGCCTTTCCGGTCATCATCATGGCCGGACCGAAGAAAGATGAAGAAGTCCCCCAGCCGTTTTTCAACCACGCGGTTACGGCGGCGCTGGGCGATGACGGTGAATATATTCTGATGGATTCGACCGACGAAAATACCAAAGATATTTTCCCGACCTATCTGCAGAATATGAGTTATATCGTGGCGCGCCCCGAAGGCGAAACGCTGCTCACCTCCCCCATCATTCCGGCGGAAGACAACCTGCTGAAGATCACCTCATCGGGCTCGCTCGATAAAGCCGGCAATCTGGAAGCACAAAGCTCGATGATTTTTGAAGGCATTAACGACACTGTCTACCGCGGCTATTTTTCCAAGATTAAACCCGAAGAGCGCCGCCAGTTTTTTGAATCGCACCTCAAACGTTCCATGCCGACCGCCGAGCTCCAATCGTTGGAAATTCTGCCGAAGGAGCTGCGCGATACGACGCAGCCGCTGACGGTGAACCTTTCCTATTCGGCGGACAATCTGCTGATTGAAGGCGAACAGAATAAGATGCTGGTTCTTCCAAAGCTTGGAAGTTCGCTCGGCTATGCCAATTTCCTGATCGGCCAGACCGGACTCGAGAAGCGCAAGTATCCGCTCTACACCCGCATGACGGCCGGGATTCGCGAAACGCTGGAACTCAACATTCCGGACGATATCGGAACCCTCAATATTCCGGAGTATACCGCCATTGATGGCGACGAGCTGAGCTGGAATGTTCAGGTGGCCCAAAACGAAGGAATGCTGACCGCGACGAACACCTTCCTGCTGAACGCGGTTGAGTTTACTCCGGAGCAATATCTGGTTTTGAAAGACAGCCTGAAGGGAATTGAATACAACCTGCGAAAGAAGCTGATCCTCGATCTTCCAATCCCTGGAAGTTCCATTAAGCCCGACGTCCGTATTCTTTCGCGCGACACACGGATCGAACTGGAAAGTTCCAGTGTTTGGAAAGAGACCCAAAACTCCCGTGTTGAAATTCTGACCTATGGCGGTAAGAAGGCAAATTCCGAAATCAAGCTGGCCTATAACCCCGCGTGGCAGAACATCGAGCTGACCAAAGCGCAGGTAACCCATCCCGATGGGTCGGTAAAAAAACTGGGCGAAGACGAACTCAACATTATGGATGCCGGCTGGGTCTCTTCAGCACCGCGTTATCCCGCTGAAAAACTGCTCGTGGCCAATCTCCCGGGTGTTGAAATCGGCAGTGTGCTGGAATATGAATTTACTTCCACCGTAGATGGCAAGCCCTTCTTCTCCACCGCGCAGTCGTTCAATGGACATGAACCGGTCGACCTTAAAACCGTGACCCTCTCTGCCCCGTCGACGATGGATCTGAAGATCCGCAATACGGGCATTGCAGAAACCCGCACGGAAAGCGACGGGACGATTTCCTATGTCTGGAAAGCTGAAAACCAGCCGCCCGTTGAAACAGAAGAGGCACTGCCCCCCTGGTATACCTTCAACCCCACCGTCTTTATTTCTTCCAGTGATTGGAAAACCTATGGCAACACCGTACGCAATGCGTTGCTGGCCGCCACCGTAGATCAACCGGAAGCGGAACAGCTGGCCGAACAGATCACCGAGGGTGCTGCGGATGAAACTTCCAAAGCCGTCGCCATTCGCGATTGGATTGCAAAAAATATTCGCGAGGCCGGCCCCGGACTCACCAGCCTTCCGCTCTCCGCGATTTCGGATGCCGACGTGACGCTGAAGGATCGATACGGAAACAACCCCGACCGGATGATCCTGCTCTACACCTTGCTGAAGTCCGCTGGATTTAATCCTGAATTCATCCTGTCCGGTGCGGTTTCCCTGATTCCGGAAGCGGCCGAACCGTTGCTTTCGATCCCTTCCCGCAGTGCATTCAGTTCGGTCCTGGTGAAAGTTAAAGTGGCTGGCGAAACCGTCTATATGAACGGCTCGTCCCAGTATGCAGAACTCGGAACCTCTCCCTACGACCGCCGCGTTCAGCTGAACCTCAGCAAGGGCACCACCAGCCAGCTCAAAGTCGATCCGGACAAAGAAAACCGTTCGCACACCGTTTATGAAATCAGCATTGCGGCCGATGGACAGGCTGGTATGACGCAAAGCGGTGTGGTGCAGGGAACGGCCTTCGAAGGTTTCAATCAGCGGTATTCCGAAATCACGCCTGAAAAGCTACGCCGGCACTATCTGGAAATTGTATCAGGGGTCTCGCAGTCGGCCACTGCCGCATCGGAACTAATCACCCTGCACGACACCTATCCCGGCAAAATTGAATTTTCCATCGTGGCGGATCGCTATGCGGTACAGGACGGGGACTACCTCTATTTCGCAGTTCCCGGCGGACTGGGCGGCCTGCTGAAATACCGTTCCAACGAACGCACGCTCCCGCTCGCCTGGGGCAACTATGTCGACAGCATTACGGAATATAATATTATCCTGCCCGACGGCTACGAACCGGTCATTATGCCGAACTCCTTTTCCTGGCAGGCCCCCAACGGGGCCGGCATGGTTGAAATTGCAGTGGAATATTCCCCGCGCGCCAACGCCATCCGCATGGTACAGATGACCGATCTGAAACCGGCCCTGATTCCCTCCGAAGATTTCCCGAAGATCATCGCCGCCTCAAAAAAGCTCTCCCACCCCGACATGCACACCATTCTGCTTAAAAAGAAAAGTAGTCGATGAATAAACGTTTTATCTGGTTATTCGCCCTGTCATGTATTGCAGGGTGCACGACTCACGATGCAAAAGATGTTGCGCTGTCAGCATCGGCTACTACTGCATTACCCGTGTTGGTCAGCGGGTATGGAACAGCCTATGCCGGTAAAGCGTCCTATCAGAATACATCCATTGCTTTAAATCTGCCCGACACCCTGTATGCCAAAGAGATACAGGCAATCCCTGTTCCAAACTACCAGCAGTGCTCCATCGCAGACTTATACAAATATATGGGGAGCAAAGGTGAGTCCCATTATATCATGCACTATCCGGGCATAGGCCTGCGCAAGGTGCTGAAAATTTCTAAAGCCGATTTTAAAATTAAAGACGAGTTCCCGCTAACCTCCCGTTCCCAAAAATGGAGGGGGCTCAATTTATCCCCTGATTATAATTTTTTTGCTCAACCGGGCTATATTTTCAACCTAGACAACCTCTGGATCGAAAATGACCCACTGCACAACGAAAAACCACTCATCCCAAATCCAGCGGATGAAGACTGGAACTATTTCGATCTGTATCTGGAAAACATTCTGGCCGGCAAAAAAGAGCAATAGCTGATGCACGAGGGGCCTCTCACACTGACTATCCAACTATTTATCCGGCTTAGTCCGTAAGGTTTCCAATTTGCATACGAACGCTCTCCATTAAGGAGATTACGTATGAACACATTATTAGTGACATGTGCAGTGGTTCTGATCGTTCCGGCGGCGGGATTGGCCTATGAAAAGGCCTTTGAGGAAACAAAACCGGGAACCATCGAAATCAAAGAGATCCCGGAACGGACGCTGATTGTGGCGCGTCGAGGTGAGAGCTATTTCGATGAGAACAACGCAATGTTCGGCCAGCTTTTTCGTTACATCAAAGCGAATGATGTTTCCATGACGGTTCCTGTGAAGGCGGATATCAACCCGGGAAAGATGTATTTCTACGTCGGCACACAAGATCTAACGAAGGATCTGAGGAACAGTGAATCGGTGGAAGTCGTTGTTGAACCGGCACGAATGGTTATGAGCCTCGGTGTTCGCGGCGGATATTCTGAGAAAAATTTTGAGCAGGCCCGCAAAAACCTGTTTGATCAACTGCAAGCTTCCAAAGATTGGAAGCAGAGTGGCGAGGCTTACGCAATTTTCTGGAACGGACCGTATGTTCCCGCCTTCATGAAAAAATTCGAAGTTCACGTTCCGGTTGTTCCGGCCGAGCAAACAAAGGAAGAATAGAACAAATGAAACTACATTGGTTGCAGCATGTACCGTTTGAAAGCTTGGGAACAATTGAAGACTGGGCGGAGCAACACGACTTCGATATTACTTGTACCCGGCTGTATGAAGACGAAGAGCTGCCCGATGTGGATGATTTCGACTGGCTCATCATTATGGGCGGCCCCATGGGAATCTTCGATTACAATGATCACCCATGGCTGACCGATGAAAAAGAGTTCATTGAGCTCGCGATTGACGAAGAAAAGACAGTGCTCGGCATTTGCCTCGGAGCCCAGTTGATGGCGGACGTGCTCGGAGCGAAGGTCTATCCCGGCCCTGCAAAAGAAATCGGCTGGTTCCCGATCCAGCGCTGCGCAGGTGCACCGGATCTTATTCCTGAGAAGTTAACCGTATTCCATTGGCATGGAGATACGTTCGAAATACCGGATGATGCCGTTGCACTGGCCACCAGCGAACCGGGAATTAACCAGGGCTTTGTATTCAAGGACAGAGTGGTTGGGCTCCAGTTCCATATGGAAACCACAGAGGAAAGTATGGAAGCGCTCATCGAAAATTGCGGTCACGAACTCGTGGATGCTCCTTTCATTCAATCAGACGATGAAATGAAAGCCGGCCTTCCAAACATTGGAACCGTGAATAAAAGTCTCGCCAATCTTTTGGATTCTTTGCTTTCTATAGATTCTTAGAAGGAGCCTCTCCCGGTTAGATCAGTCTTGACGCGTAACCTTGCTCATGACATTATGTCATCTTTATTAACTAATTAAGGAAATGCCATGGAGCCGTCATCCGTAGAAAGCAATCGGGAGCTTATTAACAACGCTCGCAAGCAAGGAAAAGGCGCCACGCTGAAGGCCTTTGTGAAGTTATCTGGGCCCGGATGGTTGCAAAGCGCGATTACCCTCGGGGGTGGATCGCTGGCGACGGCCTTATATCTGGGCGTACTCGGCGGCTTTGCTTTCCTTTGGTTGCAACCCATTGCCATGATTATGGGAGTCATCATGCTCAGCGCAATTGGCTACGTCACCCTTTCTACCGGCGAAAAACCCTTCAGGGCCATCAACAGGCATGTCAATCCGGTGCTTGGTTGGGGCTGGATTATCGCCACCCTGCTAGCCAATTGTGTATGGTCTTTGCCGCAGTTTAATCTGGCCACCGCCGCCACCCGCCAAAATCTGATGCCGGGCGTTTTCGGCGAAGGCGCTATGTCGGCCGGTACGGCTCAAACCATCATCTGCCTGGTAATCGCGGCCATCGCCGTCACGTTTGTCTGGTCCTACGACAGCGGTAAAAAAGGAGTCAAAGTTTTCGACTGGATGCTGAAAGCCGTTGTGGGAATGGTTGTTATTTCATTCTTCGGCGTTGTGGTTAAATTGGCCAACAGCAGTGATGCACTGCCATGGCGAGAAATCTGGTCAGGCTATGTCCCGAACCTGTCTTTGCTCTCAAAGCCTGCTGCAAGCTTTGATCCAGCACTTGCTGCTGTGGCTGATAATATGCGTGATTTCTGGACCGGCCTGATTGTTGCCCAGCAACGTGATGTGATGATCGGGGCAGCGGCCACCGCCGTCGGGATCAACATGACACTTCTCCTTCCCTACTCCATGCTGAAGCGCGGATGGGACAAGGATTTCCGCGGTATGGCCATCTTCGATCTCAGCACCGGTCTTTTCATTCCCTTCCTTTTGGTTACCAGCTGCATTGTGATTGTGGCCTCGAGCCAATTTCATGCCCAACCCGCGCCGGGTCTGCTGGGCGAGAAAGATGCGAATGGGCAGCTCATCAAACCGGCCGGTGGATTGCTTGCCCAATACAAAGGGCTGGCGACACAACGTCTTACAGTGGAACTTGGTCCGGATGCCGTTGTTGCCCTTTCACCGGAACAGCTCGATAAAAAGATCGCCGACCTCCCCGTATCCGACCGCCGCATGGCCGCGATGCTCGTCAAACGCGATGCCGGCCAACTCGCTCAAAGCCTCGCACCGCTCACCGGAAGTACGGTGGCCAATGCCATTTTCGGTTTTGGCGTAACAGGCATGGCCGTTTCCACGATCATCGTCCTGATGTTAATCAACGGCTTTGTGATCTGCGAAATCGCCAATAAACCAATGCACGGGCTCACCTATAAACTAGGAGCAATGATGCCGCTGATTGGCGTCATCGGACCCTTTGTCTGGGGCCAGGCCAAGGCGCGATTCTGGCTTGCCGTACCCACCTCCGTCTTCGGCATGGTGTTGCTTCCCATCGCCTATTTTTCATTTTTCCTGCTTATGAACTCGAAGAGCCTGCTCAAAGAAAATATGCCGACCGGAGGCAAACGCATTGCCTGGAATACGGCCATGCTGGTTGCGGCCGGCCTCGCTTCGTTCGGCAGCTTCTACAGCTTGTGGTCGAAACTTCAATGGACAGGAATCTGGATACTTGTCGGCTTCATTGCCCTCGCGGTGATTGTTCATTTCGTACGCAAAAAAAAGCCTAATCTATGACGACTTCAAACAGGAATAAATATGGTCACAGAGATTCAACGTCCAAAGTTTAGATCAATAGAACTGAGAAATTTATAATGAAATTCGGAATTATCGGGCTCGGAAATATTGGCCGCGTGCATGCAAAGAACATACAGGACGGACTCATTGAGGGCGCCGAACTGGTGGCCGTGGCCAACCAGCCGATCGAGTCCATAGACGATTTTAAAGAACAGAAAATTACCTGCTTCGGCGATGCTTCGGAGCTGATTGAATCCGGCTTGTGCGACGCCGTGATTGTGGCGCTTCCCACCTATCTGCACGCCCCGGTCGGTATCCAGGCATTGGAAGCCGGGCTGCACCTGATTATGGAAAAACCCCTCGCCTGCCATAAGGCGGAAGGCGAACGGATTCTGGCAGCGAAACAGCGCGATGATCAGATTGTGGCGCTGATGATGAATCAGCGCACGCATCCCTGCTACGTTAAGATCAAGCAGTGGATCGATGAAGGTGCGCTGGGGGAATTGCAACGCGTATCCTGGACCATGACGAACTGGTTCCGCCCGGAAATCTATTATGCATCCAGCCCGTGGCGTGCCACCTGGAAAGGTGAAGGCGGCGGTATGCTGATGAATCAATGTCCACACAATATCGATGTCCTGCAATGGCTCGTTGGTATGCCGACCAAGGTACGCGCCCAATGCTCCTTCGGTAAATACCACGATATTGAAGTGGAAGACGAAGTGAACGCCTATTTTGAATTCGCCAATGGTGCAACCGGACAGTTTGCCGCCAGTACCGGCGAATGCCCCGGCTCCAACCGTCTCGAAATCGTCGGCGATCTCGGCACAATCATCACCGATGGGAATGAAGTGAAGCTGATCCGCACCAGCGAATCCGTATCCGCGTTCAGCAAAGCCACCGATGAAATGTTTGGAACCCCGGATATATCCGAAGAGATTTTCCAACCCTTGGAAACCGTTAACCAGCACGTGGCCATTCTGAATAACGTCGTTCAGGCCGCAACTGGTAAAGCGGAACTGATTGCTCCGGCGACCGATGGATTGAACTCCCTCGAGCTCGCCGGCGCCATGATTTATTCGACATGGATCGATGACATAGTCTGCCTGCCACTGAATGGCGCTGCGTATGAAAAAGCTATTCAGGAAAAAATTGCACAGTCCAAACCACGCAAAGTGCTCAAGACTGCAGCTAAGGTCGATATGTCGAAATCGTACCGATAGGAAATTTTTATGAACAAACATCAGATTGCCAGCGGAGCGGACTATGCGCCGACTGCTGAAACGGAAAAGGTCGTTGAGCCCCGAGAATTTATGTTCGCCTCCGCGTTTCTGGACCACGGCCATATCTATGGTCAGACCAATGGGCTGAAAGATGCCGGCGCAACCCTGAAATGGGCTTACGATCCCGATCCAAAACGGCTGGCCGCATTTATCAAGAAAAACCCGGAAGCACAGGCCGCGGAATCGTATGAGCAAATTCTGAATGATCCCGAAATCAAAATGGTCGCATCGGCGGCCATTCCTTCCGAACGCGCGGGCATCGGTTTCCAGGCATTGGAAGCCGGCAAAGACTATTTCACCGACAAGTCCCCGTTCACCACCCTCGATCAGCTTGAGCAAGCGCGAAACGTCGTGGCAGAGACGGGGAAGAAATACATGGTCTACTTCAGTGAGCGGCTGCATAACGAAGCCGGCATGCGTGCCGGGAAGCTGATTGCCGATGGTGCGGTTGGCCGCGTGTTACAGGTCGTCAATCTTGCACCGCACCGTCTGGCAAAAGAAACGCGCCCCGATTGGTTTTTTGATAAGGAAAAATACGGCGGCATCCTGACCGATATCGGTTCGCATCAGTTTGAGCAGTTCCTTTCCTACACGGGCGCGAAAGATGCTACGATCAATTTTGCCCGCGTTGAAAACTTCAATAATCCCGACAAGCCGGGATTGGAAGATTTTGGAGAAGTATCCCTGACGGCCGATAACGGTGCTTCGTTCTACTGCCGCATCGACTGGTTTACGCCGGATGGATCGGCCAGCTGGGGCGATGGCCGCACATTTGTGATGGGCACCGAAGGCACACTGGAAGCACGAAAATATATGGATGTCGCCCGAGCGGCTCCGGCCAGTAAGATTTTTCTGGTAAATGGAACGGAGGAACTGGAAATCCAATGTCTGGATAACACCGGCTTTCCCTTCTTCGGCGACTTAATTCTAGACAGCATCAACCGCACTGAAAATGCGATGACGCAGGAGCGCACGTTTAAAGCCGCCGAGCTGTCGATGCGGGCGCAGGCGATGGCGGATGGCATCTAATTTTGATTGCTGATTTTTGATTTCCGATTTGCGGGTCTGCGACAGCATTACATAAGAAAGGCCAACGCCGACTGAGTTCCTCAAATCGACAATCGGCATTCTAAAATCGCAACTATTTACACCTTGTAATACTGCTCCCAGCCATTGCGGACATCATCTTTCAGCAGACTGTTCGCCAGTTTGTTATTGGTAATCTGCTTGGTCTCGCGATCAAACTCAAACGATCCTCCCAAGCGTTGCGCCATACAGCCTAATGTAAACATCTGAGAAAGCGTCCCGGAAACGGAGAAGGGAGAACGTGTTTTTTCTTCCCCCATGCAAGCCCGGATAAAGTTTTCATGGTGGGTGGATTTCCCTTTAGCGGAAACTTTCGGCAATTTTCCTTCTTTCAACAATTCCCGCATTTTTTCGTAGGGTACAATCTGAAGGGTATCTGAGTGGCTTCCTCCCATGAACGTATAGTCCTTTGAGTAGATATATTTACCAGGTCCCTTCAACTTTTCACCCTCTGCACCTTTTGGAACCGGAGCCGCATTACCCTGCCCATCGTACCAATTAATATCCATGGCCGGCATGCCCTTACGCGCCGGAAATTTAAAATTGATGGTGGAAGTCATCGGGAAAATAAAATCATTTCGCCCCGTCATCATTTCCGCTGAGAATGTTGACGGCAATCCGAGCTCTAAAAACTCATGAATCGTATCCAGAATATGGGCCCCCCAGTCGCCAAAGCAGCCGGTTCCAAATTGATGCCAGCCGCGCCAGTTTCCATAATGCAGCTTTTTGCTGAACTCCACCGATATCGGCGTGGTGCCTTCCCATACATTCCAGTTCATCCCATCGGGAATAACGCCTCCGGTCGGGAAACCGGTTACTTCGCCCCAGGTGTGCCATCGACGAGGATTATTCATCTGCGCATCCACGTGCGTGACGTCTTTAATGATTCCTGCATCTTTCCAGGCTTTAAACTGAAAGTAATTATTTCCCGAATGCCCCTGATTTCCCATTTGGGTAACTACGCCGTATTTCTTTTCCGCCTTCATCAGCAGTTCACATTCCTGAAAGGTGCGGGCCAGCGGTTTTTCAACATAAACGTGTTTTCCAAGCATCATGGAAGCCATGGCAATCGGGAAATGAGAATGGTCGGGAACTCCGATACAAACGGCATCGATCTGGTTGCTCATTTGATCGAACATTTCCCGAAAATCATGGAATTGGGGAACGCCCGGAAACAGGGCCGCGTGCGCTGCCGGCGTGGCATCAGCATTCCCCCAACCTTGATCCCGGTAATCAGGCAGTTTCGCGATCGGCGAATCACTGTCAATATCCACATCGCAAAGTGCTACGATGTTCACGTTCGGATCCTGCGCAAAGATTTTCAGGATATTACCGCCCTGTGGACCGATGCCGATCGCGGCAAGGTTAACCTTTTTATTGGCTCCGAGAACTTTACCGGGAATGAGCGACCAACCCGCCAGTGCGCCGGCGGCTCCGAGGGTGTATCTTCGAGAAATATTCATTTGGCTGTCCCTTTCAGGCCCTTCGGCCACGTTGTTAAAATGGTTGTTAAATGTTTTACCGTTTGATACTTGCCAATGCAATTACATTTTGTAACTTTCAATTACAAATAACTTTTCACCGGAATCCCGGAGGTAGGCACTATGAGAACTCACATCTATGCATTCCTGGCAATAACCTTGGCCAGTTGCTCAACACTCCAAGCAAAGGACGTAAGCTGGACCCCGCTTTTTGACGGAAAAACACTAAAAGGCTGGGCCAACCCCTACGACCATGGCGAATCAACGGTTGTGGATGGTGAAATCCATCTCGTTGCCGACAAAAAGTTTTTTCTGTGCACGGAGAACACCTATACCAACTTTATCTTCGAGGGCGAAATAAAATTGCCTGAGGGCCCGGCCAATTCCGGATTCATGTTCCGTTGTCATGTCGAACCCAACAAAGTGTATGGCTATCAGGCCGAAGTTGATCCTACCGACCGCGCCTGGTCGGGAGGCCTCTACGATGAAGCGCGGCGACAATGGCTGAACCCGCTCAAGCCCGATGATTCCCCCTCAGCCGATGCCTTCCGCGAGAAAACCAAGGGTGCATTAAAGCGCCATGACTGGAACCACTTTAAAATTCAGGCCGAGGGCAACCGGCTGCGCATCTGGGTGAACGGTATGCTCTGCACGGATTACACCGACGACATGGATGCACAAGGCCACATCGGCATCCAGCATCACGGAGAAAAAGGGCAGGTTTATAAATTCCGGAACCTGCGAATCCAGGAACTTCCCGCCTCTTCAAGTAATGCGGATAAAAAACTCACGCCCGTTCCTGTATGGACCGATGCGCAAACAGCCGTTCAGGAAGTGACGGAGTTTCCAATGGTTGGAGAATATGTTTCCGCCGATGAAAAAACCGCTCTACAGGCCAATCTGCTGAAGGACGGCACATTTTTAGTGGCGATCTATCAGAACGGTCTGCCCGGCGATGGCTGGGATCAATCCGCAATCGAATCGAAAAAACTGACGGCCGCTGAACTGAAACAGTTGCTTTCATCGTATCAAAAAATTGAACGCGTAAGCACAACCCTTGGAAAACCAGCCCCTGCAGATGCGGTGCTGACGCTGCCCGACGGTTTTACCAATGTCGAAGACGGCATCCTCATGGCCGGCGGTAAAACCGCAAAAGACCTCGAATCTTTTCACATGCATCTGGAATACCTGATGCCCTTTAAACCCGCCAGAAATCCTTCCAATCAGGACCGGGGAAACAGCGGAATCTACATTTTCAACAACTATGAAGTTCAGGTGATCGACAGTTTTGGACTGGATCTCGATTCTGAAAACAATGCCATCAATCCGGAATCGTTGAACTCTCAATGGTGCGGTTCGCTCTATAAAATGAAAACACCAGACGTTCACATGGCCTACCCGCCCCTGCGCTGGCAGACCTACGACATCGACTTCACCGCCCCCGAGTTTGACGGCGACACGAAAATAAAAAATGCGCGCCTCACGGTCTTTCATAACGGCGTGCTGATTCATGACGATGTCGAACTGCCGACCGGAACCGGCGCAGGCGCAGAACGTCCTCAGCTCGCCACGGGCCCCGTCTTTTTCCAGGATCACGCCAACCCCGTCATCTACCGCAACGTCTGGGTAACGGAACTTGATGAGTGACCATTGAGGCGTGAGGCGTGAGGCGTGAGGCGTGAGGCGTTGATCGTTTTTAAAACCAACGAAACCAGCAACGAATAATCACGCATCACGAATCAAAAATCATTTCCCAGCGTCTTTCTTTTTACTGTGCTCGGGATGATACACGCCATCATCAGACCAGATAAAGCCATCCCATTCTATTTCCGGCTCCTTGAATTCGCGCATCAATTCGCTCCCGTCCGGGAGCTTCATGTAGAGCCGGATCCAGATTCCTGTCATGCTGACTTCCTGCCACCGCTCCCAAGATTCATTCGTTTCCTTATCCCGAGCTCTAAGACTCACACGATTTTCCTCAAGACGCTCGGTGGAGTAGACTTTTGTCCCGCGGCCTTCCAACTCAGGAAGCTGGAAGATCTCCACTGTTGATCCGCCGGCAAAATAACTATCAACTTGATGCGGTGGCTCCTTTCGGACGAATTTCAGGATCTGGCACATACTGGTTTCAACACGAATGTGTTTAAATGCTGTACCTCGACGATTCTCAAGTTTGATATCGTAACCAGACCAGCACGCCATTTCTCCGGGACGTAACTCCTGGTCCGTCTTTTTCGTTACCCGTTCGACCGATATAGACAAAATATCTTCTGACAGAAACCTACTGGCCACATCCCAATTTCGAATAATCGATTGATCGGCTTTACAAAAAACCGAAACCGGAACCGAGAAACGTTTTCGGTTATCTCGCTCCAGTTGAACCTTGTCATCCGACTGACTATAGCTCAGCACCTTTGCGCGGACCGTCTTCCCATCGACGCCCGTCAATTCACGATACTCGTCCGCAATGGCCTTTGCCCCACAAAAGACTTCAATAGTCAGCAACACCAATAACCCATATCTGCACATTCTCATTTCAACCTCACGTCTACTTTGTAATACCCGTTCTCCTCAACAGAATGTACTGTGTCCGTGTAGCTGTTTTTCGGCAGCTCAATACCGGTTTCCAATGTTTGGAAACCGGAAGTCAGGTTGGTTGCCCAGAGCACACTGTAGAGGCGGTCGGGCATAGCAACCCATTCTAGCACAAAACTATTGGTACCATTCACCTCGGCCATCGCATTAGCCGTCGTAAAGAATGAGAATGCATTGGTCGGATCGGTCCCCGAAACATATTCTTCGCCATTCGATTGGCCATCGCCATCCGAGTTATTACCCGGTAGCACATTACCACCGAACCAGCGCCGCTCCCACTCGTCGAGCAAGCCATCCTCGTCGGAGTCCGCCTTGCCGACAATACCCTGAAATTCGTAGCACCCCATATCGACATAGCCCTCAACGATGCGCGGATGGCCATCTAAATCAAACGAAGCATTCGTATGTGCATTGTTGCCCCAGTTAATGCAGGGCGAGCTGGATTGCAAATGACCGTCGGCATCGGCAAACAGCGGAGCATTGGTGATGTTGCCATTTACACCATCCATGATGTCGGACGCACAGGAATTTGCGATTATCTTCACCGTGCCGGATGCCTGACCGACATCCGCAGCACCATTCGTTGCGGAGTTACCAAAAACGATAGAGTTGAACGCATCCCCTATGGAGGGAGACGAGTCTTGCCAGATTCCGCCACCCTGATCCGCAACATTACCTGTCAGTGTACAATTAACGAGATCGGAGTTTTTCGCTCCCCCGCCCTTGGAAGCGCACTCATTTTCTGAAATATAGCTATTGCGCACGATTGAGAAATTCACCCCTCCACCATGGCGCGAAGCATAATTATCAAAAATCCGGCAATCTGCAATTTCCGTCGATCCCGCAACACCGCCACCATCCAGCAATGTCGAGTTGCCCCAAATACTGCAGCCATAGAGCCGCGAATCTTGTGCACCGCCGCCGCTGCTTCCGCCCTCATTGCGAGCCAGCACGCAGTCGTATAGTATTGAACTAATGGCACCGCCGCCGCTTCCGCCGGCGGTGTTCTGCTCCAGCATGCAATCATGCAATGTTCCACCTACCACGCCGCCTCCGCGCACCAAGGCGGTATTCCCTACGACCACACAGTTCGAAACCATCGCCGATGTATATTCGAGTACCAAGCCGCCACCGTCACCGGCAGAATAGCCATTAGTAACTGTAAAACCCGAAAGCAGAGCAGATCCCGAATCAATATGAAAACATCGGTTCGACCCCATACCGTCGACCACCGTTTCATCCGGCCCATTCACACTGCGTATCTCCATGTTCTTCTCAACCAGAATCGTTTCGGTTACGGCATACGTCCCGTTACTGACCCAAACGGTTCCTCCAGCCGGGACAGCATCCACACCGCCACCTATCGTTGCTTTTGCAGAACCCCACCCCAAACCATCGTTTGCATCATTGCCATCCGTCGAAACATGGATGGTTCCAGCCGCGAGCGAAAGTACCTGGACGGTCTGGGTGGCGGATATGCCGCCAGAATGGTCGGAGTTAAAAGCTGTCAGGACAACATCATACTCCCCGGGAACATCCCATGCATGAACCGGATAGTGGGTGTTTGTGGCGGTAACGCCGTCGGCAAAGTCCCACTCCAACCGAGTGGCCATGCCTCCGAGCCGTGCGGCCAGCATCAAGGGATAGCCAACGGCAATGCGTCCGGCATCGCCGATGCCGACCGCAAGATCGCCCGTCGCGGACTCGTGGATTTGGAATTCCACTACATAACCATATGCATTAACATCCACCCCCGCGTCATTCCACCCGGGCGTCGAAGCCCAGTATTGAATTCGGTTTTCGGTGCCCCCGCTATTGTTGGGTTCTTGCCAATACCAGCTTTCATCATACCATGCTTCACCCGTATCCCAGGCCCAACCGCCACCGAGTTCGCCCCCTCCAGCAACCTGAAGGCCGCCAAGCCACGGGCCGCTCCTGCCATTCCAACCATTCCAATAGTTTGTGCTCTGGGTCATGCCAAAGATAAAGGCATTTTCATCTGCTGTGACAGGCGTTGCAAGGTAGCCTCCGCGAGCAGTAGCCTCGGCTTTCGCCTCAACCCAGGTAATGCCGTCCGGAGCGGCGATGACCTGATAGAAATGCCCGTTGCCATCCCACACCGCTTTATCCCCCGCGACAACAACCTGGACAGCTTGGGTAACCGATACTCCCGCTGGATACGTGTCGTTAAATGCGGACAGCACGACATCGTAATACCCGGAAACATTCCATACATGCCCCGGGAACAATTCGTTGGTTGCAACCGACCCATCCCCGAAATCCCATATGTGCATGGTTGCCGCCCCGAACACTTCACCAGACAATTTCGATGGCAAACCAGCCAGCTGGACGGGATAGCCATCAATCGCCACAGCGAGCTCTCCTGTCAACGAACCGGAAGCATAGAACTCATCGCACCCCATAGAAGGGGGATTCAGCCAGGATTCCCCATCCAGATCAGTTCCACTGCTATACGCCACGTTTCCCGCCCCGATACACGGCGAATTCGCTGCAATACGCGACACAGAAGTTAACAGCGGTGCATTGGTAATGTTTCCGCCTTCGCCATGGATCAAATCCAGCGAACAGGAATTGGTCGCAATCACATCATAAAGATCATCCCCGGAAGCTGCATCATTATACCAGATGATCGAATTATAGGCCTCACCGAAACTCATCCCCCCCCCGTAGGAGGCAGAGTTCCCAACGATCGTACAGTGGTTCGCCGTACCAGAATGCACCCCGCCGCCATAGCCACTGACTGTATTTTGGCTAATTGTGCAGTTGTTCGCCGTTCCAAAGTACATCCCGCCGCCATAGCCAGCTGTATTTCCGCTAATCACACAGTTGTTCGCCGTGCCAGAGCGCATCCCGCCTCCGCCAGAGCGGGCCGTATTTCCGCTAACCGTACAGTTGTTCGCTGCTACATTGTACATCCCTCCGCCATAGGAACTGGCCGCCGTATTTCCGCTAATCGTGCAGTTGTCCGCCGTACCTCCGTACATCCCGCCGCCATAGTTGGCCGTATTTTCGCTAATTGTGCACCCATTAGCCGTTCCAAAACTCATCCCTCCGCCATTGCTACCGACCGCCGTATTTGCACTAATCGTGCAGTTGCTCGCCGTCCCATTGCGCATCCCGCCGCCAACGCTAGCCGTATTTCCGTTAATCGTGCAGTTTTCCGCCGCACCAGAGTACATCCCGCCGCCCCATCTGCTGGCTGCATTTCCGCTAATCGTGCAGTTTTCCGCCGTACCGTTGTACACCCCTCCGCCATGTCCATCGGACGTATTTCCGCTAATCGTGCAGTTGTTCGCTGTTCCAACGTACATCCCGCCACCATCGCTACTGGCCGTATTTCCGCTAATATTGCAGTTGTCCGCTGTTCCTGAGTACATCCCACCGCCATAGATACTGGCCGTGTTCTCGCTAATCGTGCAGTCGTTCGCCGTTCCAGAGTACATCCCGCCGCCAGAGCTATTGGCCGTATTTCCGCTAATTGTGCAATTATTTGCCGTGACAGAATACATTCCGCCGCCCCCCGAGATGGCCTCATTTTTCAGGAAGATACACCCTTCAGCCCGCCCCCAAATCATGCCCCCGCCATATGCGGCGATGTTATCCTCAATCAGGCAACCAATTGCATTCCCATTATACATTCCTCCGCCATATAGGTCGGATTCATTTCCGGTTACCACACAATTAGAAACGATCTGGGACGTGTTATTGCAGAAGATACCTCCGCCGCTGTCGGACGAGTATCCATTCGTGATGGTTAGGCCACTGATAGCACAAGGCGAAGTGCCCAGATTGAAACAGCGAGTTATACCACCTCCATCGACAATCGTTACATCCGGCCCATTAATACTTTGGATGCTGATGTTTTTCGCGACTGAGATTTCAGAGGAAAGAAGATAGAATCCATTCGTGACAAAAATAGTATCCCCGCCAATTGAAGCAGCGACAGCATCCTGAATATTAGTGGCTGCAGTATCCCAACTGGCATAAGGGTAAGCTGGGGTTGAGTTGCTGACATTTACATAGTGCGATGGAGACTGAATTAACGCGTACGTAGGCGTCAGCGTAATAATGGTTCCGGGCATGACTAACGATGTGGTAAGCGCAGATGGATCAGATAGTTGGCCAATGTAATTAGTCGGATAAACGGACCACCCAAGAAACTCATATCCCGGCACGGCCTCAGCTTCAATTGAAACAACTTCACCATTTGTATACGTTCCACTACCATTTCCGCCCGGTATGGTCAGAATATATTTTGTAGGCACATCAGTTTGATATTCGTAAGCACCCAGATCAACTGCCTCACCTACGATACGGGGATTACCATCCAGGTCATAAATAGAGCTTATTACGCCATTCGATCCGACATTGATACAGGGAGAGTTAGAAGATAACCGAAAATCACCAATTAGCTCATCAATAAAGAGTGGTGCATTAGTGAAACTATTATCATAGCCGTGAGCCACATCTGGAGAGCACACATGACTGACAACTGTATTTGCTAGATTAGTAGCAGCAGGAGCCTCGTTATTCCATACAATGGAGTTGTATGCACTTCCTGCATATAAACCGCCCGCACCACTTGTTGCGGAATTACTAATGATCGTCCCGTTTATTATTGTGCTGTTATAAGCACCACCACCTACATTTGCAGTATTACCACTAACTATACAGTTGGTTGCTGAACTGATAACTAAAGCGCCTCCAATTGGTGCTGAGTTTGAACTGAATATACAATTCACTGCCGATAGAAGAAGCCCCCCACCTCCCTGACTCGAACTTACATTTCCATCAAAGATACACTCTCGTGCTGTACCTGAGCTAAAACCTCCGCCGCCACCTCCTACACTTGTAGTTTTGTTACTTATAAAGGTACACTGAAAGGCATAACCTCCTCCCATTCCGCCACCCTGATTAGCTTCATTTCGTTCTATTATACAGTCCTTCGCATTCCCTGCATATATGCCCCCTCCGAACCAACTCGTATTTTCTTTAATTACACTATTGTTCACACTACCAAAACATATGCCGCCACCAGACTGGGCCGTATTTCCTACAACCACACAGTTCGTCACAGTGGGGTTTAATCCTGAACAATAAATGCCCCCACCATTCGCACTTGAAAACCCGTTGGTAATTGTTAACCCGCTGAGAACAGGGAAGGAATTCCCCAGATTAAAACAGCGGCTCGAGCCACCACCATCAACGATGGTGACATCCGGCCCATTGACCGATTGGATGGTGATGTCGTTTGTTACTACGATCTCGGATGACAGCATGTAGTGCCCATTGGTCACGACAACCACGTCGTTGCTTCCTGAAACATCCACCGCGTCCTGGATATTGGACGCCGCCGTTTCCCATGTTGCATAGGGAGGTGTCGGATTCGTGTTGTTTATGTCCACATAATGCGTGACCGACCAAGCGTGTCCCACCAGCATTCCGACCAAACCCAATAACAACCCAATTCGCTTCATTTCATTTTCCCCTATTTAAAAGCGGTGACACAGTCAACGCACCCCATACAGACATCACTCTCGGCGCACTTTTATTCTTAAAATAATAAAAAAAATTTACACATCATAAAACACATACACAAACAAATACGTATGGGGACGGAATTTCTTACATAGAAACACATAAGAAAATTGATTTCGGGTTCCTTGTGGAAAGCAGGCTACCGCCTACTTGCATCGTAGAATTTGAATCACTACTCTTGAGGCATGTTTATTCTCAATAGCATAGCTCCGATTTTCCTGCTGATCGCCCTTGGTAAAATACTGAGGGTGACGGATTTTATGCCGGAGATGTTTTTCAAGGGCCTCAATAAGTTCGTCTTCTGGTTTGCCCTGCCTTCGTTATTGATCAGTCGCATCAGTGTTGCCGAACTGGAAATGGCGACGATCTCGCAGATTGTACTGATGTTTGCGGTGGGTACCATACTGAGCCTGATCGTTGCCTGGGTTATTGCGCGGATGCTGAAGCTTTCGGCGCCATCGACCGGCTCATTTATCCAAGGCTCTTTCCGCGGCAATGGCGCATTTATCGGCCTACCCGTAATTGTCTACACACTGGGCGCGCTCGATCCCCGGACTGAAATGCTCGCCACCGTCATTCTGGCTCCGGTCGTAATCACCTTCAATATTCTCGGGGTTATCGTGCTCACCCATTATGGGAGAAAACATAACGGCGCAGGTACCTCGATTGCTGCCTTTTTCATCCAACTGATAAAAAATCCATTGATTATGTCCTGCGTTGTCGGCATTGCGCTCAACGTTGCCGGCATTCAACTTCCCCTATTCATCTACCGTCCGCTCGAAGCACTGGGAAGTGCCGCATTGGCCCTGATTCTGGTGAGCATCGGGGGAGGCCTTGAATTTGAAAAGCTGCGGGGTTCGGCATCGCCAACGTTGATTGCATCGCTGATCAAAGTGGTCATCACCCCGGCCATCGGCTTCTTGATTATCGGGCTCTTCCAGCTCGATCAGACCGAATCGATGATCGCCATTTTCTACCTCGCCTGCCCCGCCGCCGGCATGTCGTATGTCATGGCAGAAGTCATGGGCAACGACGGCCCACTGGCCGGTCGCATTGTTGCCCTAAGCACCCTGCTCTCCGCCATCACCCTGCCGATCATCATCGCCCTTGGACTCTAAGAATTGAAACTAACCACGAAAGAACGCACAGAACGCAAAAATGCAGGATCATTATCTTTGCGATCCTTGTGTTCCTTCGCGGTTAAACAGACTTCCGTATGATAAAATTTAAAGACATCACATTAAAAGTGCATCAGCAGACCCTGCTGGATCAGGTCTGCCTTCAGGTCAAGCCTGGCGATAAGCTGGTTATCCGCGGGCCATCCGGCAGCGGCAAAAGTTCATTGCTCAAATGCGTGGTCGGCGCTTTTCCATTGGCAGAAGGTTCCGTCCGAGTGGGTGATCTCACTTTAACTCCACAGACCGTTGCCAAAATCCGCAGCCGGCTCGCCTTTATTGGTCAGGAACCGGTACTGGGAGCAGATCGTGTGCGGGAGGCGTTGCTGCTGCCGTTCACTTTTAAGGCGCACCAACGTTCGCTGCCTGCCGAAGAGCTTGTTTTCCAAACCATGGAACAGCTTCATTTGGAACCGTCCATTTTAGAAAAACAGGCCAAGCGAATATCCGGCGGTGAAAAACAGCGCATTGCCATTGCACGGGCGTTGCTGCTTAATAAAACTGTTTTTATTGCCGACGAGATTACCTCCGCGCTCGACCCGGAAAGTAAACAGGCTGTGATGACCGCCCTCTTCCGCCCCGAAATCACGTTGCTTTCGGTATCGCACGATCCCGAATGGATCGAGGCCGGCACACGCATTATTGACATTGAAGAACACCGTTTGGTGGAGGTGGACATTTAATGGTTGAAATGAGCACGCTCTCCACATTTTCGATGTATGCCTTGCTGCTGATCCCGATCGGCATCTTTATCTGGCTTCAACTTGGGCTCGTCAAAGAAACGGTCCTCTCCGCCATCCGGATGTCCATACAACTGGTATTGGTCGGGCTCTACTTAAAGTATGTATTTCAGCTAAACAACGGATTCGTGAATCTGGCGTGGGTCATCATTATGATGGTGGCGGCCAACCTTAGCGTGCTGGAGAAATCCGGATTAAAACGAAAGCTTTTTTTCTGGCGTACCCTGTTCGGGATTGCAGTCAGCACGCTGATTGTGAGTGGCTGGTTTATTCTGGTGGCCATTCGTCCGGAACCGTTTTATGACGCGCGATACATGGTTCCAATCATTGGAATGATTCTCGGCAACTGCCAGCGCAGCAATGTCCTGAGTCTGGAACGCTTTTACAGTGCCATCCGGAATAACGAACGGGAATTCATGACCTATCTCATGTTGGGGGCCACGCTGAACGAGGCCGTGCGGCCCTATCTACGGACCGCGCTGAAATCCTGCATCAATCCTTCCCTTGCCACCATGGCCACCATGGGTATTGTTTCCCTGCCCGGCATGATGACCGGTCAGATTCTCGGTGGAGCCATGCCGATGGAGTCCATCAAATATCAGATCGGCATCATGCTCTGCATTTTCACCGCCATGGTCATTGCAGCCACAGTGAATATTCTGCTCAGCATACCGAAGGCCTTTGATGAATATCAGCGCATAAAACCGGATATTTTCAATAATCTAAAATTTCGGCAATAAAAATTCCAACGAATCGTTATTATCGCCAAGGAGCCCAATATGAATAAAAACACATCACTAATTGTTGTATCGGCAAGCGCACTGATTGCACTGGTCAGTCTGGTTTCGGCCACATCGATTTCTTCCAAAAACAAAGCTGCAAAAGCTGAAATTCTGGCGTTGCAGGAACAGATTGTCCGAATGGAGGCCTCGATTCCCGATGCATCTGCGGAACCGGAAATTGTCTATCTGACGTCCTCCGGAGAAACAAACGAGCTCACCGCATTGAAATCGATGCTGGCACAAAAGAATGCGATGCTTGAGGACCTCCAGTCCAACACAAACCGTACCCCTCGCGAGCGAGGGAACCGGGATAACCGCGAAAGCTGGGAAGACCGAATTGCCCGGATGCAGGAGGAAGATCCGGAGGGCTATGCTGAAATGATTCAGAAGCGCGAGGAACGCCAGAATGAGATGCGCTATAATCTGGCGGAACGAACCGCTACCTTCATGGATCTCGACACCTCTCAAATGACTGCGGAAGAATTAGCCAATCACGAACTGTTGGTATCGAAAATGGCTCGGGTCTGGGAACTGACGGATGCCTTCCAGGATCCTGAAGCCGCACCCGACCGGGAAGCTATGCGTGAAATGTTCACAACCATTAATGATGCCCGTCCTTTGATGGATCAGGAACGGGAAGTTATGTTCAAGCAACTTGCTTCAGATATCGGCTATACGGGCGATGATTCCGCTGCCTTTGCAGAACACGTTGAGAATATCATCGAGGCCACAACGATCCAGATGCCGCGCGGCGGCGGCAACCGAGGTGGTGGCAATCGTGGGGGTGGCGGAGGACGCTAATCGGTTTTCCAATGTTTGGAATGAGCGCGGGATTCAGGGTTTGCATTATTTCTGCACCCTAGTAAAATCCGCGCTCATTTTTTAAACAAAGGAAACATTATGTCCAAATCGTATAATATCACCCTGCTTCCCGGCGATGGCATCGGCCCGGAAGTGATCACAGAGTCTGTAAAAGTGCTCGACGCCGTTGCTGAAAAAGCCGGATTCGAACTGAAATACACCACGTGCAATGCCGGCGGCGCCGCGATTGATGCGCACAACGACCCAATGCCCGATTCCGTGGTTGAAACCTGCAAAGCATCCGATGCCGTCCTGCTCGGTGCGGTTGGCGGCCCGAAATGGGATGCCCTGACCGGTGCGATGCGCCCGGAAAGCGGACTGCTTAAAATTCGTAAAGAGCTTGGCGCATTCGCCAATCTCCGCCCGGTAACGGTTCCCGAATCGCTGGCAGAAAACTCCCCGCTTCGTCCGGAAACGGTAGCCGGCCTCGACCTCTTCACTGTGCGCGAACTGACCGGCGGCATCTACTTCGGCCAACCGGTCGGCGAAGATGGCGAAGGCGACGACAAAAAAGCGTGGAACACGATGGTGTATTCCGTGGGCGAAATCAAACGTGTTGCCCGTGTGGCCTTCGAATGGGCCCGCAAACGCCGGAACAAAGTGACGAGCGTTGACAAAGCCAATGTACTCGAAGTTTCCAGACTTTGGAGAGACACCGTGATTGAACTGCATCAGGCTGAATACAGCGATGTTGAACTTGATCATCTTTACATCGACAACGCCGCCATGCAGATGGTCATCAACCCGCGTCAGTTCGATGTGATTCTAACCGGAAACATTTTCGGCGACATTCTTTCCGACACTTCCGCCACTCTCGGCGGCTCGCTTGGTCTGCTGCCGTCCGCTTCTGTCGGCGGTCCGGTAGGAATCTTCGAACCGGTTCATGGCTCCGCACCGGATATTGCAGGACAGGGCAAAGCCAATCCGTTCGCGATGATCCTCTCGGCCGGCATGATGCTCGACACCCTTGGTGAAGATGCAGCGGCAAACGCCATCCGCGCCGGCGTTAAAAAGGTACTCGACGATGGCTACCGCTCCGGCGACCTGTGGCGTGAAGGCAACACCCTCGCCTCCACCACCGAGCTCGGCGACCTTGTTAAAGCCGCGACGCTTGCGGCCATGTAGCCGATAGGCTGAAGTTCAAAAGCACAAAGACCGCTCGCCGGGCTTTGTGCTTTTTTGTATACAGAGAACATGAACTCCGTCGTTGAAATCCTAAACCTGCTGAGATCCGCAGGAAAAACCGTCGCAACGGCGGAAAGCATTACGGCGGGTCATCTTCAAATGGAGCTGGCATCCATCTCAGGAGCTTCCGATGTATTCAAAGGCGGCGTCACGGCCTACCAACTCCCGGTAAAAGTTAAACTGCTGGGAGTGGATGAAACGCTTGCCGAACAAACCGACTGCATCGATATCGAGATTGCCCGACAAATGGCACGGGGCGCCTTGAAGCTCTTCGATTCCGACTATGCCATTGCCACCTGCGGTTATGCGGAGAACGAAGAAAATAAGCCCTACGCATTTTTCTCCATTGCGAATGCGGCAGGAACTATAAGCCATAGCGAACGGGTAGAGCTCTCCGGCGATCGGGTTGCTGCACAGAAACAGACGGCAAAGGTTGCTCTGGACAAATTCAAAGAGCTTCTTCGAAGCAATTAAACGGTAGAACTCCCGAATTTTGAAAGTATAGAAAGCAGGGCTACGCTGAGGCAGGCATCCTGTTTTCCACGTTCATCCGGCCCAAGATCGACCCGCTCACAGACTGTTTTTTTCAGCGATTGGATGCAGATGAAGGCGCGATGCGTCTGGTTTTGCTCACTATTCGTTTGAAGCACTGCTGTGCAGGCAATGCCTAGTGCGTGAGACGTGACGTTTGAGGCGTGATTGAAGGCTGCCTGAGCCATTTTTCGGGCCGTTTCTTCTGAGCAGGCAAACGCGGGGTTTTCTCCTAAGAATTCAGCAAGCGCCTCCCGGCTATAGGGAATTCGAACATCGAGCACGAAGCGCGAGGCCCCAGGATGCGACAGGATGCGTTGAACAGCTGTGATGCCCCCGCCGGTAACCACCCAGACGGATTTCCAACCACTGGAATGAATTCCCTCAATCAGATTTTTCTGCTCAGCGTTCATACCTATAAAAATGCCGGAATCTTCCAACTATTGGAAGTTCCGGCACAGATCGTTTTCCAATGGTTGGAAACGTTTAGTCGATTTCAGTGACCTCGATGATGGTAACGGGATCTTTCGGCACATTCTGATGACCGCCGGCGTTGCCAGTCGGCACCGCTTTAATCTCATTAACCACATCCATTCCATCAACCACTTTTCCAAAAACGCAGTAGCCCCATCCGTCCTGCCCCGGATAGTTCAGAAAGGCGTTATCGCCGACGTTAATAAAGAACTGAGCGCTGGCACTGTGCGGCGCGGGCGTACGGGCCATGGCAATGGTTCCGACCTCATTTTTGAGACCGTTCTTTGCTTCGTTTTCAACGGTGTTCGGCGCGTTTTTCTGGTTCATATTTTCATCGAACCCACCGCCCTGAACCATGAATCCGTCCATGACGCGATGGAAGATGGTTCCGTTGTAGTGACCGGAGTTCGCATAGGCCAGAAAGTTGGCAACGGTTTTCGGTGCGGCTTCGGCATTGAGTTCGAGCTTGATGTCCCCTTTGGACGTTTTCATTAGAATCATGACGGTATTCCTTTCTACTGCTTTAGGTTTTTCTACGGGGGCGACAACCAGTGCTGCTTCCACCGGTTTTACATTTTCAACAACTTTGGCTTCCTTCACAGCCGGAGTTTCAATTGCTTTGGCTTCTTCGACAGGTGCCTTTTCTACCGGTGTCTTTTCTACAGGTATCTTTTCAGCCGGCGCCTTTTCAGCCGGGCTCGCCTGAACTTGCTCCGGCTTTGATGCTTTTTCATCGACCGGCACCTTTGTGGCGGTCTGACATCCGAACATTAAACCGGCCAGAACAGCCATCAGTGCAAAACGCTTCATATAGTGTCTCCTTTTTAACTCACATATTTACGAAAAATATTGGTCTTCCCTCAGGTTGTCGATAATGTTTGTGTTCATTTTTGGGGAAACTATGGGTATACGCTGGAATACAACAAGACGAGCCATTCGACGCCCTTTTGAGACGGGCAGTTATATCCTGCTGAAATGGACAATTCCTCATCTCTCGCGCTCTGCCCTCATCGGATTGGCTCGATTTGTCGGAAAAGTCGCCGTCAAATTTCCGTTTCGCGAACGGAAAGTCGGCCTGAAAAATCTGGACGCCATCTTCGGCGATTCGAAAACCGACCGGGAGAAGCGGGATATTCTAGCTGCGTCTTTCGGCACCTTTGCCCAAACCATGCTCGATGTCTTCTGGTTCACAAAAGATGCAAAGAAACGATTGGATACGTATGTGTATTTCGAAGACATGCCGCTCACGGAATCCTTCTTTGAAGATAAAGCGATCATCTGTATTACCGCTCACTTTGGCAGCTGGGAAATCATCGGTCAGGCCGCTGCGGCCCGTGGTGCAGATCTGGCGAGTATTGCTGCGACATTGAAAAATAAAACCGTTGATCGGCTTTTGATCGAGCAGCGCGAACAGACGGGCCAAACCATCATACCCCAAAAGGGGGCCCTGAAGTCCCTGATTTCCAGACTTCGGAAAAAAGGCAAGACGGCGTTTGTGCTGGACCAGAATACGGCAGAAGCTGACGGAGGAATTGTGGTGGACTTTCTAGGACTTCCCATGCCGGTCTCACCGGCTCCGGCAGCACTGGCCTATCGTACTGGAACAGAAATTATGTTCGGATTCTGTATTCCTCAAAAAAACGGAAAATATCGCATTATCATCCCTGACCATATCATCCCGCCCTCCTACGACAAGGAAGCCGATATGAATGCCATTATATTCGATCTGACCTGCCGAATTCAGGACATTATATCTAAATATATTTTAGAGTATCCCGAATTCTGGCTCTGGTCCTATAAGCATTGGCAACGCAAACCAGGGAAGGCCTATCCTGCCAACTATCCTGACTATGAATAAAGCTTGGACTGCTACGGCGCAAACCCTATGGTTTGCCGATATTTTAACGGGGTGATTCATGTCGGATATCAACCGCATCAAAGAACGGATTAACTTCTGTATTAAGGGCGAGCTGTGGGAACAAATCCCTAAGTTTTTCGAGGAACTGCATCCTGCCGACATTGCGGAAATCATCAACCATGCTCCGGCGGGCACACTCAATAAACTCTTCGAAGTCATTGACGAGGATATTAAACCGGATGTTCTGGCTGAACTAGACGACCAAACCGAAGCTGACATTCTGGAAGAACTTTCCGACGAACAGATTTCGGATCTCGTTGAGGAAATGGCCCCGGACGACGCGGCCGACCTTCTGGGCGAACTTGAAGACCAACAGCGCGAAGAAATTCTCGAACTCATGGAGAATGAGGATTCGGATGAAGTTCGCGAACTTCTGCAATACGGAGAGGAAACCGCCGGTGGTATTATGACCACCGATTTTGTGGCTGTGAATGCATCCATCACCGCCAAAGAAGCCATTGATTACATCGGCTCACTCGATATTGACGAACCCATCTATTACGCTTATGTCATCGACGCAGAGGGGCGGCTTACCGGCTGGATTCAGCTTTGGGAACTCCTAAAAAAGAGCAACCGGGATCTGACGCTGGAAAAACTCGCCATCAAAGAAACCATTTCCGTACATACCGATGCCGACCAGGAAGAAGTGGCTCGACTGGCCTCGAAATATGACCTCAGTGCGCTCCCCGTACTGGACTGGCAGAACAAACTTGTCGGCCGTATTACCAGCGATGATATTATGGACGTCATCGAAGAAGAAGCATCGGAAGACATCTTTAAACTGGCCGGTTCTGATGATTCAGAACTAGAACATAATTCACCGGTTCACGCCTTTAAATCCAGACTGCCCTGGTTGATGGTCACCCTGTTTGCCGGCACCATCAGCAGCCTGATTCTGCAGCGCTTTGTTGAAGGCCAGGTGGTGGCACTCAGCTTCTTTGTACCCATCATCATGGCGATGGGAGGCAATACGGGAATCCAATCCTCCACACTTATCATCCGCGGCCTGTCTGTTGGCTCGTTCGATGAAAAAGGTTTGATGAAACTTCTGGGGCGCGAACTGTTGACCGGCACGATGCTGGGAGTCGTCTGCGGTCTGATCATTGGAATCATCGCAACATTCATGATCGGGGCTGAAAGCTCCATTCCACCGATCTATCTGGCCTTCACGGTGGGCGTCTCTCTTTTTTCCGCCATGATGTTTGCTGCGGTTTTCGGTGCATTTGCCCCGCTTTTGCTGAACCGCTTCAAAGTGGATCCCGCCGTGGCATCCGGCCCGTTTGTAACGGCCTCAAACGACATATTGGCACTGGTAATTTACTACGTCATAACTCTTGCACTGATTGCCATGCGAATGAATCTGGTCGGAAGCTGAATGATTATACGAGCAACAGCTATTCCGCTGGCAATTTATCCCTATTCCAGCACCTCTCATATTGTGCACTGGCTCACACGTCACCATGGTAAGATTTCAACCTTGATCAAGGGTGCCATGCGTCCGAAAAACCGTTTTCTCGGCGAGTACGAACTTTTCAGCACCACCGAACTGCTCTACTTCGTTAAACCCAACAGTACCCTCTATACCGCCAAAGAATGCTCCCTCCTGCAGCGAAGACCCGTATTCCGCACTGATTGGCGCGCCATGCAATCCGCTTCTTATCTGGCAACGCTGCTCAACAAAACAACCCCCGAAGATGCCCCGCATCCGGAACTTTTTTCGCTCTACGAAGAACTGCTAGATTGGGCCGAAACCTTCGGCCGGCATCATCAGTTTATGCCCTGGACCGAACTCCGTTTTTCCGACGCACACGGGCATGCTCCAAACCTTGGAAACTGCGTATTATGTTCCTCTAAACAAGAGCTGCAATTCTGCGCTTCCCAAGGAGGTGTTATCTGCAGCAAATGTTCCAAAGCCCGGAAACTTCCAACCCTTGGAAGTCCGCCCGACGTGCTCGCCATCCTCCGCAGCTGGCAGCAGAGCGAGCATCCGGCCCCCGTCATCAACACCACCCTAACCGGAAAGCAACGAACCGAAATAAACGCCATCCTCAGCACCTTTATGCACTACCACTTCAACCTTCAACCCCACCACCGCCTCGCGGCCCTTTCAGCGGCATGAAAACCCTTCCTAAAGTCAGCATTACAATACCACTCTACAACTGCGAGTCACATATCCGCCAGACGATCGACTGCGTACTGGCTCAGACTTTGAAGGATTTCGAGTTGGTTATTATTGACGACCAATCAACCGATCACTCTTACTACATTGCCAAGTCATACGATGATCCGAGAATCCGTATAATAAAAAACATTGAACGCCAGGGGTTTTTCGGGAATTGGAATGCCTGTCTGGAATTCATGACAGGAACCTACTGCAAACTGCTTCCACACGACGACACACTTGAACCGACCTGCCTGGAAAAACAGGTCGCAATCCTGGATAAATTCCCGGAGGTCGAATTAGTACATAATGCTCGGAAAATTATTAATCCGGAAGGAAACATCCTGGCGGTTCGCAGATTGAAAGAAACCTCCGGCATGAAAGATTCCAACTCGAGTCTCCGCAGCATTGTCCGATCCGGCACGAACCCAATTGGCGAACCGGCCTCGGTCATGTTTCGTCGAACAACGAAAGAACGGATAGGGGATTTCTCAAATGCCGACATGTATTCAATCGATATTGATTACTGGGTACGCCTATTGGCCGAGGGCAAACGTTATTACATTGACGAAGTACTCAGTTCATTCCGAGTTTGGCCGGACTCGGCTTCCGTAAAACTGTTTGGCAGCCAATCTAAATCCATGCGAGCATTTTTCCAACGTTTGGAGAAAAGCTACCCGGAAGCCATTCGTCCTTCGGATGTTTGGGTGGGCTCAATGAAAAGTCAACTTTTAGAAATTGCCCGCGGCGGATTTTATGCATGGATGAAAATGAAAAACAGATAATGCAAAGATTGCATGCAACCTCCTGAATCTCCATTATGCGATCCATGAATAAAGACGCTGAAAACAAACGGGTATCCATTATCGTGCCCTTTCTCAACGAGCAGGAAAATCTTCCTCTGCTCTATGATCGCTGCACAAAAGTTTTCCAATCGTTGGAAGAGGATTTTGAGCTGGTCTTTATTGATGATGGCAGCACCGACAAAAGTCTCGACTGGGTACTGGATAAGGCGGAAACTGATCCTTCAGTAAAATATATCCAGCTCTCCCGCAACTTTGGCCATCAGCGTGCCATTACTGCCGGAATGAATCTCTGTACCGGCGATGCTGCGATCATTATTGATGCCGACCTGCAGGATCCTCCGGAAACCATTGCCGACATGATCTCCAAATGGAAAGAAGGTTACGATGTCGTCCACGCCGTCCGCTCTGAGCGCAAAGGGGAAAGCGGCCTGAAAAAGCTTCTGGCCCATGTATTCTATCGTATCATGAGCAAGATCACCGAGGTGCAAATGACCGTAGATGCCGGCGACTTCCGGCTACTGGACCGGAAAGCACTCAACGCCCTCAACTCCATGCCCGAACAGCATCGATATATGCGCGGGCTGGCCTCGTGGATTGGATTCAACCAGACGACGGTTGAGTATGTTCGGGATGCCCGACACGCAGGGGTCACTAAATATCCTTTGATCAAATCCATTGGACTCGCATTGAACGCCATTACCTCATTCAGCGGAACCCCGCTACGCTTTATTTTTTATCTGGGCGGTCTGCTCTGCTCCCTGTCCGTCGTGATTGGAATCTATTTATTCATCGCGTGGAACTTCATCCAGGCGGCTCCGCCTCAACATGCCGGAACGACTTACCTCACCTTGGCCATCTTCTTTGTTTCCGGTCTGCAGATGTTCTGCATGGGCATCCTCGGCCAATACCTCCGCCGAGTATTCGACGAAATTAAAGAGCGCCCACTTTATCTGGTTAGACAGACCAATCTTGAAGGAGCGTCATCTTGAAAACAGTTGCCATCATCCCAGCCCGCGGCGGATCAAAAGGTATTCCACGAAAGAATCTCCTCCCCTTCAACGGCAAGCCTTTGATCAGCTGGAACATCGAAGCTGCCCTGCAGGCGAAGCTGGTTGATGCCGTTGTTGTATCAACAGACGACCGTGAAATTGCGAAGGTTTCAGTAGCAGCTGGTGCAGTTGTCGTCATGCGTCCCGATGACATCAGCACCGATATTGCCTCTTCGGAAGATGCGTTAATCCATACTTTGAAAAATCTTGGCGCGCAGCCAGATCTTACCGTTTTTCTGCAATGCACCTCACCACTCACACAGAGTGATGATATAGACCATTGCATCCAAAAACTGATTGATTCCAATGCGGACAGTGCCTTCACCGCCACCGAATCACACCGCTTTCTTTGGAAAAACTGCGATGCTGCCACAGGAGTAAACCACAGCGGAACAGAACGGAAACGCAGGCAGGATCTTGAGCCGGAATATGCTGAAAACGGCGCAGTTTATGTGATGCGAACCAAAGAATTTATGCGAGCCCGTCATCGTTTTTTCGGCAAGACCGTTATTTCAGAAATGCCTGCCTCGCGCACATGGGAGATCGATACGCCCGAAGATATTGTTGTGGCGGAATCACTTTCCAAACTTTGGAAAAAAAGGCATGCACTTCCCGAAACCATCGAAGCTGTCGTGTTCGACTTCGACGGTGTGATGACCGACAATGCGGTATTCATTTCGGAAGATGGAAAAGAAAGTGTGCGTTGCAACCGGAGTGACGGCTGGGGCATTGCCAGGCTTCATGATGCCGGAATTCGGATGGCCGTGATGTCGACCGAGGAAAATCCAGTTGTCCTTGCTCGCTGCCGCAAACTTAAGCTGGAATGCTTCCATCAACTTGGCAACAGTAAAATAGAACGTTTCAACCAATGGTGCAACGAGCACAACCTGAACAAGGCCGCGGTCGTTTATGTTGGAAACGACGCCAACGATATTGAGTGCCTGACTGAGTCCGGAGCGGGTATTGTTCCGGCCGATGCGCATGCTTCCGCCAAACGCGTTGCCGATATGGAACTGACCGCAACCGGCGGACATGGTGCCGTGCGGGAACTGTGCGACATGATTCTTGAAAGGATTCAAAACACATGAGAAAACCACCCAAAGTAATCGCGGAAATCGGCTGCAACCACAAAGGAAATATGGATATTGCGCGCGAGATGATCTTGACCGCCGCAATGTTCTGCAAAACAGACGTTGTGAAGTTCCAGAAACGTTGCCCGAAAGAGCTGCTGACAGAGGAGCAGTATAGTGCTCCCCACCCTAACCCGATGCATGCCTACGGCCAAACCTACGGTGCTCATCGTGAGTTTCTGGAGTTTGATCTGGATCAGCATCAGCAGCTCCAGCAGTGGTGCCGCGAGTTCGGAATTGGCTACAGTACCTCCGTTTGGGACACCTCCTCTGCTAAGGATATTGCCAAACTGAATCCGGCCCTGATCAAAATCCCTTCTGCCTGCAATCTGCACTGGGAAATGCTCGGATATCTCAGCGAAAACTACCATGGAGAAATTCACCTCTCCTTCGGCATGACCACCCATGCGGAAGAGGATGAAATCTACCGGTTCTTCGAAGCCAGAGGACGCGCTGCTGACCTGGTCATTTACAGCTGCACCTCCGGCTATCCAGTCGCGTTCGACGACATCTGTCTTTTAGAGATTACCCGGTTAAAGAAAAAGTTCGATGGTAAAGTGAAAGCCATCGGATTTTCCGGACACCATCTTGGCATTGCCGCCGATGTGGCCGCCATGACGATCGGCGCGGAATGGGTCGAACGCCACTTTACGCTCGACCGAACATGGAAAGGTACCGACCACTCTGCCTCGCTCGAACCCGACGGCATGCGTAAACTTGCCCGCGACCTCCGCAATGTCCACAAAGCGCTGACCTATAAAACAACCGAGGTGCTTGAGGTGGAAAAGATTCAGCGCGAAAAACTTAAATATAGAAACTAATCTCCTATGCTTGATAAAATCGTGAACAAGCTCACCTGCGGCTCAGTCCGCATTGGGAAACTGAGCCTAAAATGGAACATTGACCACAAACCAAAGCCTCTGGATCTCTCACTGCTTGAAGCCCCCTATAAAATTCACCTTGGCCCAGGCCCCAACTGGAAAAAAACCGATCCCCACTGGATTGACGTAGACATCGACCCCCAACGCGGCGACGTTGTTGTCGATTTCGGTCAGTTCACAGCATTTCCATTGGCTAGCCAATCCGTATCCTGCATCTATGGTTCACATGTTTTCGAGCACATGAGCATCTATATCACCCCCGCCCTTTTTAAAGAATGCTGCCGGGTGCTGCAACCGGGAGGTACTCTACGACTCATTTTACCTGATGTTGAAAAGAGTATCCGAGAATACGCCGCGGGCAATGCTGACTTCGAGATTTTTAGACGCAGAGCAGAACGGGCGAAAAAACAATGGGGTGTCGATAACTACACTATGTTTGACTGTTTGAGAGAGGATTTTCTATCCCGATCCGGACAGCCAATTCTTGGCGAAAACGCACTGGCACATCAAAACGCATGGGATTTTGAAACAATCCGTAAGGATCTACGCGAAGCCGGATTCTCAACTGTGGAAAAAACTGACTTTCAGCAAAGTGGAATCATGGATTTTTCTTTCGAGGGCACGTATCCCAGTGAAGCCAACGAAAAGAACCGTTCTCTATATGTTGAAGCAGTCAGATAGAATTTTGACCCATCCACCTTCAGAGGTAAATAAGTGCTAAGTAAACGATATGCAAACGATGGAAAGGCGTGCCTGAAGCTGAATGCGACACAACTCGATCAGCGGAACAGAGTTCGTCAGCACATCGAAAGCGGACTCTATACGTTCGAAAAAAAAACATGTACCGTTTGCGGAGGCACAAGCTTTGAGCCGCTGTCTGATAAAGACCGATATGGGCTGTTTATGCCAATTGCGATCTGCCGGGACTGTGGACTGATCCAGGCACATCCTCGAATGAGTGAAAAATCATACACTCATTTTTACAATGACGGTCACCGGCGGCTTTACGTAGGAGTTGAAAAACCGGATGAAGCGTATTTCCAAGGGCGCTATCTGGCCGGGAAAGCCACATTTGACTATCTTGCGAAACACCTGAACATTTCCGGCAAACGAATTCTGGAAGTCGGGTGCGGTTCCGGGGCAATTCTGAAATACCTGTCTGATAATGGGGCCGATGTCAAAGGCATCGACCTGAGCAGAGAATACATGGAATACGGCAGGGAGCGCTACGGACTTGACCTTTCAAACACAGATCTGTTTGACCTGCCCGATAACCATGAATTCGACCTCGTGATTTATTCCGATGTCATGGAGCACATTCTTGAACCACGTGCACACCTAGAAAAAATAAAAGGTTTGCTTAAAAGCGATGGTCTACTCTATCTCAAGGTTCCGGGAACAAAGAATCTTATGCGGCCCTATCTAGGCGACTTCCTGAAAAGCCTACAGAATGCACATGTATGCTATTATTCGTTAACCACACTTAGAAATCTTGTCGAAAGCTGCGGATATTGCATGGTACATGGAGATGAGGCTGTACGCAGCCTTTGGAAAAAATCTAACTGCACAACTCCCGATCAGCGAATCAACGACTATGAAGACTGCATGAACATCCTTCAGAAACTCGAGAGGAAATCACTAATTCGTAAGGTGCTTCCCATTGCATCTTGGTGCAGAGGAAAGTTGCGGCACCTAAAACCTGACCAGCCATGAAACATCTATTCGATAAGGCACTAAACCGCGCCTATTGGCTGAAACAACAAGCCAGCTATTCGCTTTTTCCCGGGCGCATCAACCAGGATGTGCCATTAATTAGAAGAGATGATACCCCCTCGTCCGAAAAGCGTATCGGACATGTGGCGATGTACACAGATGGAAATGCGGGCGATACACTGCTTCCCCGAACGGTACGCGATGCTGTAGATATTGAATTTTCCAACCGCTGGAAGGGAATTCATGCCCACCGGACAGTGAATAAAAACTTATTAAAACAAATCAACGGGCTGGATGGACTGCTGATCGGCGGGGGCGGCCTTTTCTTACGCGACACCAATCCGAATAATTTGAGCGGCTGGCAGTGGAGCTGCAGCGTGGACGCACTCAGCCGGATCGAAGTGCCCATTGCCCTGTTCGCAGTGGGTTACAACCGCTTCCGCAACCAGCCCGATTTTAAGCCGGTGTTCCGCCAACACCTTGAACTTCTGGCCGAAAAAAGCGTCTATATTGGCCTGCGGAATTCCGGCAGCATCCGCGCCGTGAAAACCTACCTGCCCTCACAGCTGCACAACAAGATACGCTATCAACCCTGCCCGACGACCCTGTGCAATATTCTTTATCCGGAACTCTGCCGTTCCGCCGAAGAACAGGAAAAACCACTCGTTGTCCTGAACTGCGCTTTTGACCGCATTGAACTGCGGCTGGGTAAAAGAACAGATACAATCCTTTCCGAGCTGGCACAGGTGGCCCGGACTCTTTCGGATACCTGTCGCATTGCCTACTATGCCCATGCCCGCAGTGACCACCAGATGCTGCCCTATCTCGAGAAGGCCGGAGTCCCGTACCAGCTTGAAAACCTGTTTCATATTCACCCCGGCGAGGTGATGAAAGCCTATGCCCGTCCCGATTTAGTGATCGGCATGCGGGGCCATGCCCAGATGATTCCCTTCGGCTGCGGAACACCGATTCTTTCACTCGTCTCGCACGACAAAATCCAATGGTTCCTCGACGATATTAAACGACCGGACTGGGGAGTTGAAATGGCGGCCCCTGACTTTAAGAAACTCTTGCTTGGATCCGCAAAAGAAATGCTGGCCAACAGCTCAAAGGTGCAGAACGATATTATGTCGATTCAGTCTGACTTACTGAAGACGACTCAGACAAACGCGACTGATTTCATATCAGCCCTTTAGCAGACGAACGAGCGTCGCGTTAAGTACCGCGCCGACCTCTTCATTGAACGCATAACGGATTGGATCCGCAACGGGAACGACGGCGGCAGTCAGAGCAGAAAGCCCTGCAGGGTTCATCAACGTCACAGCCGCACCATCCTTATCCAGATTAAGCACATATGCCTGATCATCCACCCAGCGGATAATGCCGACGGGGCGTTTCAGGATGAGGGCATTAATGAGCGCCGTGGAAAAATAGCCGATCACATGGCTGCACTCCTGAATGGCCTCATTGATGTCTTTATCGGCAGAATAGACTAGCAGTTCAGACGAACTGAAATAATCCAGATACCATTGCCGGTCTTCGCGCGGGTGCGGCTTAATAGCAACCGGCAATGGGGATGCCTCTGTAATTGCACGGATGTGTTCTTTCTTTGCCGCCAAACCGCCTTCGAGCAAATGGTCTTCGAATAATGGTTGAGATATCAGCAGTATCCGTTGTTCCGGCTCTTGTGGCTTCATCGCATATGCTTTTTGGAACTGTATGGCCCCCATGGGAACCAATTGCTCTGCGTAATACCCCTCTTTCTCCACGAAAAAGTCCCGATCGCGTTCACCAATAATACAGGCGAGATCGGTCACGGTTTCGTCCCGGTGGTTGTAGTAATAGTCGTTCGGATTAAGCAACAGTCTGAACTGGAACGAAAGCGACTTCATCCACGCGCCAAACCCGATATTCATCAGCGAGGAATTATACAAGCGGAAGGTACGCATTATTTTTACAAATTCATTAAACGCACGCTGGAATCGGTTTTTAGTTTCCACCCCATCGAGCCGGGCGATGATTCCGTGCTGAATCTGAAGACTTGGAATCTTCAGATGTTTCGTCGCGTGCAGTAGCGCACGATCCTGCACCCAGCCTTTATCAAAAACCACAACCAGGTCCGCATGTAACTTCATCAAAGCTTTTACAAAAGAAAACGTTTCCAAGGATTGGAGATCTACTGTTTCAACTCCTTTTTCGGAGAGATCGGGGCAGTCATTCCATCCGTAGATGGCTTTTTCCGTGTGCAGGAAAATAATCTCATATTGCGTTGCCAGTGGCTCAAACAACGGTAAAGCAAAATGACCGAAGTAACGCCAGGACGGAAAAAAAACAACCACCCGTTTCATTCTTCAGCCCCCTTTTTCTTTGGCTCCCACAAAAGTAATCCCCCCGAAAACAGTAATGCCGAGGAAGAAAATAAGGCCAGAAACCCCATCAAACCAACTGGCGTTTCGGCCCATATAAAAGAACATCCGACAAATCCAATTGCGGCGGCAGGAATTACAGCCCCAATCGCGAGCCGATGTTGTGCCAAAGCATAGCGCATGGTACTGCTGAGCAAGGCAACTGGAACCATCGCCCATGAAAGCTGGACTAACCAACGGACCATTTCCTGGGGAGGTTCTGAAATTTCAAAGAGCAGACGAGGAAGTATTCGGGCTAAAAGTGTGAATGCAACGGCACTGGCAATGGCGCAGATAAACGAGGCCAGCAGAGTTTTGATCAGCAGCATCCTCTGTTTCGATGTTTCATTCCCATCTGCCACCACTTTCGGGAACATGGCACCAACCAGTGACTGAGGAATAAAAAGTACTAAATGACCTAAGATGGCGGCATAGGCAAAGTCTCCTGCAGCATCTGGCATCAAATGCTTGATGAGAACAACATCACCCGACATCAGAATGGAATAACCAAACATGATAATAAAGCTGCCCGCCAGATAGTGATGCATTGCCGGCAGAGGTTCCTGAGTACCGGTTGATCTTTTTAGCGCAAAGACCAGAAAGAAGCCCCCAATAAAAATGGTCGCGTAGAACCCGAGCCCATGGCCCAGTAAACCCCACCCCGCAAACGGAGAGATCGCCATCACTAAATACGCCCCAACAAGCAACCGGACCAATGCTCCCAGAACGGTTCCCAAGCACCAGACATCAAACCTTTGCAGACCCAACAAGGCTCCATTCACCATGGGGCGGCAGAATAAACCTGTGAGAATGATTCCGAAAATATAGACCGGGGCCACCCGATCCAAGTGAAGAAAGGATGCAATCGCCCCTGGCAACGCGAAGCAAAAGAGGGAACAAGCCAACCCTATCAGCACCAAACGTTTTCCCCAATACATCAGTAGCCGGGGAATATCTCCGGCGCGGCCTGATTTAATCAGCAAACTGGAATAGCGAGTGATAGCCGTCGAAAAAACCCCGAGCGGAAAAGTCAGAATATTCAACAGGCTCAAAAGGGAAACCAGCAAGGCAAATTCTTCGGCTTGCAGCTTGCGCCCCATAAACATTTGGAACAGCAGGTTAATCACTTGCGCGATCGCCATGCCGACAAATAAGACAGAGCTGTCTTTCAGCAGACCTTCCGTATTAAAAAACCTGACGAGGGGCTTGATCATTCGGCAGACGTTCCCTTTCGGCCCATCACCAGAAAGAAGCCCCCGATTAACGCCAGAAAGAATATTATTGAAGTAAAGGCAACCTTTGAAGTTCCAGTTACGCAACGAAACTCAACAGTATGTGTTCCGGCAGGAACAAAAACTCCCATACAGAGATAGTCCACCTTCAATAGTTCCACTCGTTTCCCATCAATGAAAACGGTCCAGTCCGGTTGCCAACGCTGAGAAAAACGAAGGATTGCAGGCTCCTCGGTCGAAACCTCGGCAACCGCATTCTTTTTGGAAACTTCCACCGTCACCGTTTCGAATGCGCCGTTACCCGACGATGCAGGCACTTCTGCAACTGAATCAACTAATAGTGTTGTTTGCGGGTTATGGTTATGAGAAGCCAGCAATTGGCATTGCTGTTCCAGAGGTATGGCTTGCCAGCTGTGATACAGGGCAAATCGAGGGATAGCCCCAATGAACTCAAGCATCACATCCTTTCGCATTCCTTTGGCCGTTGGCACCTGATAGTTCAAAACAGGTTTGAACTGTTTTCCAAGCTCCGGATTCTGTTTAAACTGTTGAAGCACTGCGGCCGGTGCCGCCACATATTTTACGGCTGAAAGCTCCCACATCCGGACCTGGTTTCGGCCAACGATTCCGAGAAACTCTTTATATTCAGATGGCATACGCGGCATCTGCCAAATATTAAACAGGTTGAGCCCGTGAAAAGGCCCGTCAGATGCCAGCCACTGATTGTAAATTCCTGACTGATCTATTAAGAAGGTTCGCTCATCTCCCTGATTGGTTTTCAGGAACTTAATAATATCATTTCCCTTTTTAACTGAAGCAATGTCGGTTGCTTTAAAATATTGCGACGAGAGCATCAAACTATCTACCAGCAAGACGGTAACAAATACAGGGACAATCCATTTGAGCTGCATCCCCTTCCAAACCCCGAAAACCAATCCCCCACATACGATTGAAAGCACCGCAGCATGAAACCAGGCATTGGAAACATTTTGAACAATAATATCCGAAAACTGATCCAGGCCCATTGGCGACAATTCCGTTGTGAACGAAGATGAAAATGCCAGTGCCTTTATTCCGGCCAACAGCATTAACACCGCACAAGTTCCCGAGCCAATCCAGAGACCACGCACAGAGCGACTCGACTTCCCTTCAGCCAACAACCGATCGAGTCCATAAGCCGCCGCAACTGCTAAGCAGATTTCAACATTATCCAACAGCTTTATCGGCGCACGGATATTACTGACCATTGGCAAATGATAAAACAGTTTATAAAGCGGACTGTATTTCCCGAATGCAAGCAGCAGGCCGACCAATCCTGCCCCCCCCCAGAAAAGAATTGATGCCCCATCCTGCTCCTTCCGGTTCGCAAACGCACCCCAAACTCCATACAGCGCCAGAAGAAAAGGAATAATCCCAAGGTAATTGCTATCAAGTTTAAAATTTGCAAAGCCTTTTTTTTGCGTTTCCCATTCAGCGGACTGGCCGATTTTCCCCCAATAGGGTCCTTCCGGATTTCCACTGCTCCATCCACCCCAGCCCGGAGCGATCAGATCCGGCCATTCTGCAGGTACCATGCTCCATTGAGTGATATAATTCCACTTTTCATCCCCGTCCTTCTGAACCGAGGCCGCACCGGCAATATTTCTCTTATAAGACTGCATGATCGTAGAACCTGACAGCAACAAGGCCACAATGCCAAGCGGGACAAGAACCGCTCCCCAACGCACCAATGCCTTACCATGCGCCTGCACCAACCGGAAAATTGCGTACGAACTAATGAACAGCCCTGCCAGCAACGCCACATCCTGCTGCTCTATCATCATGATTCCGACCACCGGACCAGCCAACAGAGAAAATCCAATCGTTTTTTTAACCGTTACCGCCCGAATCGCCTTTTCAATTAGACACAGGCTCAGTACCGAAAAAGCCAGCACCTCCATTTTGTAGGCATGGCCGCCGGAAGCCAATGTAATCGAGTTAAACCAAAAGGCAACGAGGGCCCCGACCACCGATGCTCCCCAACTTCGGCCCCAGATCCGCAAAAACCAAACCATCGATAAGGAACCGAAAACCAGCACCAAACCGTAAATCGAATTCGCAAAGAGCATGAGAGGCATCGACGCCAACATCACATGAAAGAGAGTAAATCCATAGCCACTTCCACCCAGCACCTGATTCGCTGTAAATTGTCCTGTAAAAAGTTCAGGCAGCATATTTTTCTTTGCCGCAAGCCGGCCGATATTCAGGTCCGAAGCAGAGAACACCATGTTGGAGCCCCAGCAGCAGCGGAAGGTGATGGCGGCGAGGACCACAAAGAAGAGGAGGCAGAGGAGGAACTTGACTTTATCACTTTTCATACATTTTACCTTATCAGTTCTACAGTGCCCGTTTAACGCGCCAGACCGACGCCAGCATCTGCGCAGACATCACTATAAAATTTATTGGATTCCCTGGTACATGGTGCCATTCAACCGGTATTTCCCGGATACCATAGCCGCATCGTTTCACACGACACAACAAATCAATATCAAATGCCCATCCCTTTTCTTTCAGTTCAGGCAACAACGGCAACAGAACTTCCCGAGTAAAAAGCTTTGCGCCGCATTGGCTGTCGTGCACTTGCAGATCAAAAAACCCATGCACAATAACACGGTTCAGCAATCGGGAGGCAAAGCGGCGCATCAACGATTGTTTCGGGTTCACCTGAGCTCCTTCAACCCAGCGCGAACCGATGGCACATCCGGCGTCGCCGATCTTTTCCAATAGTTGGAAAAAGGAGTCGGCCGGCGTGGCGCCATCAGCATCAACAAAGCCAATATATTCACCGGAAGCGGCCTGAAAGCCCATCAGCACCGCACCGCCCTTTCCAACATATGCGGTTTCAGCCTCAATTAAAATCGAGCTAAATGTTTCTGCGGCCTGCCGGGCAACCAGTTCGGTGCTGTCTGTGCAATGATTCACGACAACGATGATTTCATAGTTTCCGGATAAATATTTATCAAAAAATGCGCAGTACGATTCCAGCGTCGGAGCAAGACGATGCTGCTCATTATGGGCTGGGATGACGATTGAAAGCTTCATTGGGCGGCGAGGATTTCCTGAAGGTAGTCGAGGATTTCACGACTGTTACGCTCCCAGCTGAAACTGTTGCCCCATTCGCAGCCCTTGGCGACAAGACGCTCACGGAGGGCCTCGTCGGTGAGGATTTTCCGAACCTTGGAAGCACCGTCTTCAATATCACAATAGTTGTAAAGCAACCCGTTTTCGTTATCGCGGCAGCTATCGCGCAAACCGGCGGTATTGTTGGCCACGACGGGGCAACCGCAGCAATTGGCCTCGATGACGCTGAGTCCCCACCCCTCTTTGTAGCTGGACTGCAGATGAACCGAAGCACGCTGCAACAGGTCGATTTTTTCTTCTTCACTGATGAACCCGGTGAGTCGGACCTTGTCCTGCAGACCTTTAGCAGCAATATATTTTTCCACCTCCGATCTAAACGGTCCATCACCCACAATAACGAGAGTCAAAGCCGGGAACTCTTCCAACAAACGTTCCAGAATCTGGCAGGCATCGATGGGCCCTTTGTATTTTTGAATGCGACCAATCCAAACCATCATTAGTTCTTTCGGCTCACCACTCGGTTTGTAGCGGGTAAGGTCGGCACCGTTGTAAATCACACGCACGTTTCTTTTCGGAACCCCCATGGCGTTCAGCTCAGTCTGAGTGGATTCACTTACCACAGAAAATTTACATTTATGGTATACGAAGCGAATCATTTCTTCTGAGGCCCAGATAAAGAAAGCCATAGGAAAATTCGTTTCCCGGAAAATGGAGTTTCGCCACAGATGGTGCATTTGAATGAGTAAAGGCCCCTTGTAGACAATGGGCGAATAGAATGGAAGTTTGTTGAGATCTTCCACGACCACATCGGGCCGATGTTGCTTCACCCATCCGCGCAATTTAATCATACAGAGAAAGGAAAACGTGTAATCATTTCCAAGGCGGTGCACTTCGATTCCATCAATATTGTCGCTTGGTTCGCAACCGGGAAACGCACAACTGTAGAGAATCACCTCATGTCCCTGCTCGGTGAGTGGAGCATAGACGTGCTGAAGGCGGAAATCCGCCCCGCCGGCCCGGGGGTGCCTGGCATCGCGCCAATTAAGAATCAGAATGCGCATCCTAGTTTTTTTTCCACCAGCTGTTGTATTCTGTAAGCTTGCCCTCGAACGACCACCCGGTTTCTTCAAGATAGGTGATAATTGTCTGGTCAATAAAGTCCTCTACCATGAGGTATGTTTCAACCCCCTGTTCCAGCAGACCGGATGCGCCGCGCAACACGCTCTCTTCAACACCCTCAACATCAATTTTAAGTACCACAGCTTGATAGTCATCCATCCTGTCAATTAGCAAGCTATCTAGCCGGTCGGCCCGAACGAGCACTTCTTCTCCTTCGCCTTTAACACTGCTTGATCCCGGTGCCAGTGTATTCAGACAAATCTTCAGGCTTTCCTGACGTTCCTCCATCAGAGCGACTTCCATCAGTTCTACTTTATCACCGAGTTCATTGCGCTTAATATTATCGATGATCAATTCACAACTGGAGGGTATGGGTTCGAAACAAATCGTATCGACACCCAGCAATTCAAACCGTTTGGCGACAGCGATAGAGTATGTACCGATATCCCCGCCAATATCCAAAAACAATACGCGTTTCCGGGCCTGTACCAATTCAGCGACCAGACTAAAAAGGCGGTTTAAATCGCGCCGTTCAAACGCGGGAGATACGTTAGCTGCATCAGCGGTTCCTCGCCGGATTCTATAGGTTCCGAAACGCGTAGTGATCACATCCTGCGCGTTCAACCAGGGCTTACAATATTCATAGTCGCGGAATTTATGTAGTGTATAGCCCCACTCGTAAAACCACATCGTTAATCTTGGGGAGTGAACTTCAAACGGCAGAATCAGCTTATACCAGAAGTACGAGGTATAAAATCCAAGCTTGCTCACCACACCATACGAAAATTTTCCCATTCGATCCCCTAGCCTCTAAAAACGATGTACTTGCGCACTAGATAATTAACGATTAGACCGGCCGCCAACATAGCAAGATTCGAATAGGTGACTTCCCATTTGAATACAGAAATTAATATCCCCCCGATCCAGATAAATAAAAACTGGAGCAAGGAAGCCCCAAAGAAAAGTAGAATTTCTATTACTTTTCGGTGCCGCCCTGTATTGAATACAAAAAGCATATTCAGCAGATAAGCCACAGCATTCGATAGTAAGAAGCAGATGACCATGATGATCCAGAAATTTCGTTTCAGCTCAGCTTCACTGGCCGCCTCCACAGTGAATCCCAGCGTTACCAGCAAACGAGCCACCGGATCCGTAGCGCGCATGCAAGGCAATACCAGCCAGGCCAGCAAATAAAATGTAACCTGAACGACGACAACCGATATGCCACCTGACACCAGATATTTAACAACTTGCGCCGCAAAGGAATCCTTTTCCCTCAGAAATGCACCAACTCTCGATCCCATTGAACCCTTTCACCCAACACAGATTTATCCCATATCAAAAAAAACAACTAAAGATTACTCAATCACTCCTGCCGAAAGCGAGAGTTTTTATTGTTTCCGCTAGTCCCAAAACACCTGCTATAGTATATATTCACTTCTTTTGTACACAGATTCCCAAACTGTTTGGAACAACCGAGGATGTTAGATGGGCAAATGGAATGAATTGAAAAACCACCTAGCGGTGGGTGGTACCCGTTTCCTTGACATACGCGGCTTCTGGGTTCGCAGCGAAATGGAGGCCATGCAGCGGCTTACAAAGTATGGAAATCCTCAGAATCTCGTCCCTTTCGGTCGCAAGATGTTTTCCCAGAACGAAGAAGACGGGATTATTATCGAAATATTTAAGCGAATCGGAACCACCAATAAAACCTTTGTTGAATTTGGCTGTGGCGATGGGATTGAAAACAACTCCTATGCCCTGCTGTTCCAGGATTGGAACGGTCTTTGGATCGATGGATCCGCTAAAAATATCTCTAAAATCCGGAAAGGCCTTCCGGAAACAATTGCATCCGGACAACTTAAGGTTCTTGAATCCTTTATCACTAAAGACAACATCAACGACCTGATCTCGTCGCAGATCCCCGACAAAGAAATTGACCTGCTTTCCGTCGATATCGATGGGAACGACTATTTTGTGTGGGATGCGATCACCTGCATTGATCCCCGAGTACTGATCATGGAATATAACGCAAAGTTTATTCCGCCCGTGCGCTACTGCATGGACTACGATCCCTCCCATATGTGGGATTACTCCGACCATGGCGGCGTTTCCCTCAAGTTTATTGAAGAAAAAGCCGCCGCCAAAGGCTACCTGCTCGTCGGATGCAGCCTTTCCGGGGCCAATGCCTTCTTTGTCCGCGAGGATCTGGTGGAAGGAAAATTCGAACCGCCCTTCACAACTGAAAAACATTTTGAACCGGCACGGCCGCACTTTGCCAAAATAAAAGCGGGCCATCCCTCCTCCTTCCAGACCTTGGAAAAGCGGCTTAAGGATGGTTGACCTGCGTCAGGTTTGATCTATCCTGTACGTTCACTTTTTGCAAATGGAGTAATCGCATTGAAGAAAGAAAAATTTTTCCGGAAGTCCGAGTGGTTTGCCTGCTGGGCCACCTTCATTATTTCGCTGATTGTATACACCATCACCCTTCAACCGACGCTCGGTCTCGAAGATTCCGGCGAGTTGATTGTGGCCTCCGACTTTCTGGGCGTCCCGCATCCGCCCGGCTATCCGATCTGGTCGCTGCTGACCTGGTTTTTTCAATGGATCTTCCATTCCGTCACCTTCCACGGCCAGCCCAACCCGGCCTGGGCCGTCAACTGGTTCTCCGCGGTTTCCGGCGCCGCTGCCTGCGGGGCCCTGGCCCTGCTGATCAGCCGTTCGGGAATGGACCTTCTGCGCAGCTTCACCAAAGAACTGAAAGTACTGGGTGAATCCACCGAAAGCCTCTTCTGTGCCGTGGCCGGTATTTCCGGCGGTCTGCTGCTGGCTTTCGGTCAGGGCATGTGGTCGCAGGCTGTGATTGCCGAAGTGTACACCCTGAACATTTTCTTCCAGTCGCTGGTGCTGGTTTTCCTGTACCGCTGGATCAGCGAATCCAACAACACCAAGTGGCTGATGCTCAGTGCCTTCACGTTCGGCCTCGGCATTACCAACCATCAGACGTTGATGTTTATGGGCCTGGCGATGGCCGCGGCCGTGCTGTTCAATGATCTGGATATTTTCTCCCGCAAAAATGTATGGGGCATAATCGGCGTAGTGATCTTCCTCCCTCTCTCCATTCTCGGTATCTACTTCGGCATTCTCGTTCTTCAGGTCGTCGGCGTGCTGGGGTGCGTTATTTCCTGTCTTCTCATTCGGCAGCCCTTTCTGGTCCGCGACTTCCTGATTACCGGTTCATTTTACATCCTGCTGGTGGGCTTTAATAAATGGGCGGCCGGCAATCCGGAAATGGCCCAATACATGTGGGTATCCGGCCCCGACTACCCCGGCTTCTGGATCTGGACTATCTATGCGCTGGCCGTACCGACCATCGCCACCTTTGTGCTTCCCCGCGGCCGGGTGGTCGGCCCGACCTTCCTGATTATGTTTATCGGGCTCGGCTTCTATTTCTACATGGCCTTTTCGTCCGACCAGAACCCGCCGATCAACTGGGGCTACCCGCGCACCTGGCAGGGCTTTATGCACGCCATCACCCGCGGCCAGTATGAGCGCGTTAAACTGGCACATGTCTTCACCCCCCGCTTCCTCGAACAGGTGGAAACCTACCTGACCGACCTGCGTTCCCAGTTCTACGGCCCGATCGCCGTCCTGGGCCTGATCCCGCTGGCGCTCTTCCCGATCATGCGGCAGCTTCCCCAGTTCCGCTGGCGGCTGGCCGGACGCATCGGGCGCTTTGAGTTCTTCAGCTGGAAGGTGACGTGGAACCTTACCCTGAGCCTCATTCTGATAAAGCTTCTGGATACCGATGCGCCCATCATTCAGAGCTGCCTGGCGGTCACCGCGATTGCACTGCTGCTGCCCACCGCAAAACGGTTGCAGGACATCGGCCATCCCGCAACCTGGGCGTTATACACGCTCATTCCCACCGCCTTATATCTCGGCATCATTCAGCTGATCCCGTCTTTCCCGCGTTTCTCCAAATACGCGTTCCTATGCACGGCAGCCTTGGAAGCGGCCATAATGCTGTATCTGCTCATCCGGAAAGGAACAGACGCACAAACTGAAAACGGCGGGAACCCGCTGACGGAACAGCCGGCCATCTCTTCGCAGAACAGCGGGTGGATCATGACGACGCTCACCGCCTTTCTTTCGGTCGGTATTGTATTCATGATTCTTCAAAATCCGAAAACCGACATCCAGAGTCTGTTTATTGGTCGCGTGCAATACATTCAGTCGCACGCCATCTATGTCCTCTGGCTGGGCTACGGCATCCTGTTCCTGATGGCCTACCTGGAGACTCTCGTTAAAAACAACCGCTACACCAAGATCATCGGAGTTGTAATGGTCCTCCTGCTCCCTTTTTCTCTGATTTACAAAAACTACCATAATGAGAATCAACTTAAAGTGGTTGGCGGTGCCGAGCAGAACGGGCACGACTTCGGTTGGCAGTTCGGCAACTGGCAACTGCGCGGGGTGGACGGCATTAAAGACGACCTCAGCTATTGGTATCCAGATGAAGAGGAATTCCTGGAGCAATGGGAAGCCTACCCCTGCAAGGACTATCCGGAACCGATGGGACCGAATGCCATTTTCTTCGGCGGAACCGATCCGGGACGTTTTGTACCAACCTATATGATCTACTCCGCCAAAGTGCGCCCCGATGTTTACCTCATCACTCAGAATGCCCTGGCCGACAACACCTACATGAACGTCATGCGCGATCTATATGGTGATCAGATCTGGATTCCATCGCCCCTCGATTCCAACCTCGCCTTCCAGCAATATGTTCAGGGAGTACAAAACGGCTCCATCAATGCGGGGGCTGATGTAACCACCGAAGGTGGCAAGGTTCAGGTTCAGGGTGTTGCCGGCGTCATGAAGATTAACGGCTTTCTAAGCAAAATGATCTTCGATCACAACCAGTACATCACCGAAACCAAGACCGACGAAAAGACTCGTCCAGTCGGAGCTGCCGCCGTATTTGAAGACCCCGTCAAAGATCCAAAAACCGGCCTGCCGCCCCTGCGCACCTTCTATGTGGAGGAAAGCTATGTGCTGCCGTGGATGTATCCCTATCTGACACCACACGGGCTGATCATGAAGATCAACAACAAGCCCACGGCGCTTACCCCTGAAATGGTCAAAAACGACACCGATTTCTGGAACTGGTATTGTGACCGCCTATTAAACGACGAAAAGTTTATCCGTGATATTGTTGCCCGCAAATCATTTTCCAAACTGCGGAGTGCTCTTGCCGGGCTCTACGCCGCCCGCGGCAAACCGAGAGAAGCCGAAGCCGCCTTCCGGCAGTCTGTGGCGCTTTACGACCTCAGCCCGGAAGCCAACTTCCGCCTTGCCGACCTCATCGCCAAGCAAGGACGTTTCGACGAAGCCATTGAGATATTCGACGTGTTTATGGAAAAAGATCCGAACAACGAAAAAGGCGAGGCGTTTCGTCTCAGTCTGAAGTTCCAGTTCGCACAGCATATTTTCAATACCGGACGCCACGACGAAGCCATCGGATACGCAGAGGATTTGCTCGATGAAGATCCAGACAACGAGCAAATAATCAAATTCCAGGAAAACCTGGAAAAAATGAAAAAAATGACGGCGCGCCGCGTGGAGCTGGAGACCAAACTTAAAGCCGGAGGTAGTAATTTCCAGGAAATGCTGGAGCTGATGAACATCCAATACAGCCTGGGACAAAGCCAGCAAGCCGATGCTCTGGCACGCAACATCCTGAACTCCGATAATATTCCTCCGGAAGGTATGATGTCGCTCGCTCAGTACATGGCCCAGAAGCGGAAGCTCGACATTGTTGAACTTGCACTTAAAAAATACACCTCAACAAAGCCCAACGATACGCAAGGATGGATCAATCTGGCCGGCCTTCAGTTGGTCACCAACAAGCGTGGCGAAATGTGGGTTTCTCTGAGAAAGGCGGTCGAGATCGGTGGCGAACCTGTCCGCAATCATCTTCGTTCTGATAAACGGTTTGATACGATCCGCAACACAAAAGAGTTTCAGAAGATTGTTCCCAAGAAAACAACTCCGTCCAGCCTGGGGCTCTCTCCGCTTCCCGGAATGTAAGGATTCTATGTGAAGATTCTCGTATACGATGACAACCCCCATTTCGGCGGCCATCAGATTATGGCCTGTCACGGAATCGAGGCGCTCATTGCCACCCCGGACATCGATGTCATTTTAATGTATAATCCCTATAACCGGAGCCTGCTTGAAAAGCTCTCCGGCACCGAAAAGTTCCAGATATTGGAAACCCCCTGCTCCACTCAAAAATTTCAAGGCTTGCGCAACCGATTCAGCCGAACCGGCATCAATATGCTTAAGGAGCATTTCCAACGGCTGGAACCCGATTTGGTGCTCTGTATTCAGGGCGATATTGAACAGTCATCCCAAGCGGTTCTTGCAGCAAAAAAATGCCGAATTGATTGCATTTCCTATATTGCAATCCCTCATCGGCTGGAAAAAATGGGAGCCAAATTCGGCAGGCTGCGGGATACGCTCAATCGGTACCTGTTTAATAAACCCTCCAGCTATATTACGATTTCGGAAAGCATGAAACAGTTGCTGAAAGACCGCGGCACTAAACGTCCGATCAGCATTGTCGAAAATGGTATTGAACCACCGCCGATTCCCAAACTGGTTGAACACGACAACAGATTTACCATCGGTCTGATCGGCCGAATTGAATTCAAACAAAAACAGCAGGACTTTTTTGTCCGCTCCTTTCTGCAGCATTCCTCGGTATTTACCAATTGCCGCGTGCTGATCGTCGGCAGCGGTCCAGACGAATCGAAACTGAAAAAACTGATCAAGGACAAGGATTCCATTTCATGCATGCCCTGGCAGGTCAACATGGAAGACGTCTACGAAATGCTCGATATGGTGGTGATTCCTTCGCGCTACGAAGGAGTTCCCCTCGTCATGCTCGAGGCACTCGCCCGCGGACTTCCAGTCATTGGAAGTCGCGTCGATGGTATGATGGATCTGCTACCGACAGAATGGACCTTCACGACCGAAAGCTCCGCCTCAATGGCTTCCACGTTTTCCGCAGCTCGCAAAACCTGGCCCCTGAAAATTGAAGAACTTCAACATCGGGTCATTCATGAAAATTCGATGGAGACCTTTAAGAAAAACTTCATTCACGCTGTAGAAAAATCGTTCGTTGTTAAATCAACCGGCAATCAATAGATAAATGATCATGCCGAGCGGGAGAATAAGCCCCAGATTGGCAATATTGGAGGCAACCAGGGCATCAAGGGCTTCCTGAGTATCTTTATAGTGGGTGGGGGAATCTTTCGGTTTGTGCATTCGGTAAATTTCGATAAAAGACGCCAGCTCGCAAACCGAAGTTACGAGCCCCAGAATCCACCCTACTGCCCAGTCCGGCACATTGAGCTGAGTGATCAACGCTCCGGCACTGTTTCCCAGAAAGTTTCCCGCAAACAGAACAACCCCGATACCGATCAGCAACAGAAGCGATCCGCCTAAAACGGTTCCGTTTTCCAGGCCCGGCGGCAACGGTGCCGGCTTTCCGGCTTTATTCAGGCGCTTATCCAAAACCTTGTAGAGCACAAAAAATCCCAACAGGCCAGCGGCAGTCGCATATCCCGTCCCGATTCCAGCAGCAAACATGAGCAATGGAATCACCACGGAAAGAATGCCGAAAACCAGCTCATCAACAAACATATGATTCTTCAGATCCAGCTGCTGACGAAATGCAAAGACCGTGAAAAGAAAGAGAACCCAATTCACGATATTGGACGCAGCAATATTCCACATGCCGGCACTGAACACCCCATTGAGAGCGCCGGCTACCAACACCGTAAATTCAGGCACACTCGTGGCATAGCCGATCATCTGCCCGCGTATTTTCGCCGAGAACTTAAGGGCGGCCCCGATTTTTCCAATGCCTGGAATCAGCAGATAGCGCACGGCCCCGACAATGACTGCGGCGCTAAACACCAATATGGACAGATCTTTGTACATAGACACGAAGAATAAGAGGTATACGAACATGCACATTAAGACGAGAAAAAAGAATTCTTCATGTGATTTTCGCGCTTTTTTCTGATTTATCCTTTTTGTAAACAATAGAATCCTTATAGTGGATCAGTCTACCTAGCGGGAAATAATATATGAAACCACTTCAGTACACTTGCATTCTTTGCCTCTCAATTCTGTTTACCTCGCTCGCGGAAACACACCTTGACATCATGGTCCCCGACCTCGTCGATACCGACTTGAAAGGTCCGGTTAAAAGCGTCGACACCAAAATCAGCATTAATGTATCCGGCCAATTTGAGCGGGAATTAAGCGAATACGATGAAGCCGGTAATCTACTGAATGAGACGGAATGGAGCCCGGACGGGAAAAAAATCTCAACCCTTACAAACCACTATTCAGAGGATGGAAATTTTGAGCGCCAGGTCTATTGCGATTTTGAAGATGGTTTCACGAATGACTGGGAAGTGATTCTCAGTACTGAAACGAGTCAGATCGCAATGAAAAAGAAGGACGGCGGGGCTGCCGTATACACCTATTCTCCTGCTGGATATCTTGTAAACTATCGTTACGTAGACAAAAGCAATAACCTCAAGTCGGGCTCAATCACCAAACGTGATGCACAGAACCGCAGCGAGGAATATACCCGCGTTGGTAAACGCGGAAAACCGCTATACACCTATTGGTTTAGATGGAAGGAAGATGGATTGATCGACCGTGAGCGCCAACAATATCATCAGGAAGATGGGGAACGGCTCCATATTTACGAGTATCTCAAAACCGATATGTTCGGCAACTGGACCCAACGTCTCATGGCTCGATACGATATCGGCGGCAAGGAGCGCGTGAAGGTCTACGAACGGCTGGTGGTGCGAGACATCACGTATCACAACGATACCCATAGCGAGATCGTTGCAATCGATGCTTCGGCCACCACCAACATCCCCTACGCGCTTGGAGAGGAACCGCAGGAAGACCCCTCTGAGGGTCTCACGACTATGAGCGAACAGTTTGAAAAGAACCTCGACGATATAAAAAACCCGAAGAAGCCCGAACTCACATCGGTCGCGGAGTTGCTCAAAACCGGTCGAACGCAGGAAGAACTCAAAACAGAATTTAATTATACCTTCAATGACATCTCAGACAAATTGATAATTATTACCTGTAAGAGTGATCGAGGGCGTAGTTCTGGAAGTGGTTTTATTGCAAAAATGGATGGAAAAACGTATCTGTTTACGAACCAACACGTGATCATGGGAGCCGATAGCATTCGTCTTAAAACTGCGGAGGGAGAAACAATAATCCCTGCCGGAACCATTGAACTTTCCATAAAAAGAGATATCGCACGCATAGCACTCAAGGAACGGGAAGCTTTTGAGATCACGTCAAAGTTTTCCCTAGGCAGTCCGCTTGGCGTATTCGGAAACTCGGAAGGAGCAGGAGTCGCCACCGAGTTATTCGGCGAAGTTACAGGACTTGGCACCGATCTCGTCGAAGTGAATGCTGAATTTGTTTCAGGAAACAGTGGCAGTCCGGTATTGGACGTTCGGAAGAATGTCATAGGCATTGCCAGTTTTGTCCGCGTAACATGGGAACCACCTAAAAATGATGATAATGAAGACTCCTCAAGCGAGAGCGACGAGGACTCTGAAGAGGAAGGAGATTTCGAAAGTAAAACACGACGCTTTTGCTACCGCCTGGACGACCTGGAATGGCAACCGGTGAAGTGGAAAGAATATAACAAGAAATATGGAAAGCTGTATAGGAATAGCGAAGCTTTGGCGGAAAGTGTCTTCGATATCATCAACGTCTGGTCTGGTTCTCCTTTAAAAAGCATTCCTGAAAATGACGATATGGCCCGAGACCTCGCCACCTGGGTAAAAAAACACAACGATATTATCGCCCGTTATGAAAGGAGGAAATATACACAAAACAGTTTTTTAAATGCCTATTCAGGCAGCCTGGAGATTCTTTCAAAAACGTGCCATGACAGATCCCGCCGTATTGCAATGTTCTCGAAACAACGCGAGCTATCCGGCTTCCTTCGCTCCGGTTTTGAAAATAATGCATACTCGCTGGATTATGCCGGATATTACATTCAAGCCATCGCCGATGACATAGCAAATCAATAGCAGATTATGAAAATCAACAGACGCACCGCAATGGAACAATGCCTACTCGTCGCTACAGGCATCACTCTATCCACTAACTCCTTAGCTGACGAACTAGATGCCCTCGCTGTTAACATTGAGTTTAATGAAATATGCGACAGCTTGGTCATTATTGAATTCAGTTATGCCAAGAATAGCGGAAATGCTCTTGGTGTAATCGCAACTATGGATGGGAAATCCTACATCCTGACCAATCAACACATTCTCCTTGGTGCAGAAAGAATGTCTTTCATTACGGCCGGCGGAGAAAAGCTGGCACCGAGAAGTGTTGAACTTTCTTCAAACAGAGACCTCGCCCGCCTGCTCCTTGCCGATAATTCAAACGCACTCCCGGTTGTGCAGAGCAAAGCCCAAATGAATACCCCGATTGCCCTGATTAACAACGACTCGGAGCCGGAGAATCGTATTCTTCAGGGATCCATCATAGGAATCGGTGGCACCAAGTTTGAGATATCTGCCGCCTTTGGGGCCGAGAAAAACGGCGGGCCTGTTTTAAACAAAGAGGGTCAGATTGTAGGAATCGCAAGCTACAGCCAGGAATCCGGATATCATGCGATGAAAAAAGGAACCCGGTTTGATGAAGCCTCACGTCACTTCTGCTTCCGGGTGGACAGCAAAGGCTGGAACAAGGTGAACTGGAAAAAATACAACCGAACCTTTGGCATCACCTACAGAAAGCACAAAGTTTTGGGCGATCGAATTCTTGATATTCTGAAAGACCGCGACAGAAGAATAAGCTCGAAAGAAGCTCGGGAAATAGCAAGCTCATGCAGAATACATTCCAGACAGATTCAATTATTGTCGGAACAAAAAGGGATGACCGACTATCTGGCCAACGAATTGGAAGGCTACACAGAAATATTTGAGTTTTCGGAAGAATTCTTCAATGAATATGCCGATGCTCATTAAACCAAACTGCCGACTATCTTAGAGACCGCGCACTTCCTCGGAAATCCTACTGAATGAATTTCTATTATTTATTTCGATCAGGTGAGATCAGTTTCCGGAAGCGGGCCAGCCCCTCCATATCGCGTTTATCCAGTTTGTAATGAATGGAGTTATCGAGATAATCGATCCAGAATTCCTGCGATCCGCCCAGCTTCAGCGCATAGCGCTCGGCAATGGACTCCATCGCCCGGAAACCGGCGGCATAGGTCCGATGAACGATGTCTGTGATCTCATCGATGAATGGACAGTCCTTACGAATGGCCCAAACCGCAAAGACGAATGAAAGCTTCGTCCATTTAAGCCAGGCTTCGGCCAGATCGATGTCTCCCGCCGGAGCCGGTTCAGCACAAAGCGCGCGATCGCCGATCACGACGGCCGCATCCGGATTTTCCAACGATTGGAAATCGTACATTTCTACTTTCTGCTTGAAATAGTTTTTCATCAGCACTTCCGCCAAAGCATTCGACGTAGCCGACGCCGGGTCGCGCCCGATTGTTTTAATCTTCCCCATCGGCTTATTGCACTTCAGCAGCACACTGCGTACCGGTCCATCGGCCGCGATTCCAAGCCCCTTGATCATCGTAAGCTCAGGATGTGAAAAGAGGTGTGCCACCGGAACAACAGCGGCATCCACCTTTCGATCCAGCAACCCTCTCACAAGCGTCGCGGGGTGATTGAACTCAACCGTCGAGCCGGGGGCGATCTCCTGCAGTTTCTCCATCAAGGGAGCCTGATTGCTATAGGGAGCACCCGCAAAAACAAAGTCATCTTTCATCGTCATCTTCTATTTCTTACCTGAAAAAATACAAACCGTTCCAAACGTCATCGACTTGTACTGCACACCGGAAAATCCGGCGGCGCTGAACATATCCGTCACGGTATCGGGACGGGGGAAATCTTCGATCGAGTCCATTAAATATTTATAAGCCGCACCACCGCCCAGACATTTTCCAATGATTGGAACCAGCGGTGTATAACATTTGTAGCCCAATCGGATCAATGCATTGGCCGGATAGGTGGCCTCCAGAATCACCAGCATGCCACCCGGTTTCAAAACCCGCCGCATTTCCTCCAATGCCTTCTGCCGCCGTTCAATATTCCGGAAACAAAAGCCCGAAACAATCCCGTCATAGGTATCACTCTCCATCGGAAGATCCAGCGCATCGGCCATAAAAAAAGAGACTGAGTCGCCCAACTTACGCTGTTCCGCCTTATCTTTGGCAATCGCCAGCATTTGCTCTGCTGGATCAATTCCATCAATCACCACATTGGCCGACTGGTCAATAATCTCAAAAACAAGGTCCCCCGTTCCTGTACCGATATCCAGATAGCGCCCTCCGCGAAACGGCTTCAGCAGTTCGATCGTTTTTTTGCGCCAACCTTTATCCATGCCCATCGAAATCGCTCGGTTGGCCACATCATAATTCTTGGCGATGCGATCAAACATCTCACGATTTTCCTGTGCAGAAATCAAGGTATCCCGTTCACCAGAGCTCATCGGATATCCTCCCAGGTTTCAGGTGAAGGCTGGCCAAACAGCGACAGCACATGGTCGCAATAGTGACCCAGCATTTCCTTCACCGAAACGGTATCCGGATCGCGGCCCATCATAAAGTAGTATGGAGGAGACATCGGCATAATCGTTCCGCCGGCCGCCGCCACGCGCTCGGCATTCTGCGCATTCAACAACGTCCACGGTGCTTCGCGAACACACAGCACCACTTTGCGCCCCTCCTTCAGCTGGCAATGCGCCGCGCGGGTCACCAGCGAATCCGCAATGCCCGCAGCCACCTTCCCCAGCGTGTTTGCAGAACACGGCATGATCACCATTCCAAGGGTTGGAACCGAACCGGAGGCAATGGTAGCCGTCAGGTCGGAATCCTTCCAAACTTCGGAAGCCAGCTCTTCGAGCTCAGCAATGGGACCGGCCTCCTGTTCATAGACCACTTTGCCCATTCGGCTCACAACAAGCGTAACCGGCCAGATCGATTTTTCAATCAACAGCTTCGTTGCCAGCGCACCAGAGGCGCCCGTCATTGCCACAATTAATTTCATAATCGAACCCTTTTCTGCAACGAATGTATGGAAAGCAACGAATCCACTAAAGAACTCCTCTTACCTGTACTTTTGATTTATCCAAATTAACCAGTATCCCATAAGGTCTACCCGATTGTTTCATATAGGTTTTTAAATAGCTCAAATCAGTGGCAGATGAACTCGCGGAAACGGATACAACCGATTTTGCCCCAAAAGAAATTGCATCAACATCTCTTTCTCCAAACCTCATATCACCATAAGTAGGAATAATGCTCAATTTCTCAAAACTCACAGCCATGAAATCCAACTCAGTTTTCAATAGTTTCTTAAAAACGTCTGCTCCATATCCAGAACCAACGACGGTTAGAAGCTCCTTAACTGCTTGCGCCACTATCTCCCTATCGGAACGAGGCAATTCGTCCCAATAACCAATATATTCTAGTGAAGCATTCGTTTCTGAAAACGGCACACGCTTATACCGTAGCTGGTTTAGACCAAAGTTAATTAAAAGCCCCAAGTTCACATCCCAACACTTGAGATAATTTATCAGCTGGGTGAAGTGTACTGGATTAAAATCTTCCTTAAGGTGTTTCAGTTCAAGAATGATCAGATTATCAACAAGGATATCGAGTTCAAATAGATCAACTGATACGTCCCTATGAATTAGATTCTTTCGATCATGACTTCCTACAGAATGTCCTTGTTTTTCCAAAGCCTGTATCATTGCTTTGTGATAATCCCATTCGTCCCAACCAGGACCGAGCTCATTATGCACATCCATCGCAGCCCCTATTATTGAGTACGAGAGCTCTGGATAAAGCACCTTTGGATTATTAGTTCCTTTTTTCATACAAGAAGAGCATTCGTTGCTTTCCATACATTCGTTGCCAACTATCTACCGAACAGCACCACACATGCTCCGGCGATTCCGGCAATCGCTGAGATCGGGAAAAATCTAACGGGAATCGGGATGTTTTGCAAGTAGGCCGCGCCGAATGCTCCGGCTGAAATCAGCAGCGCCAGCGTTGCTAAAACAGAATCGGTTGGAATCCAAAGCAACACCAACGCTGCGAATGCAACGAGATGCGTGATGGCTGCAACCACCTGCGCCCCTTTCATTCCTAGTGCGGCAGGTACGCTGCGTATTCGGTTGGCACGGTCAAAATCGATATCCAACATAGCGTAAATAATATCGAACCCACTGATCCAGAAGAACGAGAAGATCGCCAGAAGAATCAGCGGAGACGGCAAAACCAGCGAATTGGTGACGGCAATAAAGGCCGCGATCGGAGCGACCGCCAGACAGACCCCGATGCCATAGTGACACAACGGAGTGAAGCGTTTCAGCAGAGAATAGATCGACAGAGGAACCAACGGCACCAGCGACAGCTTAAAGACCATCGGACCCAATAACCAGCAGGCCAGAAAATAGAACACGAGCCCCACCCCGGCCACACAACAGCCCTGTGCCATCGAAAGAGTTCCGCTCGCCAGTTCGCGATTCTTTGTGCGTGGATTTTCAGCATCAATGTTTTTATCCAGGATGCGGTTAATTGCCATTCCAAAAACACGGGCACCCACGCCCGCCAGCGCGATCAGCAAAAGGGATTTAAGGGAGGGCATGCCCCCCGCACCGATCCACGCGCCCGCAAACAGCAACGGAAGACTGAAGACGGTGTGCTCCACTTTTGTGAACGAGTGGAGCTTCTTCAATGTAGACGTCGGTTCCTGCCGCGTTTCCTCGTCACACGGCTCTGACGCAACGCGGTTTCCCGCCGCTTCTACAATACCAAAAAGGGCCTCCGCCACGGTTTCGGAAACCGGGGCGATGTGTTTTTGAATATCGTCTTTCCCATTCCCATCGCCGAAGTCGGTTACGCCTTTAATCAGAATACAGGGAATCTCATGAGCCTCGCAGACCCGCGCGACGGCATACCCTTCCATATCGACCAGCTCGCCATATTTAGAGAGTTCTTTTTTCCGTTTCGGGTCAAAGACCGGCTCATCCACACTCACCAGCCGTTTGAGTCCAATCCCGACCCCCACGTTCACCGCCGCTTTCAGCGCTTCGATGCTGACCATCGAAACCCGATAGACGCCTCCGCGCTCAAGACGGTTATTCAGCGCCCCGCAAACACCGGCATTGATAATGGTGGTGCACCCCTGCTCCACCAGCTTTTCCGTGGCAATACGAGCTGCTTCCAGCCCCATCTCCTCGGAAATTTCAACGGTGACTCCATCCGGAACTCCGCAGTCGAGAAAAGGCTGCGCCTCCATCTGTGTGGCAAATAAAATTCCAATCATTTAAAACCTTTTCTTTGCAGCGAATGAATGGAAAGCAACGAATGATCACGGTGGGATTCGTTGCTTTCCATAAATTCGTTGCTATCTAATTATTCCTGCTTCCTTTGCCATTTTCTGCAGCTTGGCAATTGCGGCCCGGCCTTCATCGCCGAGATCGAGCGTAAAGTCATTTACATAGGTTTTGATGTGTTCGGCAGTCACATCATCCGCCAGTTCCTGCGCGTGTTCGGTTACATAGTCTTTGGTCGATTCCGGATCATCAAATGCGCTCTGAATGGAATCTTTCAGTCGTTGCTCGATCTCGGCAATTTTTTCCAACCCCAGTTTTTTGTGCGCCGCAATACATCCGAGCGGAATCGGCTGCCCGGTTGTGGCCTCCCACCAATTGCCCAGATCTTCCAGACATTGGAAACCCTGCTCTTTGTAGACAAACCGCCCTTCGTGAATGATGACCCCCGCATCGGCCCTGCCAGACTCGACGGCCTCCATAATCTGATCAAACGGTATGAAAATCCGGTTTCCAAGGTCTGGATTCCATAAGCGGAGCAGAAGATGCGCAGTGGTGAACTCCCCAGGAACCGCAATGACCGAATCATTCGTCAGCGTTTTCCCGGCCTTGGAAATCACCAGCGGTCCGCAGCCTCGGCCCAAAGCCGATCCGCACTGAAGCAGTGCATAATGTTCCTGAACGAGCAACCAGGTATGAAAGGATAGTTTAGTTACATCCAGCTTCTCTTCAAAAGCCCACTCATTGAGCGTCTCAACATCGTACAAATGAGCCACAACATCCGGCTGTTTTGCCAGCTTGCAGAAGATAAAAGTATCGTTTGGACAGGTCGAATATCCAATATTTACAGGGGTCATATTCATTTACTTACCATTCTATGGGTATATAAATCATGTAAATCATGTACAGTTTTTTAAATTTATGATTGATCCGATCATCTTTAACGTTATTATCCGCCCCATCAATTTCAAAAACCAACGATCTGAGCGCATTGAAAAACTGCTCAGTTGATAGGTATAGAAACAAGGATTTAACAGAAAATGTCAATACAACCTACATTCGGAGCAAATGCCGGGCTCGACGCCCAGCTCGTCGGTCAGCTTAACGCGCTGGCTTCCACGCTATCTTCCTCCCAACTCGCCTGGGTGGGCGGCTACTTTACCGGCCTCAGCGCCCAGAGCAGTGGCCAGGCCATGTCGGTCGGTGCACCGGCAGGCGATTCGGACAATGTGCTTACCATTCTTTATGGCTCTCAAACCGGGCACTCGCGCTCGGTGGCGGAAGAGCTGAAGGAGGCGGCACAGGAGGCAGGCATTCCCGTCGAGCTATTTTCCATGGGCAAGTTTAAGGAGAAAAATCTCAAAAAACTGAAATACGTTGCCATCGTGATCAGCACCCAGGGCGAAGGCGATCCGCCGGACGACGCATTGGCACTCGTCGAATTTCTGCACTCCACCAAAGCTCCGAAACTGAAAGATTTTAAATTCTGCGTACTCGGCCTCGGCGACAGCAGCTACCAATTTTTCGGAAAAACCGGCAAGGACTTCGATAATCGTCTGGAAGAACTCGGCGGAGAACGGGTGCTCGACCGTATGGACCTTGATGTTGATTTCGACGACGAAGCCGAAGCCTGGATTCCGAAAGCAGTCGAAACCATGAAAGCCCTCATTCCGGAAGGAGCCGCCCCGGGGGCCGCTCCAGCCTTTGGAAGTTTCGGGACTGTTGCCACACCGGTGGCGCACTACAGCCGCAAAAAACCGCTGAAGACCCGCCTGCTCACCTGCCAGAAAATTACCGGCCGCAACTCCGAAAAGGATATCCGCCACATCGAAATTGATCTGGAAGAATCCGGCCTGAACTATCTGCCGGGCGATTCGCTGGGCGTCTGGTTCAAAAACGACGAAGAGCTCGTGAACGATCTGCTTTCACTGCTGAAACTGGATGCTGAAGCCACCGTGCATGTGCACGATGAACCGCGCAGCGTGAAAGAAGCGCTTACAGAAACCTTTGAGCTCACCCTGCTCCACCCCGCTTTTGTGACCGACTATGCCGAGCTGATTGATCACGACGAGCTACGCGCTATCGCCGCCGAAACGGAATCATTGCACGACTATGTGGATACGCGCCAGATCATTGATGTGGTTCGCGAATATCCCGGAAGCGTGGAAGCCGAAGCATTCATCGGCCTGTTGCGCAAATTGACACCGCGCCTTTATTCCATCGCCTCCAGCCAGGCGGAGGTGGAAGAGGAAGTGCACCTGACACTCGGCGTGGTGGAATACGAAGCGCATGGGCACTATCACCTCGGCGGCGCATCGGGCTACCTCGGCCATCGCCTCAAAGAAGGCGAAGATGTCCTGATTTATGTTGAATCCAACGACAACTTCCGCCTGCCGGAAGATGGCAGCAAACCGGTCATTATGATCGGTCCGGGCACCGGCATTGCGCCGTTCCGCGCCTTTGTGCAGGAACGCGCCGCTCAGGAAGCATCCGGCGACAACTGGCTGTTTTTCGGCAACCCGCACTTTACCGAAGATTTCCTCTACCAGACGGAGTGGCAGGACTTTCTTGCGGACGGCGTGTTGAACAAAATCGACCTCGCCTTTTCGCGCGACCAGGAAAATAAAGTCTATGTCCAGCACCGCATCGCAGAGCAGGCCAACGAAATATGGAACTGGATTCAGCGCGGCGCCCACATTTATGTCTGCGGCGATGAATCCCGCATGGCGCGCGATGTGCATCAGGCCCTGCTCGATGTCGTCGTCGAAAAAGGTGGCTATTCCACTGAAGAAGCCGAAGATTACCTCGTCCAGCTCCGCAAAGACGGCCGCTACCAGAAAGACGTGTATTAAGGAGATTTCCAATGTCTGAAGAAAAACAACTAAGTGAAAATGAGCATATTAAAGCCCGCAGTCATCATCTGCGCGGAACCATTGAAGAAGGGTTACTGGATCCCATCACCGGTGCCTTGTCCCCGGATGATACGCAGTTGACTAAATTTCATGGGTTCTATCAGCAGGACGACCGCGACATTCGCGACGAGCGCCGGCACGAAAAACTGGAACCGCTCCACACGTTCATGCTCCGTGCCCGTTTGCCGGGCGGCGTCATAACTTCCGAACAGTGGAAAGCCATCGATGCCATTTCCCGCGAATTAACTGGCGGCGGCATCCGTCTGACCACGCGCCAGACCTTCCAGTATCACGGCATTTTCAAGAAGAACGTCAAACCGCTGATTCAAGGCATCAACAAAGCGATGATCGATTCCATTGCGGCCTGCGGCGATGTGAACCGAAACGTGCTCTGCAACACCAACCCAATGGAATCTGAACTCCACGAACAGGTTTATAAAGATGCGGCAGCCATCAGCAAACATCTGTTGCCGAAAACCGCCGCCTATCATGAAATCTGGCTCGATCAGGAAAAGATCGTGGATTTCAGCGAAGAAGTTGAACCGATCTACGGCGACACCTATCTGCCTCGCAAATTTAAAATTGCCATGGCCATTCCGCCGCATAACGATGTGGATGTGAACGGCAACGACCTCAGCTTTGTCGCTATCATTAAAGACGGCAAACTCGAAGGCTACAACGTTTTGGCTGGCGGCGGCATGGGTAGCAGTCACGGAGAAGCGGATACCTATCCGCAGATTGCGAAACCATTCGGTTTTGTTGCCCCTACAGCTATTTTCAAAGTGGCCGAAGCTTTCGTCACCACGCAACGCGATTTCGGCGACCGCATAAATCGCAAACATGCCCGTCTGAAATACACCATCGACGATATGGGCGTGGACGCTTTCAAAAAGCATGTGGAAGAGCGTTCCGGCGTGAAATTCAAAAAGGCGAAGCCCTACGAATTTACGATGCATTCCGACCGTTTCGGCTGGGTTGAAAACGCGGACGGCACCTGGAACCTTACGATGTTCATCGAACACGGACGGATTACCGACAAAGAAGGCGGCCGGCAAATGATGACCGGCCTGCTGAAAATTGCCGATGTGCATAAAGGCAACTTCCGCATAACCGCCACGCAGAATCTGATTGTGGCGCAAGTGGCCAAGAGCAAAAAAGCCAAGATTGAAAAACTGGCGATCGAACACGGATTGTATCGCAAAGAAGCTTCGGTTCTGCGCCAGAACAGTATGGCCTGTGTAGCCCTGCCCACCTGTGGACTGGCGATGGCGGAAGCTGAACGCTACTTGCCCGATCTGATTACCAAGCTCGAAGCCATCGTTGAAAAGAACGGCCTCGCCGATCAGCCGATCGTGATTCGTATGACCGGTTGCCCAAATGGATGCGCTCGCCCCTTTCTGGCCGAAATTGCCTTCGTCGGAAAAGCGCCGGGAAAATACAATCTGTATCTCGGCGGCGATGGAAAAGGCACTCGCCTTGTGAAGCTCTACAAAGAGAACATCGGCGAAGAGGAAATCCTCCAGACCCTGGAACCGCTCATTGAAAGTTATTCCAAGGATCGGAAAAAAAACGAAGGCTTCGGCGACTACCTCGTCCGCACCGACGTCGTCCCGGCCATCTACGACGGCCGCGACTTCCATAAAAACCCCGAGGGATTTCTCTCCAGCGGGATCTGAAGACGTGACGATTGAAACGTGAGGAGTGAACTCTATTAAAACATTCACATCTCAATCGTCACATTTAACGCATTCCATCATTGAACAACGGGCACCCAATCCCATCTAATGCGCTTTCCTATGAAACGGTTGGCGTTATATATCTGTTTGTTCTTTCTGACACTCTCGGCATGGGCGGTGAATACCGCCGATCTAGTGACAAATCCAGTTGGGCTGAACGTTCTACAGAAAAAATGCATCCGGCTCGGAACCAGCGAAGTACTGCCGATTCAGTTCGAAACCGCCTGCATTGTTCTTAAACAACAGGATCTTCTTCCGGCCGTTCAGGAAGAATTTGCCCGCTCTATTTCCGAGGATGGAACTGTCGACTTTCCAGTCTTTGAAACGGATCCCGGCACCTATTACTACATCAACGAAAACGGGAAGCGCACCGACATCGTTGAGCTCTACCGCAAGCAGACGGACGAGCATTCATTCAACTTCATCGTCATGGCCAGCGGGAAACGCTTCTTCGGGCGATACGACGTTATAATCCACCTGCAGGTGGTCGACGCCGGTCCCGCCGGAATTATCTATTCGGTTAAAGTCCACGCCTATCCGCACAACTGGCTGACTCGCACGTCGCACAAGATCGGCCTGACCCGCGGTTTTTTCAAAAAGAAGATGCAACTGATCTCCTGGGTCGCCCGCGAAATCGCCACCGGCCTCTGTGAACAGGAAGAAAAACGCCACCAGCTTACTGGAGGGTCGAGTTCCACCTCGACTTCCGCTCCACCAAGCCCGGGAGGAACCGGGCCCTCCATTTCCAAAAAGTAGATTCGATACTCAAACTCTTATTTCAATAGCTCTTCTGCCGGACCGTTGCCCAGCTCGATGGCATAATCGAGAGCGGTTTTTCCGTTAGTGGCTTTGATGGTTCCATCTGCTCCGTTTTTGATGAGGAGTTTGATCATTTCCGGGCTGGCCGACGCCGCGGCTTCGATCAGCGGAGTTCCGCCGCGCTTGCTGACGGCATTCACTTCGGTGCCTTGCTCAATCAGGTAAGCGGCAACATCCACTTTATCCTTTTCAGCGGCATAGTGCAGCGGCGTCCAACCTTCGTCGTCCTGAGCCTTCAGATCAGCCCCGTTTTCCACCAACAGTGTGGCGATTTCCAGAAAGCCGCGATCAGCGGCTAAATGCAGCGGAGTTTTCAGCGTGCCCGTGCGTTCATCCAATTTAGCCCCTTTTGCGACCAGGACTTCCACACAACCGGTCTTTCCGCGAACCACCGCAAAATGCATCGGCGTCCACCCCTGCTTGTTTTTTTCATTCACATCAGCTCCGAGCAGGATGTGATTTTTCAGATCAACCGGATCGCCCTTGGCAATGGCATGCAGCATGGATTTATTTTTTATGACGATCGGATCAGCTGATTCGATTCCAGACGTTGGAACATCCAGCCCGGCAGACCAGACGATGGCATTCAGCACGAGTTTACGGAAGTCGGGCTGAACCCAGCTACTGAGATAATGCCCGCCGGTAAATCCAAATACATTTTCGCCATAGACCCAGGCCAGGGTATGCGCCTGATCCTCTTCGGGCGGCACGGCCAGCAATACAGGAATCACCTCATTAAACCGGAGGTTGTAATAATATTCCTCCTTCAGTTCAAAGGGTTTAACCCCCTGCGTAACAGCGTGCTTCACCACCACGGGGTTTTTCAAAGTCCACAACGGATTCTCGGAGCTCTCGCTATCGTACTGTCCCCCAACAATTTTCAGAATGGTTTCATCCAGCAGCCCTTCCGTTCCATCGAGTGCATAATGCAGAAAAACAATGCCGACGCCCCGGTTCGAGAGCTTCAGCAACGAAACCTCGTGGCCGAGCATCAGGTGGTCTTTATTCCCGTCGCAATAAACAACCAAAGAGGCGATATCAAGCAGTTGCTCTTCTTTCGGCCAGGAATGAGTATGTACGGTGGCTTTCAGGTTCAAGCCTGATTCATTCAGCATCCGCGCCAGGATATCCGCGCCGGCGGGATATTCATGCTCCCCCGATCCATGGCTCGCTTTCCCGGCCACAATCAGAATTTGTTTCGGCACTTCTGCCCAAACAGAAACCGCACAAATCAGTGCAAACAGACCTACCTGTATCTTCATCATAAGCCCCTTCTCAAATGCATTCATTATAGATTCAACTCTCAATCCGGCAATTCTTCTTTTCAACCATTGGAAAATCTGGAGAATGCCGGACTTTGCAACCGAAAAGGATTGCCACAAAAAGGCACAGAAATCACAAAGACAACTCCCTTCCGGTCTTCGTGATTTCTGTGCATCTTTGTGGCCAACTTGAATTATGGCCCTACTCAGTTTACAGAATATTTCAAAAGCATACGGCGCGGCACCGCTGCTGAACGATGCGACGTTGCAGATCGAACGCGGCGAGCGCATTTGTCTGGTGGGACGCAACGGTGAAGGAAAATCGACGTTGCTCAAAATCGTGAACGGCGATATTGAACCGGACGCGGGTGAAATTCTCCGCCAGCCCGGCCTGAAAGTCCGGCGTCTGCGCCAGAACGTCCCAACTGACATTTCGCTGACGGTCGAGGAACTGGTTTTCCAGGGATTGGAAGATCCGCACGATGACTATATTTCTCATCAGGCCGTCGACAAGGCCATCTCGCTGGTCACGCTCGAAAACCACCTAAAGTTTAACGAGCTCTCCGGCGGACAGAAGCGCAGGGCGCTGCTGGCAAAGTCGCTGGTGTGCGAGCCGGATATTCTCGTGCTTGACGAGCCGACCAACCACCTCGATATTGAATCCATCCAATGGTTGGAAAACTTTCTGCAGCGCTATAAGGGCACCCTCTTCTTCGTGACGCACGACCGCGCCTTTGTGCGCAAACTGGCTACGCGTATCATTGAACTCGATCGCGGCAATCTGCACTCGTGGGCATGCGACTACGACACCTATCTCAAGCGCAAGCAGGCCCTGCTCGACGGCGAAGCTGAGCAATGGGCCCAGTTCGACAAGAAACTGGCGCAGGAGGAAGTCTGGATCCGCAAAGGCATCAAAGCCCGCCGCACCCGCAATGAGGGACGCGTCCGAGCCTTGGAAAAAATGCGCGCAGAACGCGGGCAACGCCGCGAGCGCTCCGGCAATGTGAGCATGAAAGCGGTCGAGGCCGGCGTTTCCGGCCGTAAGGTGATTACCGCTAAAAATATTTCCTACGACTACGGTGGACTTCCAATCATTGGAAACATGGATGTGGAGATTATGCGCGGCGATAAGATCGGGATCATTGGTCCGAACGGCTGCGGCAAATCCACCCTGATTAAGGTGCTGTTGGGTAATCTGGCTCCAAAGACTGGAACGGTCGACCACGGAACCAAGCTGGAAGTGGCTTATTTTGACCAGCACCGTGAAGCGCTGGACGAATCCAAAACGGTTGCTGAAAACGTGACGATGGATGAAATGATCATGATCGGCGGGGTTAAAAAACACGTACTGGGCTATCTGCAGGATTTCCTGTTTGCGCCCGACCGAGCCCGTTCGCCGGTATCCATTCTTTCCGGCGGCGAGCGCAACCGCCTGCTGTTGGCCAAACTTTTCACCAAAGCCTCCAATGTCTTGGTTCTCGATGAGCCGACCAACGATCTGGATGTGGAAACTCTGGAATTGCTCGAAGAACTTTTGGCGAGCTATGAAGGTACGCTCCTGCTCGTGAGTCATGACCGTTCTTTTCTGAATAATGTCGTGACCAGCACCATGGTTTTCGAGGGCAAAGGTCAAATCGGCGAATATCCCGGCGGATATGATGATTGGTTGGAACAAAGATCGCAGGTCGAAAGGTCGAAAACCGGAAGTCAAAAACCTATCGAGAAAAAGAAGGCCACGCGTAAACTTTCCAATAAGGAGCGAGAAGAACTGAAGAACCTGCCGAAGCAAATTGAACAGTTGGAAGAAGAACAGGAGGCGCTGCATACAGCGATGGCTGACCCGACGTTCTATCAAAAGCCGCCGGAAGAGATTCAGGCAGCCACACAACGCGCCGAGGCAATTCCGCACGAACTCGAAGAAAGTTTTGAACGCTGGGAAGAGTTAGAGAGTCTATGATTCTAAACCACGGAATCACCGGCACGGCCATTCCCCTTTAGGCGAAACCGGTGAGGAAGTATGACACTTGGGGCCACGAGGTCAGGTCATGCTTCTCACACCCGTGGTTTTCTTTTTGGATGCCGCATTCGCAGTGTGGTTATTCGTTAATAGTTATCGATTATTAAGCTTTAGAGTCTCCACTAATAACGATTAACTGTTCCCATTAATGGAACCGAAGGTTCACTGCATGAAACGACTGCTCTGGAACAAACATACAAAACTGGTGCTGAAGCACATCGCAGGTTGGTTCTGTATTGTGGCCGGCCTGATCATGTTCATTACGCCCGGACAGGGTATTCTGACGGTGCTCATCGGCGTATATCTACTGGCCGATGAAATTCCAATATTTGGAAAATTAAAGCGATGGCTGGAACGCCGCTTTCCGAAAATGGCTGATTTTGTGCATCGGAAAGGCTCCCAGTTAAAAGCGAAATTCCATAAAAAGGAACCATAGTTTCCGAGCATTAACTTGAAAATCTCTTTTATTTTCTGCTTTTATCCTCATTTTACTTTCCCACCCACGTTCAGACTGCAATAGTCCATATGCCGTCAGGGTTATTTTCAAAAAAGAAATCCGGCATGCAAATTGCGGTGTACTTTAGATTTATCGGAGATCATTCATGAAAGATGTCACAAAAATGGCGGACAGAATTGCTCTAAATCTTGAGAAAATGTCCCTGTATTTTAAAACGAACTGGAAATCAGTTCTAGTGGTTTTCTGGATGTTGCTTGTTACCATCACGCTGATGCAGCAGCAAAAAGCCATTGAGGAAGCCAGTTCCTACCATCAGGTTGCCAACCTGCGCTTGTCGGTCGACGACGTTCGCTATTCCGTAAAGGCCATGGAAGAAGAAGTAGAGAAGGTCGAGCGATCAGTAACGCAGATGGAGAATGCCATCAGAAGCATGGAAACATCCGTTAATCGAATCTATACTCAGGTCCGTCATACGCCGGAAGGTTAACCTCGGCATTTCCAAGGTCTGGAAATCAGAGATCGATTCCGAAATATTCGACGGCATTGTTGTAGCAGATATTTTCCACCATCTCTCCGAGCAGATCCATATCTGCCGGAATCTCGCCGTTCTCAACATCCTTCCCAATCAGGTTGCATAGAATGCGTCGGAAATATTCATGCCGAGGGTACGACAGAAAACTGCGGGAATCAGTCAGCATGCCGACAAAGCGGCTCAGCAATCCCAATAGCGACAGCGCATTCATCTGCTTTTCCATGCCGTCTTTCTGATCGAGGAACCACCAGCCCGAACCAAACTGCATTTTCCCGGGATAGGAGCCATCCTGATAATTTCCGATCAACGTGGCAAATAGCTCATTGTCTGATGGGTTGATGTTGTAGAGAATCGATTTCGACAACTGATTCGAGGAATCCAAGCGATCCAGCAGACGAACAAACCCCGGGCCCTGACGATAGTCCGCAATGGAATCAAAACCTGTATCCGGCCCCAACGCCTTGAACAAACGGCTGTTGTTATTCCGGAACACACCCACATGAAACTGCTGCGTCCAGCCTCTGGAATGGTTCATCTTTCCGGCTTCATAAAGAAAGGCCGCAAGGAACTGATCGGCTTCTTCCTGCGAAGCCGCTTTTCCGGTCATCACTTTATTAAAAATGGAATCCAGCTCGGAAGCAGATGCTTCGGCATCCGGAACATAAGCCACACCGTGGTCGGATAGACGGCAGCCGACCGAATGAAAAAATTCATGCCGATTGTTCACGGCAGCAACAAGCGATTCAAAATTGTTGATGGAAGAATCCGAAGCCGTTTCCAACGATTGGATATATGCTTTATAGGCGGCCGGATCAGCAAGGTTGGCCGCTTTATCCGGGCGGAAAGTCGGCAGCACTTTGCAGTCAAATCCATCGGAGGCAATCTGCTTATGCCTGGCCAGATCATCGATTGGATCATCGGTGGTGCAGACCAACTTTACGTTCATTTTCCGCATTAGGTTACGGGCGGAAAATTCCGGGGAACGCAATTTTTCTGTGCACTCGTCATAAATTTCATCTGCGGTTTCCGGACTCAGCAGGGTATCGATATCAAAGTAGCGCTGCAGTTCCAGGTGCGTCCAGTGATAGAGAGGATTACGCAGCGTCTGCGGAACCGTTTCCGCCCACTTCTGAAACTTATCGCGCCAGGAGGCATCGCCCGTAACAAACTCTTCAGCCACCCCGTTGGTGCGCATGGCCCGCCATTTGTAGTGATCGCCACCCAGCCAGATTTCGCCCAGGTTGTCGTATTGCTTATCTTCCGCCACTTCCTCCGGCGGGAGATGGCAGTGGTAATCATAAATCGGCATGTTTACCGCATGTTCATGATACAGCTTGATGGCTGTTTTTGTTTGAAGCAGGAAATCTTCATCCATAAATTTTTTCATCGGGCAATCCCTTCAATAATTAAAACCACTGGGTGTGGAAAAACTCGCCGCGCGGACGGTCGGTACGTTCGTACGTATGCGCCCCGAAATAGTCACGTTGCGCCTGCAGCAGATTTGCAGAACCACGGGCCGTGCGGAACCCGTCGTAATACGACAGCGCAGAGCTCATCGCCGGAGAGGCAATACCGGCACGCGTCATACGTGCAACGGCATCGCGCCAGTGCACCTGCGCTTCACCGACCGATTCAGAAATCAAAGGATCGAGCAACAGATTCGAAAGTTTCGGTTGGCGTTCAAATGCTTCCTTAATCACCCGCAGCAGCGTTGAGCGAATGATGCAGCCGCCCCGCCAAAGCTGGGCCAATCCCGCCAGATCAATCTCCCAGTTCCGATCTTCTGAAACCTCCTGAATCAGCTGAAATCCCTGCGCGTAAGAAATAATCTTAGAGCCATACAGGGCTTCTTTAACTTCCATCACAAAATCTTCCGGCGGCACATCAATGATCGCTTTCGGGCCGATCAGAATTTCGGACGCCTCTTCGCGATCCGCTTTCAAGGCCGAAAGACAACGCGCAAACACAGCCTCACCAATCAGCGGCAACGGTTCACCGGCATCCAGCGCCGCAATCAGCGTCCATTTGCCCGTTCCCTTTTGTCCGGCCGCATCGAGAATATAATCCACCGGACAAATACCAGCTTCGTCTTCATGGGCCAGAATATCGCGGGTGATTTCAATCAGATAGGAATCCAGTTTCCCCCGATTCCAACGGCCGAAGACCTCCGACATCGCCACATTCGACATGCCTAGCCCGTCGCGCATCACCTGATAGGTTTCGCAGATCATCTGCATATCGCCATATTCAATGCCATTATGCACCATTTTCACAAAATGGCCGGACCCGCCCTGCCCGATCCAGTTTACGCAAACCGCGCCTTTGGAGGTTCGGGCGGCTATGGCTTCAAAAATAGGTTTAATCAGTTCCCATGCCCCGGCCGATCCGCCCGGCATCAGTGCAGGCCCGTTCAACGCGCCCTCTTCGCCTCCGGAAACCCCGCAGCCCACAAACAGCAAACCCTGCTCTTCACAAAATGCGATGCGGCGGTCGGTGTCCTGCCACTGCGAGTTGCCGCCATCGATCACCACATCGCCCGGTTCAAGCAAAGGCGCAAGTTCGCCGAGTACGAAATCCACCGGTGAACCGGCTTTGATCATCATCATGATTTTTCGCGGGCGTTCAATCGATTCCACAAATGCGCTCAGAGCGTCTGCATGCACAAAACCTTCGGAGAATTTTGACGCAAAATCTTTACGGAAACCCTCATCCCAGTCGTAGCACGAAACGGAGAAACCTTTGGATACCATGTTGCGCGCAAGGTTCGAGCCCATCACCCCCAGCCCGATCATCCCGATATTTGTTTTACTCATGAAAATTTTTCCTTGTAGGCCCATAGACCGAGCGCAGGGTTGCTGATGTAAAAAATTTCTTCGCCGTCCGGCAGTGTATTCCATCCGTCTTTCAACACGTCGGGATTATAGAGTGCCGCCATTTTTCCATAGGGCGCCGCCTCAAAACCGACCGAGCGGACCTCTTCAAGCGAAACGTCGTTACCCGGGCAGTACGTGATGCTGAAGCGCCCTTCCGACGAACCGTGAATCAGGTGCGCCGCCGCTCCGAGATTCGAGCGCAGTTCTTCATCCTCTTCCACATATTTCAACGTCGCCGGTGTTCCGCAATAGCCGAATTTACGAATCAGTTTATCGATGGTCGGATCTTCGCCAAATTCCTTGAGCGCCGGGGCCAGCACAATCAGCTCGCCCTCGTCGGCAATCGCCATGCGGGTGCGGTAGACCGATTTATTGCCCAGCCACGTACTTTGGAATTCGTGGGGATCGAGATAGACCACCACTTTTTTCGGTTCACGATCCAATAGCGTGATGTTCACCGCCCGGGCCAGCTTGCAGGCCTCTTCAAAAACATCGACCTCTTCGCCGGCATAGAACCCGCGCATGTGCATTGCGCCGGTCGTATAATCCTGCTCCATGACAGTCAGAATATACGTGATCGGCAGATCGGAGAGGTAGGTTTCAACCGCATGATTGAACAAACGGCGCACCGGGGAGTCGGTCTGACCGAGCAGGTTTTCGATTCCAGCCACCGCGCCCAGAAAGTGCGATTTATTAATGATGTCCGATCCTCCGGCACCGACTACGATATTCTTGGTGTAGTTGGCCATGCCGACCACTTCGTGAGGCACCACCTGACCGATGGAAAGAATCAGGTCGTAGCCATCGAACAGCATTTTGTTCACTTCAACGCCGACGGTGTAGTCGACTTTACCGCCCGAAAGTTCAGAAAGCATATCACCGGAGATCAGCCCCTTCCTAATGACCTCATTGCGCCAGTCGTGCACCTTGAAGGCTTCGAGCGGAATCGCGTCGCCGAACATCATACGCAGCTGCGCTTCGGTCATCGGATTGTGGGTTCCAAGGGTTGGAAGAATATCAACCGCCACGCCCGCAGCCGTCAGTTTTTCATAGACCATCGCCGTAATCGGCCCGGCCATGGAATTCAGACGAGTGTGGTCGGGAGGCAGCAGCAGAACCTTCTTTAGCTCACCGGCTTTTTCCAAACATTGGAAAACCAATTGCTGTAATTCGTCCTGCGAGATGGAAACATTTTCTCCGAAACGGCTGATCATGATATCCTCCTTAAAGCAGACGGGAAGGTGTTGAACCCTTCCCGCCCTTTAATTTAAACAATGTAGGTTGAGGCGGCGGTGTCGCCGCCACGGCCGGTCCAGTTGGTGTGGAAGAACTCGCCACGCGGTTTATCCAGACGCTCGTAGGTGTGCGCGCCGAAGTAGTCGCGCTGTGCCTGCAGCAGGTTTGCCGGAAGACGAGCCGAACGATACCCATCGAAATACGCCAATGCTGCACTGATAGCCGGCATTGGAATTCCGAATTCAACGGATTTTATGATGACCCGGCGCCATGCCGCCTGTGCATTCTCGACCGCATCCTTGAAGAACGGATCAAGCAACAGATTAACCAGATCGGGATTGGTGTCGAATGCTTCTTTAATGTTGCCGAGGAAGGCCGAACGGATGATACACCCGCCACGCCACATCAGGGCAATTTCGCCGTTCTTCAGTTTCCAGCCGTATTCTTCGGCCGCAGCACGCATGAGTTGGTAGCCCTGTGCATAGGAAACAATTTTCGAGGCATACAGTGCCTGCTTCAGATCATCAACCAGTGCGGCTTTATCTCCATCAAAGAAGACCTTCGGTCCGGATAGTACTTTGGACGCTTCAACGCGTTCATCCTTCAATGCAGAAAGACAACGAGCAAAAACGGCTTCGCCGATCAGCGTAAGCGGTTGTCCGAAATCAAGGGCCGAAACAGCGGTCCATTTTCCGGTGCCCTTCTGGCCGGCCGTATCGAGAATCTGATCGATGACTGCATCGCCATTTTCATCTTTGTGGCCGAGAATGTCGCGCGTGATTTCGATGAGGTAGGAATCGAGCTCGGATTTGTTCCAATTCTCAAATACGTCGTGCATCTCTTCATTGGAGAGGCCCATGCCTTCTTTCATCATCTGATAGGTTTCGCAGATCATCTGCATGTCGCCGTATTCAATGCCGTTATGCACCATTTTCACAAAATGGCCTGCGCCATCCGAACCCACCCATTCGCAGCAGGGCTCGCCCGCTTCGGTGTGAGCGGAAATTTTCTGAAAGATCGGTTTCACAGCATCCCATGCGGCAGGTGATCCGCCCGGCATGATGGACGGGCCGAGCAGCGCGCCTTCTTCACCGCCGGAAACGCCGGTGCCGATATAGAGCAGGCCTTTGCTTTCCACATATTCGGTGCGGCGGATGGTATCGGGATAGTGGCTGTTTCCTCCATCGATAATAATGTCGCCCTCTTCCAAGTACGGGATGACCTTGTCGATAAAGGAATCAACCGCATCGCCGGCTTTCACAAGCATCATCACTTTGCGCGGACGCTCCAGGCTGGCGCAGAACTCTTCGATGCTGTGACAGGCGACAAAGTTTTTACCGGCACCGCGACCGGATACAAACTTATCCACTTTTTCGACCGTACGGTTGAAAACCGCAACATTGAAGCCTTTGCTTTCCATGTTCAGGACGAGGTTTTCGCCCATGACTGCCAAACCAATTAATCCAATATCTGCTTTCATATATAAAACTCCGTTTTGTTAGGGAATGTTGGAGTATTGGATTTCTGGATGATTGGAAAGTTTTCTTTCATTACGAAGTCCATCAAACCATTCATCCACCAATCCAGTACTCCATTAATCCATTTTTTCTATCTCTTCACCCGTGCGTTTCCGCTCCAGATGCTCCAGAGCTGATCTTCATCAGCGGGCTGAGCATAGTCGGTCAGCATCGTTGCCGCAAGCGCGCCGCTGGCCCAACCGAAACGGGCGCATTTCTGCACATCCCATCCCTTAAGAATACCGTACAACAGACCGCCCACAAAACCGTCGCCACCCCCGATACGGTCGAGAACCCCGATTTCGCGTGGTTTAATGACTTCCCAGTCTTTTCCATCCGTAACGAGAGCTCCCCACATATGGCTGTTTGCCGAGAGCACTTCTCGCAGCGTGGTGCCGAAGTAGCTCGCGTTGGGATACGCCGCCTGAACGCGACCAATCATCGCTTTAAAGCCGTCAATCTTTTCATCGAGTCCGGCACCGCCGGCTTCAGGTCCCTGGATTCCAAGACAGAGTTGAAAATCCTCTTCGTTGCCGATCAGGATATCCGATCGGGAGGCAATTTCTGCAAACGCCTGAGCCAACTCATCTTCGCGCCCTTTCCAGAAGCTGGCGCGGTGGTTGAGATCGAATGAAACCAACGAGCCGTTTTCCTTGGCAATTCGGGCAATATCCAGACAAAACTGGCTGGTTTTCGGAGAAAGCGCTGCAATCAGGCCGGAAAGGTGCACAATTTCGACGCCCTCTTCCCCGAATATGCGTTCCAGATCAAAGTCATCAACGCAGAGCTCACGACCAACTTCGCCGGCACGGTCGTTCTGAACGCGCGGGCCGCGTGAACCCCAGCCGCTGTCGGCCATATTAATTTGATGGCGATAGCCCCAGGGATCTTCCTGTTCGAACTCCGGTCCTTCGAAATCCATCCGGCGACTGCGAAGATTATCCTTGATGAAATGGGAAACCGGACTGCCCTTAACAAACGAGGTCAGGACCTTGACCGGCAACCCTAAATACGAAGCAACACTGGCGACATTACTTTCTGCGCTAGTGGCCTGCATTTTAAAGGTGTCGCTGCAGTGAAACGGCTGTGAGTCAACAGGTGTCAGCCGGACCCCCATACTGGTTGCGACCAGCAACGAATATTTTTTTGATGCGGTTTCAGTCATAGTTTCTCTCCTTGATCTACCCTAAAAACGAGCCGTGCCACCGGTTTTCCGTCATTACCGCGTGCTGACTCCTCAGATTCAACGTTCAACCACCATCCACAGGTTATTAACAGGCTTTCCAAAGCCTGTAAGTACAGGGTGGCCGCAAAACGCTAAAATTACTCCTCAATGGTTTGAGAAAACGACTTTATGATATTTTTTACAAGGATATTTATTGATTTTTAAACCCCATCTGCTGATATTGCCACCGAATTACCAACCGCTCTAAATCAGTTTTCATTTACCTATTTAAACGCAGAAAACAGTGTATTCACAGGGATTTGCGCTCACGAAGCTAAACTTTATCCACAGGGGGGAATTATGAGTGAAATATTTAACCAAAACTGGAATCGCGAACGCGTTAGAGCCGGCATGCGCTGGTTCGGGCCGGAAGATGAGGTTTCTATACGTAATATTCAGCAAACACCGGGAGTTACCAATATTGTCACGGCCCTGCATCATATTCCCGCCGGAGAAATCTGGACCGAGTCAGAGATCGCCCAACGCAAAATCGAAGTCGAATTTATGCCCCATGCCGACGCCCCAACCGAACTCAGCGGGATGAAGCTTTACCAATGGCACAGCATCCATGCCGAACGAACCGGGCTCGTCTGGGATACGGCAGAAAGTCTTGTCTTTACCGAAGACATCAAAAATGGAAGCCCCAACCGGGAAGCCCATATTGAGAGCTACAAAACCAGTTTGCAAAACCTCGGCCGTTTCGGGGTGAAAAATGTGGTCGGTAACTTTATGCTGGTTGCTGACTGGACCCGTACCAGCATGACCTCGCTCCCCGATGGCTCCAAAACACTGAAATATATCCATTCCGCCTTTGCGGCTTTCGATATTTACCTGCTCAAACGTCATGATTCTGAACAGGGTTACATTGAGGACGGCTCATTTACTCCAAAAGAAGTCGATGAAGCCCGCAAATATTGGGAAACGTATCTTGCTGACAGCTCTGAACGACAGGAGGAACTGATTGCCATGATCACGGCCGGACTGCCGGGGGCGCAGGAAGGCTTCACGCTCGATGATTTCCGTGCAGCGGTTTCAAAATATGAAGGCATGTCGGTTGAGGTGCTGCAGGAGCACATTGCCTATTTCCTCGATGCCGTGGTTCCGGTTGCCCATGCGGCCGGCGTGCGGCTCTGCTGCCATGCAGATGATCCGGCCTTTTCTCCATTCCTTGGAACCCCGCGGGCCGTCGGCGGGTCAGCCGGCTATAAATTCCTGCTCGACCACGGATGCGGAGTGAATATGTGCATCGGCTCGCTGATGGCCAATGAATCGAACCGGGATATCACCAAGGTGATTCGTGAAATTGCAGAATACGGGGCCCTGAAAGGGATGAACACGGAAGAAATTTTCCCGCACATCCATTTGCGCCCTATCGAAACGGATGGGAAAAATTTTCGGGAAGGCCACCACGCCGAACATCGCGAAGAGCTAGCCAAAGTGGTACATACATTGGTGGATCTTGGTTGGCAGGGCGTTTTCCGCCCGGATCATGCACCGGCATCCGACCACGGTTTCGGTCGCCCGGGCTACGATGTGATCGGCCGCGGCTACGGTGCCCAGCTCCTGCTTGGACTTTTTGAAATGGCCGAGATTATTAAAACCACCCGCAATAAAGCGGTAACAGCTGCCATTAAGGCCTCAAACGGAGATCTTTCGCTGAAAGATGAGGCCATTAAAGCGGCACAGAAAGCTGAAGCGAAGAAGATCAGCAAAAAAATTGCATTCATCAAGGTTCCGTTTGTCTACGGAGAACAAGGCGTGATCGCACGGCTGAATTAAGTTTTTTATCCCGTCCCCTCAAGAACAGGCGTTAAGTTCTGCTTCTGAGGGGCTCAAATCTCTGGATAGTGTCAAAGCTGTTTACGGGCGAGCTTATTCGTTGATCGCGGCCTCAACCGCGATCAGCAGATCATCGAGTTCAACCGGCTTATACAGCACCGATTTGGCACCGAATTTTTTAGCCATTGGGAGAAAATCCATTGGCATTGCGTGCATGCCTCCAGAAATGGCAATAACCGGAATGTTCGCCTCTTTACCCTGAATTGCCATCACCACCTCAAGTCCATCGGTTTCCGGCATCATAATATCTGTGATAACCAGGTCCACCGATTCATCTTCCAATAGCCGCAACCCCTGGCGCCCATCTGCGGCAACATCCACCTGATAGCCTTTACCGGTTAAAAACCGCTGAAAGACACTCCGGATTGTTTCATCGTCATCTATGATTAAGATTCGAACCATTTTCCACTCCTCAAATTACTCATTTCAAAGGAAACTACACCGTGCGCTATTCATCAAGCATTTCCCGAACGCTTTGCAACAGTTGCATACTGCCGATTGGCTTTTCCAGATATCGGAACCCGTTGATATTCATCGCCTCATGAACTTCAAATTCTTGTGGATACCCACTGCAGAGCAGGACCGCAAATTCGCCGCCAGCCGATCGGGCTGAATTGACCAGCTCCAACCCGCTGCCATCCGGCAACACCATATCCACCAACAACAGGCTGAATACCGTATTCTTCATCGCAGCATTTGCCTCTTTAACATTCGCAACTGCAGTAACCGCATAACCGGCATCACGCAGCATTCTATTTGTAAGATCCCTGAGAACCGTATCATCTTCAACCACCAGTACCGCCTCACCATGTCCTTCGAGCGAAAGGTCGGCAACCAGACTGAGCTCTTCTTCAGGAGAGCTCATTTCCATGAGATCGCATACCGGAAGAAATACCTTAAACACAGCCCCTTCGCCAACATGACTGCTGACTTCAATATGGCCGCCATGCTGTTGGACAATTCCATAGACCACTGAGAGCCCCAGACCGGTTCCCTCGCCCACCTGTTTGGTGGTAAAGAAAGGCTCAAAAAGATGATCCCGCACGTCATCCCGAATCCCGCAACCGGTATCAGAAACCTCCAGGCATATTTGACCTAATCCCTTATCAAAGACCCCGTCTGCTTCACTTCCTGTAACATTAGAGGTTTTAACCAGCAACTGCCCCCCCTGCGGCATAGCATCACGGGCATTGATAAATAGGTTGAGCATAATCTGTTCAATCTGGCTGAAATCAGCACGAACCGGTTTCAGGTCATCACTGAGCTCAAAGACAAATTCAATCCGTTCACCAATCAACCGCCTCATCATTTTTTCATTGCTGCGGATGATTGCATTCAGATCCTGCACCGCATAATCGACATTATGCTTTCGGCTGAGCGTCAGCAACTGACGGGTCAGATCCCCGGCCCGCCGTGCGGCTTTGCGAATTTCAGCAACATCGTCATATTGCGATGTTCCCTTATCCATCTCACTTAACAAAATACCGCTGAAGCCGAGAATGGATTGAAGGATATTATTAAAATCGTGCGCCACCCCTCCGGCCAAACGCCCGACTGCATCCATTTTCTGTGCCTGTCGAATGTGCTCCTCCAACTCAACCTGCTGGCTCACATCGCGGATGGCCACAACGTAATTCACCACCTGATCCTGTGAATCTTTGACCGGCGACAAGGCCGATTCGACCGTATAATAGCTTCCATCTTTATGCCGATTGATAATCCGGCCGTTCCATGAAGCACCGGCCTCCAAGGTACGCCAGATATTGGTATAAAACTGTTCTTCGTGCCGGCCGCTCTTAATGATTGCCAGGTTTGCACCTATCGCCTCTTGTTGGGTATATCCGGTCACCGTTTCGAAGGCCGGGTTCACATACTGAATAAATCCTTTCAAATCCATCACAACAATGGCTTCGGCCGACTGGTTGATTGCGACTGACAACCGGCCCCGTTCCTCTTCCAATTCCTTTCGGGCCGTAACATCCTGGTAAGCACCTAAAATTCCAATCACCTTTCCTGAAGAATCGCGCATGGGCAACTTACTAGTGCTCAACCAGAATTTCGTACCATCTGATCGGGTTTGCGGCTCTTCAAAATTGATCCGTTCAATACCTGATTCCATAATACTGCGGTCATCATCCCGATATAAATCGGCCTCTGTCGCAGACCAACCGAAATCATAATCCGTCTTACCAACCAGATCCTCCGGACTGCCAAATCCTGTATCTTTTGCAAATGCCAGGTTGCAGCCCAGATATCTGGAATCGCGATCTTTCCAGAACACCCGCGAGGGCATCGTGTCAATAATACTGCGCAGAAAAATCCTTGAATCCTCCAGCTCCTGTTCTGCTGCTTTCCTTTCGGTAACATCCACATAAGCCCCAAGCACCCCGACAATATGATTTTCGGCATTCCGCAAAGGCATCTTACTCGTAAGCAGCGTGCGGTAATTTCCATCCACACTCATCAGGTTTTCCTCAAAGTTTAACTGCGCTTCGCCGGAAGAAATCACAGCACGGTCAACTTGCATATATCCTTCCGCCAAATCCACTTCACTATTAATGCTGAGGTCATTCTTCCCGATAATTTCATCCGTTTCTCTGAAGCCATGTGTATCTAAAAAGGTTCGATTCGCTCCCAGATAATTCAGCTCAAGATCTTTCCAAAAAACACTGACTGGAATCATATCAAGAATCGCCCGCAGGAAACGGCGCGACTCTTCCAGCTCCCTCTCAGCGGCTTTGCGAATAGTAATATCGCGCGCAACCCCCTGGATGGCCTCCAGCTTCCCATCGGCTCCTAACACCTCGTTCGTCGCAAGTTCAAGCCACTTCAAAGTGCCGTCGGCGCAGCGGATCATGAAGGAAAAGTCGCCATGACTTGAACGCCCGGCAATCCGATTGGCCAGGCGCCGCTTTACCATATCATGGAATTCAGGGAGAATCAGCTCGAGCAGATTCATTTTCAGAATCTGGCTCAACTTATAGCCGGTCAGTCCCTCAGCAGAAGAATTCGCATAAATGTAATTCCCCTGCAAATCAACCTGCCAGATTACATCCTTTGTATTATCGAGAATATGTTCCAACTGCTGCTGCGCCCGAAGCACAGCATCTTCCGCAGTACGGCGGGCCGTATTATCCGATACCACGACCGCCAGATATCCCGGCCGCGGAACAAAAATCCATGTTGACAGAACCAGTCCCAGTGCTTCCAACCGGTTTTCATACGAAGACGCCCTCCCGGTGAGCGCCACCTTTCCAAGAACATCCTCCCAATAATCCTCAAAGGGATCAAAGATTTCATCCAGTGTGCTGCCGACCAGGTCAGCCCGTTTCATCCGAGCCATTGTACAACCGGCATCATTAATCTGAACCACACGGTATTTATTCGGTTTACCCGCTGCACCCTTCAGCACTTCCAGCTGCAGGAAACCCGTTGTCATATTATCAAACAGCTGGCGGTAATCCTGCTCACTCGCCATTAATGCCGATACCATCTGCCGATGTTTCGAGACATCCCAGTTAATCCCAATCACCCGAACCGGCTTACCCTCATCATCCCGCACCACCTCGGCCAGCGCACGGACATACTTGATCTGTTTCCCGCGACAGACAACACGGAACTCTGTTTCAAAGGTTTTGCCCTTTTCCACCGCCTTACGAAACTTACCCTCAGCTGATTCCAGATCTTCCGGATGCACCGAGTGCCTCCACGAGTGGAATTTCCCGTCAAACGTGCTCTTATCAACTTCGAAAAGGGCAAACATCTGATCATCCCAGATCAGATTATCCTGTTCGAAATCGTATTCCCAGACCCCCACCTTCCCGGCCTGCACCGCCAGATGCAGACGTTCCGTGGTTTTGTTATAATCCTCCTCTGCTTTCTTTCGGTCGGTAATGTCGCGGCCAATACCGATAATTTCCTTCACCTTTCCCGACTCATCCAGAATGGCGGAATCCTGCCAGGAAAACCATCGCCAGCCCCGAACAGTCATCGCCCGCTGTTCCATATAAGCCTCGTGCGGCGGTTCAAAGATTTTATTAAATTCAACCTCGGTCGAATGCCGATCATCATCATGCACCAACGGCAGAAAAGCATTTTCCAGCAACTCGGCCTCCGTTTTCCCGAAGACATCACAATAGGTCGGACTCACATAAAGAAACCTGCCATCAGGATGTACTTTAACGACCAGGTCGGTCTGGTTCTCAACAATCAAACGATAACGCTCTTCGCTGGCACTGAGTTCCCGCGTTCGCAGCCTGACCTCCCGTTTGAATAAGCCGATCAGAATCAGGAAGAACGGGGTCAATACCGCCGAACCAATAATGGTAAATATCAGCCAGCGCGGAATAGTTTGTCCCCAGTGCGCATCGCTGCCAAACCAATAATTAAAACGGCGGTAGTAATAAGAGTGCTCATCACTTTTCCACTCGGAAAGAACCTCATCAATATCTGACAGTACATCAGACTGAAGCCCCTTTTTCGCCGCGAAATAGATCGGGGCCGGCGAAAACTGGACCGCCGTTCCAATGAGATGATGCCATTTTGCATGGCGCAATCCGAAATGGTTCGGTGCGACGGCCGCATCAATGCTGCCACGCTCAACGGCTTCAAAGAGAGCTTCATGCGAAAGCTCCTCCACCAGCGTGCAGCTAATCCCGAACGCATCGGTCAGCTTAATGAAATTCTTCCCATGCACATCCGCTTTCATAACGCCAACACGACGCCCCTCCAGATCGATGACACTTTCAATTCCCGAATCGGGGCGGATAAATACCTGCCCCCAGACATCGAGCACCGCTTCGGAAGAATAATCCATCAGCTCGGCCCGTTCGGCCGTATAGGTTACGGACATCATCAGGTCGATGGACTCGCTTTGCAGGCCTGCCAGCCCCTCCGCCCAGTTCACCGGAACAAACTCGGGTTCCCAATGCTGTTGCTCCTTTGCAATCTCCCGCAGTAAATCCGCATTAAAACCGTCAGCAACCCCGTTTTCATTGGTAAAATTTAATGGTTCCACCTGAAAAACTCCGACCCGAATCTTCCGAACATCGGAATCCACCGCCAAAACAGGCAGAGCCCCCAGAACCATCAATCCTGTCATTATCAACAGCACAGCTTTTTTCATGCGTTAAAGTACTCCTCAATCGGGCGATTCCGGGAACCACTCTAGTCTCTGATTACCCGTACTTCAAAAACTATATAAAAAACGTGGCATAAAACAACCCTGCCACTATTCTGCTTTCATGCTACCTCAATGGACCATCGAAAAGAAAAGGGACGGAGCCGAACTCGACTCCGTCGAAATCAGCGACTTCATCAACGGCTACACCCAAGGCGACATCCCCGACTACCAAATGTCCGCCCTCGCCATGGCCATCTATTTCCAGGGCATGACCCCCCGCGAAACCGCCGACCTCACCCTTGCCATGATGCACTCTGGGAAAGTGATCGATCCCGATTCTATTCCCGGAACCAAGGTCGACAAACACTCCACCGGCGGCATCGGCGACAAAATATCCATCCCCCTCGCCCCGCTCGTCGCCGCCTGCGGCGCCGTGGTTCCCATGATCTCCGGCCGCGGCCTCGGCATCACCGGCGGCACGCTCGACAAACTCGAAGCCATTCCCGGCTACCGCGTCGGGCTCAGCGAACCCGAATTCTTCCAAACATTGGAAACCGTCGGATGCTCCATGATCGGCCAAACCGCCGAGATCGCCCCGGCCGACAAAAAACTATACGCCCTGCGCGATGTCACCGCCACCGTGCCCTCCATTCCGCTCATCGTCTCCAGCATTATGTCCAAAAAAATGGCCGAGGGGATCGACGCACTCGTGCTTGATGTCAAATGCGGCTCCGGCGCCTTCATGAAGGATATTGAAAATGCCCGCGCGCTCGCCAAAGGCCTCGTCGATACCGGACGGGCCATGGGCAAAAAAGTCACAGCGCTGATCACCGACATGAACCAGCCGCTCGGCCGCACCGTTGGCAACGCCCTCGAAATCCAGGAATCGCTCGATATTCTAAACGGAAAAGGCCCCGCCGATTCCCAGGGCCTCACCCTCACTTTAGCCGAACACATGCTCACGCTGGCCGACATCCAAATCACGGCTCACGGCTCACGGCTCACGAATGGATCTGCATTGGCAAAGTTTGAACAAATGGTCACCTGCCACGGCGGCGATCTCACCGCTGGACTTCCAAAGGCTGGAAAACAGATCCCCCTGCCCGCCCCGAAAACCGGCTTCATTTCAAAATGCGACGCCGAAGCCATCGGCCGCGCCAGCCTCCTGCTCGGCGCCGGACGCGCCAAAACCACCGACTCCATCGATCCCGCCGTCGGCATTTCCAACCTTCGGAAAATCGGCGAACGGGTTGAAGCCGGCGAACCGCTCTGCATCATCCACTCCAACGGCCACGAAGACGAATCGCAGCTTTTCCAAACATTGGAAACCGCATTTCAGATTTCAGAAAATCCTGTTGAACCTCCGCCACTGATCATGGAAATCATTGATGGATAACGTATGAAAGATCTGCCACGCAGTTAAAATAAGGAATTGCGCTTCCAAGAACCACAAAGCGACGGGCATGCGTCAAAATTTCTTCAGTTTGTCATCGAACAAATTCCGGAGTCTAATTAGATTCAATTTCAAGAAGAGCGGCTAATGCTCTCCTTGCGTTCTTTAAACCAACTAAAACCAAAAAGTACATTTCATCCGATGCACCAGAAAATGAAAGATTACACGGCCGTCTTTGCCGGCGGCCTGATTTATGCCTTCGCACTCAAATATTTCGTACTTCCTGCTAAAGTTGTTCTGACAGGTACAGAAGGCATTGCGGTGGCCCTCTCGTATTATTTCTCAAACTACGGACTCTTCATCTGGCTGTATGCCTTTTTCCAATTCATCCTGCTTGTCTTTGCGTTTTTTAAAGTCAGCAAGCGCTTTGCCATCCGCTCCATGTTCACGGTATGCACCGTGATTATTCTTCTGGCCCTGCTTCCTGAATTTCACTTTGCACAACCGGAACCTCAGAACGAGCGAATCATTCTCGTATTATTCGGAGGATTGCTCGCGGGGGTTGCAAAAGCGCTGGCCTTCAAAGGGCAGGGTTCCACGGCGGATGAAGATATTTTAGGAGCATATTTCGCAATGAAATACCTCAAGCCCGTCGGGGCCATTGCCGTATTTGCCGCAGTGGTTTCCACCGGATTCGGACTCATTATGGACTATTTAAAAAACCAGAACTTTGAATCGGTCATCAATACCCTGATGTATACCTGCATTTATATTTTTGCGTCCACCGAAACGCTGAACAACCTCTACCGAAAATTTCAGATCACCATGTTTTCGATCATCACCCATAACGACAATACGGTCGGGAAAGCCATCACAAATGCCTTCAGCCATCGGACCTTCACCGTACAGTCCGGCGTCGGCGGACGCAGTGAAGCAACGTTATCAATGGTGCGTACCATCATCACCAAAGAAGAGCTCCCCCGGCTCATCAACGTTGTTGAGAAAGCAGACCCCACTTGTTTTTATTATCACCACGACATCGACGGCGTTTCGAAACGCTATTACATCACCCCGATCGGCTGACCCCTTCCAAGCGAATAAAAAACGGGAAAACGCCTATGAAAATTATTCTGATGGGGAATGCCGGAAGTGGAAAAAGTACGATGGCAAAAAAACTGATGGGCGATCGAAATATCCCCCGCCTTTCGCTGGATGAAGTCGCGTGGGCGGAACCCGCCATCCGCATGCCTGTGGCGGAAAGCGTTGAGCTGGTGCGGGCCTTCATCAACCAACACGACAATTGGATTTTAGAGGGATGTTATAGCGATATCATCGAGCCCATCCTACCCGATTGCGAAGAGCTGCGTTTTCTCAATCCCGGCATTGAAACCTGCATCAACCATTGCCATGCCCGCCCTTGGGAACCGGAAAAATTTGAATCCAAAGAACAGCAGGACGCCAATCTTCAAAATCTGATTAACTGGGTCAGTGAATATGAAACGCGCAACGATGAATACGGCCTCAAGCGACATCGCAAGCTGTTCGATGCCTTCATCGGCAAAAAGCAGGAATACACCTGCGTCTCAGACTATGAGGACTAAGAATGTGAGGCGAATCTTTACAGCATTGTTATTGCTCGGTTTGATTTTGGGTGGCGCCCTTATTCTGCCGAAATCCATCATTCCATCCGCGCTGGCCGGTTCATCTCAGACCGCTCTCACCGATGCCTATAAAAATAAAAAGAGCAATGTTCCGGTTACAGGGGTTGGAACCGTTACTCGTGTGTTGAAAGACGATACCGACGGAAGTCGGCACCAGCGCTTTATCCTGCAAATTACACCCACCCAAACGATCCTCATTGCACATAACATCGATCTGGCACCACGCGTTGATTCTATAAAGGTCGGCGACTCCATTTCATTCAAAGGCATCTTCGAATGGAATTCAAAAGGCGGCGTGGTCCATTGGACCCACCACGATCCCGCAGGAAAACACGCCGCTGGCTGGCTGAAAAAAAGGCACCAAAGTATATCAATAAAATATCAGTATCGTTAAACGGAGTTTTACATATTCAACAAAGAGCTTGCCATGGCCCCAAATTCAAAAAGGGGAAACGCCGAACTTTCCACTCCAACCCAATACGAAACGTCTCCATTGCAACCCCTTACTGGATCCTCTTGTCATCTGAAAATTCTTCGCTATTGTGTGCCTATCTGGATAATATCACTAAACATGGCCCTTCTCGGGCTATTGACCGGGGACAGTCCAAGTCCGGAATGTAGATCGGACCTTAACATCAGGAGCAGGAATGAAGAAGATTCATTTATTCAGTATCGTAGAGGTGAAACTATTACTTTCAATCATTCTATTTTCAGTGTGCTCTAGTTACGCAGAAGCCGTGACCATTCAGGATAAAGAAGGACGAGAGGTTGATGCTGAAGTCTTGTCTCTGACCAAGGGGAAGCTGAAGTTAAAGCGGAAGGATGGGAAAATATTTTCTATCAAGATGTCCTCTCTGAGCGAAACCAGTCAAAGCAGCGTTTTGGCAGAACTTAAGTCGAGGGCGAATAAAATTTCCGAGAAGACGCTGAAGGTTTCGTATAATGAAAAACGTATAGCAAAAAGCCAAAATAATTCAGAATCCAGGTCAATCGACATAAATGAAATAATCATCGAGATTACCTTAGAAAATAGAGGGAAATATGCACTCGAGGGCTTGGTGTTGGAGTATACGATTTATTATACGGAAGAAAGACTCGGGCGCGGAGACAAGGACTTCTCTCAGGAACGCTCGTTTCAGGGGAAACTGGATATTCCTAAGTTGGACCCAAAATCTAAAGTAAAACTTAAAACGAAGAGCGTTGAACTCTGGAATTCAAGTATGAATGGTAATTTCATGCCAAGCAGTGGTTCCAAAGATTCTGCGCAGGACGAGATCGTAGCCAAGTGGATTAGAATAAAAAAGGGCAACACTATACTATTCGAGCATTCATATCCGGCTGATGCGAAAACAGAGAAGTCATGGGCCGTATTACCATCCAAATAATCCCGTAATTACTTGATTCGAAAGCCCACGAAAATTACTGCGCGGGCCTGTCTTTATAATCGATATACTTCGTGAGCGTTACGTGGTGACAACGGGTTTTTATTGGTTGGACGAGCACTCATCGCTGACTTAGATTTCCCGCAATATTAAACCGGAGTTTTACATGATCAAAAAAGACCTCGCCATGAATCACCTGATGGACCTGCTGGCCGTGCCCGGCCCGACCGGGCAGGAAGCGAAAGTGGTGGAAGCCATCACCAAAAAGCTGATCGCGGCCGGCTGTAAAAAAGCCTGGATCAAAACCGATGACGCCCATAAACGACTGGGCGATGGTTTCGAAATTGGCAATCTAATTGTGCAACTTCCGGGAACGGTAAAAAGCGCGCCGCGCATTATGTTCTCCGCCCATATGGATACGGTGCCGCTGTGCAAAGGAGCCGTGCCGGTGATTAAAGGAAACCGCGTGGTGGCCAAAGGGAATACCGGGCTCGGCGGCGACGACCGCTCCGGTTGCGCGGCGATGGTGACGCTCTGCGAAACGATCCTTAAGGAGAAGATCCCCCACCCGCCGATCACCTTCCTTTTTCCGATTGCCGAGGAAAACGGCCTGCACGGTTCGCGCATGGTGCGTTTTCCAGACCTTGGAAATCCGGCAATGGGCTTTAATCTGGACGGTCAGTTCCCGAATGAAATCGTGGTCGGCGCGATGAGTGCCGTGCGCTGGGAAGCAGAAATTACAGGCATCTCCACCCACGCCGGGCTTGAACCACACAAGGGGATTTCCGCCGGGCTGATCGGGGCCAAGGCGATGGCGACGATTGCCGAAAAAGGCTACTTTGGAAAAATCATCAAGGGCAACCGTGTCGGCACTTCCAACCTCGGATCGGTGAACGGTGGCGAGGCGAGCAATCAGGTGATGGACCAATGCATTATGACCGGCGAATGCCGAAGCCACAGCCCGACCTTTCTCAAACAAATTGTGAAGGTCTACACCGACAGTTTTGAAAAAGCGACGAAGAGCGTCACGAACGACGCCGGCAAATGCGGCAAGGTCAAATTCACGACCATCTCCGACTACAACGCTTTCAAATTGAAGAAGTCCGAACCCTGCGTGAAGATCGCCTCCCTGGCAGTGGAACAGGCGGGTAAAAAACCCAACCCGCTGGTGATGGATGCCGGGCTCGATGCCAACAACTTTAATGAAAAGGGCCTGCCGACCGTCACGCTCGGAACCGGATCGCATAAATTCCATCAGGTTGAGGAATACGTCGACATCAAGGAATACCTGCTCGCCTGCGAAGTCCTGCTGAACATCACTCAGCTCTGCTGCTGACACATCGGCCGATCAAAGTTTATTCCCTTCGCCCCATTCGTTGGCGGTGTCGATGGTTTCGCGCACGGGCGACTTCCTGTTCAGCAGGAAATGCAGCAGGCCGAAGATGCCCAGCGGAATCACGAGGCCGTAAAGCATGAGCCGAATGAAGCCGAAGTGATAGATCGGGTCGGAAATGGCGCGGTAGCAGTTCCAGAAAATGAGCATGCAGCAGAACCACACCGTTCCAAAGTTTGGAAGTGCGTCGCCGGCGTGCATCAGTTCGAGTCCTTTTACGCGCTTTTTGCTGAAAGGGGCAAACAGACTGGAGCCCATATAGCCGAGCTGATCCTCCAGAATATGCACAGCATAGGCCGTGAATGCCACCACTCCGGCGCGCCAACCCAGCCCAAGCGCCATCGGAACCGCAAATACAGCTCCCAGCACCAGACTATGCGTCCAGGTTCGATGCCACGGCAGAAAATGAACCACCACTCGGCCCTCCGCATCTTTTTCGAATCCGTAGGCCGGGCCATCAAAAATGTCGACGGTCGTGACGGCGTCGTAGGTTTCCTCAATCGGAACCGCGATTTTTTTCCAACCTTTGGAAGTTCCATCCTCTGGAAACGTTCCAGGGATTGGAACCTGCCCGGTGGTCACAACCGGCCCCATTTCCACTTCCACGGCCTGCTCCTGCGGATCGAAGCGGATTTTAAACTGCTGCCACTGGTCGGCGGAGCGGCGCAACGTATTGATTTTCAGCCGATACAGCCCCTTATGTTCCGCAGCATTCTCAACCGCTTGCGCAATCTCATCGGCAATCGCCTGCGGATCGGGGGTGTGCGGATCGGGCGTGATGGTCTGATGGTAGCGGTAGAAAAAGCGGTAGAATTTAAAATCGATTGTATCCGGCAGAATACCGTATACTGCCCCCAGAACGAAATAGGTTGGATCGCGGTCAACCGCCGCTGTAACCGTCCATGGGAAACACGATGCTGCCGCCACCCCGGAAATAAAATGGGAGATACCCTTCATGAAGCGAAAGGTTAAACCACTCCCCATGGAAAACTCACGGAAAAACACCGGATATTCAGGCAATAAAAAGCAGGGCATGTTTGTCTTTATTTAACCCCTCTGAATTGGGATGATTTTTGCACCGTTTTTTATGAAGAAATCTTTAGCATCCAAAAAGGGCCTGACGCTCGTCGAAGTTTTGCTGGCTCTGGTCATCCTCAGTGTGGGCGTTTCATCAATGATGATGGCAATGTCGCGCTGTCTGGCGGTGGTGCGTACAGCTCGTAACCGGGATGTGGCCCGCGGGCTGATTCAACGGATCGACCTGGAATTTCCGATTGAACGCGTGGATCTGGCCGAACTCTCCGAATCCGGCGAATTTGACGAGCTGGATGGATATACCTGGTTCCGCGATATTCAAATGGTTGATGAAGAATACCGGCCTGGGCTTTTTCTGGTGACCCTGCGCGTCCAATGGTCGGAACGCGGCCGCGATGCCTTTGAGGAAATCACGATGTATAAATATGCGCCCGATGCCGAGAGTGTGACCAGTCAGGCCGGAACGAACTGAAGCTGAAAGTGGAAATTTGAAACTGGAAATTAAACAACGGAATAGAGGAAGCAAGAGGAACTCCCCTTCCCGAAATCCCCCGCTCCCCCCCTCAAGTCGCTCAGCGTTTACGCTGCTGGAGCTGTTGGTGGCGATGGTGATTATGGTGATCGCCATGTCGATTGCCTTTCAGGCGTTCAGCGGCACGATCCGCGGCTGGAAACGCGGCATGGAAGTGATGGAGGGCATCAAACATGGCGACTTTGCCATGACGCAGCTGGTATCTTCTCTGAACTCCACGATCTATTTTTCCAACCAGCGAAAAGTCTATGCCTTTACCATCGAGAAAGGTTCTAACAACGGGCTGCCGGCCGACTCGATCAGCTTTGTGACTTCCAGCGGTGCTTTCATGCCGCACGACTCCCCCTTTGCCAACGGCCCGCATCGTATCAACCTGTTTATTGATGACGACGATGGGGCTCCGGCGCTCTTTGCGACCGCCATGCCGGCCGTGGCAAACAGCGAAGATGAAGAAGATACCTACGATACCGAACCGATTCTCATCTCGCGGGAAGTCCAGGGATTGGAAATCCTGATCTGGGATGCTGATGCTGAAGACTGGACGGAAGAGTGGGAGCCGGAGAATTCCGTGCCCGAACGCATTATGATCTCCGCATTTGTTGCTTCAGAAGATCCGGATGAAGAACCAATCCAGTTTTCGCGGATGATCGAAATTCCGGTTGCCGCATCTATAAAAGAAAAATTAACCAGCCCGACCCTTCAGAGCTCCCAGAACTCCAGATAATAAAAATGTACTGATGAACAGGTTACCCAATAATCCGAAAATGAAAAAAGAAGGCGCGGCCCTGATGGTTTCGCTGTGGGTGCTCGTTATTCTTTCTTTAATCGTCGGCTCGTTTGCCTTTGAGGTAAATCTGGAAGGTATGCTCGTTTCCCATAAGCGGAAAAAATTCCGGGCGGAAATGATGGCCCTCTCGGGAATGGAATATGCCAAGGCCATTCTGGATGAACGAGCCACAGCCAAACAGCTCGAAATAGAGGATATGGATGAGGATAAAGACGGCTTTATGCAGTCGGCCCTATTCATTCAACGCGGGCTTTCCACCTCATCGACCATTGAATTTGAAGACGGCGGATCTTTTACTGTCACACTCGAGTCGGCCGAAGCCGGGCGTAATGTCAACCTGCTGACCCGCGAACAATGGCTGGATATTTTTGAAATGGCCAATGTGCCCTCTACGGACTGGGAATCCATGATCGATTGCCTGATGGACTGGATTGATGAAAATGACCTGCATCAGCTGGATGGCGCAGAATCCGACGACCCGTTCTATGAAGAAGCCGGATATCCCGTAAAAAACGGGCCGCTCGACAGCGTTGAAGAGCTGCTGCTGGTGAAGGGCTGGGGACCGGATATTCTATACGGCAAACCGGCCGATGAAGATACGGATGAAATTTTCGGAATTTACGACATCCTGACCGTTTGGGGCGATGGCAAAGTGAACCTCAACACGGCCTCGGAAGACCTGCTTCTGAGTTACTCGGAATACGAAGACTGGGAGCTTGAGAGTGTCTTTGAACGGAGGATGGGTGAGGACATGGAAGAGGGAACGCTCGACGATGGCATCCAACGCCTGGAAGATGTCGGTGCGGATGCTAACAAATTTAAATTGCAAAGTAGTTTTGTGAAGGTAACGTCTGTAGGCGATATATATGGCAATACGTATCAGATTGAGGCGATCTTCCTGCAGAAAAATAAAGACTCGGTGGTAGTGTACTGGAATGAAGGACCTGTTAAGGAAAATTAAAAGAATGAGGGAACGAACGGTTACGGCGGCATGCCGTACGCCGGACGGCATTGAATGGACCACTGTGAAAATTTCTCAGGATGGAGCCGAACCGGTTCGTCATGAGCAACTTCCATTGGTAATTCCGGACGATGCTTCTCCCGATGATCTGGCGAAACTGGATCTGCCCGACCTCTCCGAGGTGATTAAGGGTCAGGTTACTGTAGCCCTGCGTTCTTCTGAATTGCTGATGCGTACCATTCAGCTTCCGACAGTCAACCCCGTAGAAATAGCGGACATGATCAGCTTTCAGGTCGATAAGATTTCACCGTTCCCGATTGATCAACTGGCGATGTCGCATGAAACACTCCAGACTTCGGATGATTCAGCGCGCGTCCTGATGGCCGCCGCCAAGCGGAAACAGATCGATGCCATTGGCGATACCTTCGAGGCAAAAGGCACGCGCATCCAGAGCATCGATGCCCGCGTACTTGGCTGGCTTCAGCTTTTCTCGGATGAAGGTCGACTGACCGGCGATGGCTGCGAGGTTCTGCTGATTATCGACGGCATCGACTTTGTGCTCGTGGTCCTCAGCGAAGGCCTTCCGATCTGCTTCCGACCGCTGGATATGCAGCTCGACGACATGACGATTGTAGATGAGCTGACCTACGAAATACAATACACCCTTACCACACTGGCAGCGGAATACAGTCTGCCCGAACCCGATACCCTCCATTGCTGGACGCTCGAAAATCTGCCCGCAGTACTAAAAGTGAAGCTGGAATCAACATCCGGACTGAAGGTTAAAACGCACGATCTCGCAGAAATTCCGCCGCTGTCGGAGGGCATTCTGCGCCGTACACTCCGCGACGGCAACCGCATTGAACTGATCCCCCGCGAATGGGTGGAACACCAGCAACACCTGAAACTGCGAAAACAGTTCACGACCATTGCCGGAAGCATTGCCGCCGTCTGGATCTTTGTGCTGCTCATTTTCCTGAGCGTATTCAAAGTACGCGATATGAAGCTCGCTGCCGTTAAAGCCGATGCGGAGGCCATTGCTCCGCTGGCACAACAAGCCCAGGCCAACCAGAGAAAACTGAAGGCTTTGAAGGTCTATACCGACCGCACCGACTCCTCGCTGGAATGCCTGCGCGAAATCACTCGAACCCTCCCGGTTGGAGACATTGAATTTGTTTCGTATAACTATACCAAAGACAAAGGAATTTCCCTGCGCGGCAGTGGCCGGGATAAATCGCTCGTGACCGACTTCTTCGCATCGCTCAATAAATCGCCTCTGTTTAATGGCATCGCAAACGAGTCATCCAGAGACAAAACGATCAAAGGGGTCCGCCGAACGGAATTTTCTGTCACCCTTCCTCTGGTTCCGAAGGAGGATGACGAATGAAAATTTCACAACGCGAAATGGTTCTCGGCGTCATTACCATGACAGCTCTGCTGGCAGGACTGACCTACGGCATCGTTAATAAAAGGATTGATGCACATAAGGCGAAAAAAACTGAAATTCAGCAGCTGAAACAGGAAATCCGCCTCAACGAACGCCGGATTAAAATGCAGGACGAGTGGATCGCCGAACTTAACGAGCTGCAAAAAGACCTGCGTGTATTTGACACGACACAGAAATCCGTCTCGCCCGAGTTGATGAAAACGGTCAACACCATTGCACGCAAACACGAACTTGATATCACGCGCAACCAGCCGCGTGGCGAAAAACCGACGGACGACCTTTTTGAACTGGGTATCAACTGCACCTGGGAAGGAAAACTGGATGCCCTCGTCGGATTTCTTACCGAACTCCAGCAACAGGGAACGCGCTATGATGTCCGAACCCTGAATGTGACCCCCGTCGGGAAAAATACCGGACGTCTCAAAGGCAACATGGTGATCCACTGCGCTTTCACCCGGAAACCCAATGCCGCCAAACAGGAACCTGATACAGAAGAATGAATAACCTGCCAATCCCCACCGGTGCCTACCAGGAAATGTGTTACCTGGTTTGGAGCTCCGAGAAAAAAGCCCTCATTTTTGATCCCGGTTCCGATGCTGAAATCATTTTCCAGGCATTGGAAGAACAGGGCCTCGAAGTGGCCGCCTATGTCTTGACGCATACGCATTACGACCACATCAATGCGCTGGCCGATCTATATGATAAAGCCCCCGCTCCGATCCTCGTGCATTCCAAAGACTGGGAGTGGGCCTTCTCCGAGCGGAATCAGGGAGCGCCCTACTATCCCCTGCCCCGCAAACCGGAAACGGACGACATCCAATGGTTGGAAACCTCCAAAGACTGGAACATTGCAGACCTGCATTTCCAGGTATTGGAAACCCCGGGGCACACGCCCGGTGGATGCTGCCTGCTCTTCCCGGAAGACAACGTCATGATAACCGGCGACACGCTGTTCAAAGGTTCGTGCGGTCGCACCGACCTCCCCGGCGGCAATCCCCGAATCATGAAAGATTCGCTGAATAAGCTAAAGCAGCTCCCCGATGAAATTCAGATATTTCCCGGGCATGGAGAAGACAGCACCATCGGCATCGAACGCGCCACGAACTTTTTTATGCAGTAACAAAAGGGGTCGAAGGTCTTCTCTCTGTCTAAAGTCTAAAGTCGACAGACGTTGGACATTTGACCTTCCGACTTTCGACTGCTCTATCTCGGAAGTTTAATATCCTTGCGGATATAGGTCGGCACATCGAGATCCTGATTATTGTGCACCGTCGGGTCGGTGTAGGTGAACTCGCCCTTGCCCGTTGTTTCGAGCGGAAGTTCGCCCTGCCCGGAGTTTTTGTTAAAGCTCAACCCCATCTGGCGGTTACCGCCATCGACCAACGGCTCTTTCCACTGCTCCGCCACCAGCGTGATAGCTGATAAACGACCTTCGAAAGCCGGATCAACCGCCACCCCGAAATTAAGCCAGACAGCAGCCGGAAGCTTTTCATGGATGCGATTCATCACACATTCAATTTCATCGAGCTTCAGATCCCGACCGCCCGTCAGCCCGACCACAAGGCCAACCGCACTCTCCAGCATACGACCTTTGTTCAGCAGCCGATGGGTCAGAATATGATCGGCCACCGCTTTCGCCCGATCCTTGCCGGCACCTTCGGCCGAAGCAAAATGGCAGAAGCCATCGCAGTTTCTCAACATGGTATGGATCGACGCAAAATCAAGACCGCAAATACCATTACGGGAGAGCAGCCGCCCAATCGAAAAAACGGCATCCATCATCACCTGATGGCTCCGGGCAAAAGCCTCTTCAGCCGGGAGGTCGCTATCGGATCGGTCGACCAGACGCTCATTCTGAATTCGAATAATCGCATCAGCATGACTGCGGATACGTTTAAGCGATTCCTCGGCAATACGGGTAATTTTCGGCCCCTCAAATTTAAACGGCATCGCCACCATAATCAGTACCAGCGCGCCGGCTTCGCGTGCAATTCGGGTAATAACCGGCACAGCCCCGGAACCGGTTCCGCCGCCAAGGCCCGCCACAATCACGAGCAGATCAACCTCCCTCAGCTGTTTCCGAATACTGGAAGAATCCTTTTCAATCGATTGACGGCCCAGCTCAACATCTCCACCCGAACTCAGTCCACGCGTAATGGTGGCGCCCACATGAATGGTACGGTCCAGATCCAGCGCCTCCAGCACTTTCGTATCGGTATCAATGGCCACCGCATCGAGTTCCGGATTCAGAGAAATCATGGCCGAGACGGCCCGTGAACCGCTGCTGCCAACCCCCATCACGAGCATACGGGGGGCGCGAACGCCTTTTTCTGCAGTTGCCTGATCAGTCATGTGAACTGCCCCAGAAGATAGTAAGTAGTTTTCTGCCGAACGACCGTTTTTCAACCGGCTTGTTCAGCGATGCAGCATAGCGAATGGCCCCGACATGGCAGGCATACAGCGGCCCGTCTTTTGAGGAAGACAAGCCATGCACATCGTACGGTTTCCCGTGGGTACACGGAACGTTGAATACTTTCTGGCCCAGATCGCGGGCTCCGTTCAGAAACGAGCCGCCGCCCGTCAAAAGAACGCCGGCACTCAGAGGAACGTTCGGACACTGCAAATCGATCTGATCCTTCACCAGCTGGAAAATTTCCTCCATCCGGCAATTAATAATGGTGTTGAGGGTCACCGCGCGCACCATCTTGCCGCTAAAGCCCTGCGATGCCGCCGGAATGGAAATATTATGATCGCGTTCCATCAGATTGGTCAGGGCGCTTCCATCCTTTTTCTTCACCAGTTCCGCCTGTCCCAACGGAATCTGCAGCCCGACCGAAATATCGTTCGTGATATGGTTTCCGCCAACGGCAAACGAACCGGCCGCCTGAATAAATCCATCGTGGTACAGTGTAAAATCAGTGGTCCCCCCGCCGATATCAACCACGAGCACGCCCGCTTTTTTCTGTTCGTCGCTCACCACGGCCATTGCCGAGCAGAGACCGCTGAACACCGCGTCGTTGCACACAATCGGCGCATCATCAACAATCTTTCGGAAATTATCCACGGCACTGCGCTTGCCATGGATGGTAATCATATCCACCCGCAGCTCTTCGCCGGCCATGCCGATCGGATTGGTGACATTCACCATATCATCCACCTGAAAATACTGCTGAAGCGTGTGCAGTTTGATCCGGTTTTCCGACAAGGACACCTTGCGGGCCACCTCAACAACCTCCGCCACATCATGCTCATCCACTTCGGAAAGCTGATTATCGGCCGGATCGACGAGTTTATGAATACCCGTGCTTTTCTTGGCCTGCGCCTGTCCGCCGGAAGTGACCAACAGAACAGAATGAATACTTTTACGCCGGTTTTCCTCGGCCGCTTTGATGGCCGCGCGCACGCACTTAATGGCATCGTCGCGATTAATAATTTCACCCTTACGAATGCCGCGCGATTCCGTTTCGCCGATCCCGATCACCGAGACTACGTTATCATCGCGAACCTCGCCGACCATCACCCGGACGGTGCTTGTGCCGATTTCCAAAACTGCCGTTGCTTCAAGTGCCATGAGAATCCCCGAATCAGTAGTAGGTCACAGGCACTTTGGCCGAATCGAGCGTCAGATCCACTTCCTTCACCTGCCGGCCCTGTCCATTGGCAATCTTGATCACCGTGGCCAAATTCTGCAGTTTAGGTTTAAGCGAAAAACGCGGCATGCGAACTCGAATCGGTTTTCCCGGCGCTCCGGTCAGCCGCATATCAATAAAATCGGAATACACGAAATCCAGACTTTCGATCCGAATGTAATCACGCAGATAACTGGTACTGTCGCACATGCCGATAATCTTGAGCGCCGTTTCCAAATCCGAAAGCTCTATCGGATCTCCGATCAGTAATTTAACATTCAAACCCTTAATTAGAGGGAGATTATTAGACTTACTCGAAGGTGCCATGACATAACCGTAGCGATCCACACGAAAAGGCAATGCACGCTTCTTCACACCCTCAATCCGGGCAACGGCCACGCGCTCTTTCACCTGGATAATTAATGTATTCGGCAGTTTCCGCTCCAGATGAACCGATTCAATGCGGGAAACGTCCAGCAACTTTTCCTCGATGTCTTTGAACGAGAACTCCCAAAGGTTCATCCCCTCACCCAAACCACTGTATTCCCGAATATTATCTTCGGTCAGCCTGCCGTCGCACGAAACTACCAGATGCTGAATTTCAAAGCGCGGGTTCTCGGCAAACAACTTGGCTTCAATCCAGTCGAATCCCTTTTTGATCCCGAAAAGCATGCCTACAATGATCAGCAGAAAAAGGATAATAGTAATCGAGCGCCGCGCCACAGTGGTCGACTCTGCCCCCTTGCGGTTTTTCGCCCTGACATAATGCGGTTTTTTTCGTGTTGTTGTCTTCTTACGTGCGGCCATTCGCTAGTCCCTGAATGAATTTGCGCACTATAGATGAGCCTGCTCCATGATGCGACAGCAAAGCTCGGAAAAACCGATTCCGGCGGCCTGGGCCGCTTTCGGCAGCAGGCTCGTCGCCGTAAAGCCGGGAATGGCATTCAGCTCCAGCACATAGGGCTTATTTTCCGGCGACAGGCGGAAATCCACGCGGCCAAAGGTTGAAGCTTCCAGACATTGGAACGTTTTCAACGCAATCGACTGCAGCTCCGCCACCAGCTCCGGCTCCAGTTCCGCCGGGCAGACATACGAGGTGTCGCCCGTAATATATTTTGCTTCAAAATCATACCACTCGCCATTCGGCTTAATCTCAACCACCGGCAGCACCTGACCGCCCACCACACCAACCGTCAATTCGCGACCGGGAATGTATTCCTCCACCAGCACATCCGGCGAAAACGAAACCGCATCCGCAAAGGCGGTCTCCCATTCTGACTCTTCAAAAACCAGATGACACCCGACACTCGACCCTTCACGCGGCGGTTTTACCACCAGCGGAACCGGAATGTTCCGATCTTTGGAAAAAGTAATCACCTCGCCCGCCGGAAGCGGAACCCCGTGTTTTGCCAAACATTCACGGGTCAGCACTTTATCAAATGAAATGCGACTCGACTCCGCACCCGATCCCGTGAAAGGAATACCGAGCTCCGCCAGCTTTCCCTGAATTTCGCCGTCCTCGCCGAACCGACCGTGCAGCGCCACAAAAACCGCCTCGACACCTTCGGGAATCCGAAAATCCTCCAACACAATATCGATTTCAGTCACATCATAACCGCCCTCACGCAATCCCTGCGCAATTGCAGCCCCCGACTTCAGCGAAACCTCCCGCTCAGAAGAAACCCCGCCCTTCAGCACTGCCACCCTCGAAAACCGTCGTTCGCCCATTCGTATCCTCTAGTCATAATTTAAAGGCTGAAAGATACACATCATGCAGATAACCGTCAAAATGTTGCTCCCAATTTAAGAAGGTATAAAAAGCATCAGACCGGACTCCAGATTCAATCGCCTTCACTTTCCAGAACCCGCTAAGGTTTCAATCCACGCCCCCCGTGCGGGGGGCGACGGGGCTTTTCGAAGAGGTGCCTGTTTTTGTCGATGTTTCAATCCACGCCCCCCGTGCGGGGGGCGACTAAGGGCGTCGCAGATGCGCACAGCGGAGGAGCGTTTCAATCCACGCCCCCCGTGCGGGGGGCGACGTCACAACACAAAGGGCCAGCAGCCTTACCCGTTGTTTCAATCCACGCCCCCCGTGCGGGGGGCGACTTCATTCAGCGCCGCACCAATGCGCCGATCTG